>JALREL010000116.1 GCA_023262005.1 Sphingorhabdus sp. | reverse complement strand
TCGGCACCGGGCTCGACGCCAGCTTCGCGGTGCACGCGGCGTCGGTAGTCGGAGGCCACGTTGGCGGCATCTGTCAGCCGCCCCGCAGCCATGAGGCAACGCATGTGGAGGATGGCGCGACTCTCGCGGTTCGGCCTCGATGGTAATCGCCTGCGCCGGGCAAACCGCTTCGCACAACTTGCACGCGATGCAACGCTCTTCACCATTGGGATAACGGCGCAGCGCATGCTCGCCGCGGAAACGCGGGCTAATGGGGTTCTTTTCGAACGGATAGTTGATCGTCGCCTTGGGCTTGAAGAAATATTGCAAGGTCAGCCAATGCGCCTTGACGAATTCCCACAGCGTGAAGCTTTTGATGAGGTGGGTGACGCTCATTTGATTATTTTCCCTTTGCCGAGGGCATGGAAATTCGAATTGCAGTAGCCGGTCGCATAGGCGTGGAGCTTCCCACGCCCATCGGCAGACGGAACATAATGCGTAACCGTCGATAGGCCGTGGCTGTCTTTCACGAAATCGAAGATCAGATTGTAGCGTGAACCGTCTCCATGCAGGAAACTCACCGCATAAGTGCGTATATCCTCACGACTTTCAAACGCGTTCACTTCCTTGTCGCCAAGGAACAGTTCTTTGCCATTGCCCGCAATTTTGGTGGGCAGCCCAGTGTTCGGATCCCAGCCTTTGGGCGCTTCAGGAAAATCGCCTTCCAGATAAAAGGCATTGCCTTCTGCATCGTTGTAAGAGCAATTCCACGCCGTACCGGGCAGCGCATCTGCGTTTGGCGCGGCGGCCGTTACGATCGACTGAGCTATTAGGGTTGCAGTCAGGCTCATCCGAAATGCCCCGTCCACATTAGGTAACCGCTCACCAGGAATACCCAGAACAGCGAGATCGGCAGGAAGACCTTCCAGCCCAACCGCATCAGCTGGTCATAGCGATAACGCGGAACCGTGGCCTTTACCCAGCTGAAGACAAAGAAGAAGACAAGGATCTTGGCGAACAGCCATATAATCCCCGGAACCGCGTAGAGCGGAGCCCAGTCGACCGGCGGCAGGTAACCGCCCCAGAAGAGCACGGCATTGAGCGTGCACATCAACAGGACGTTTGCATATTCGCCGAGCCAGAAGAGTGCGAAGCTCATTGAGCTATATTCGGTCTGGTATCCGGCAACGAGCTCGGACTCCGCCTCGGTCAAGTCGAACGGCGCACGCGCGGTTTCCGCCATCGCGCTGATCAGGAACATGACCGCGATCGGGAAGAGCAGCGGGTTGAGGCCGAAGGCGTTCACAAAACCCAGCACATGCGCTTTCTGTGCTTCGATAATGCCGAGCATATTAAACGTGCCGGCCCACAGGACGACGCAGATCAGGATGAAACCGATTGAAACTTCGTAGGAAATCATCTGCGCGGCGGCGCGCATCGCGGAGAAGAAAGGATATTTGGAGTTGGACGACCAACCCGAAATAACGACCCCATAGACCCCGAGTGAACTGATCGCGAGGATATAGAGCAGGCCGACATTGATATCCGCCAGCACCGCGCCCGAATTGAACGGGATCACTGCCCAGGCCATAAGCGCTACGGTGAAGGTGATGATCGGCGCGATCAGGAACAGGCCGCGGTTCGATGCCGAGGGGATGATCGTTTCCTGCAGGAATACCTTGAGGCCATCAGCGAAGGACTGGAGTAGGCCAAAGGGGCCCACAACGTTTGGTCCACGACGGAGCGCCATCGCCGCCCAGATCTTGCGGTCGGCGTAGATGATCATCGCAACGGCAAGCATCAAAGGCAATGCGATCAGCAGAATACCGCAGATCGTGGCCACGAACCACGCCCATTCATAGGACATGCCGAGAGTTTGGAAAAAGGCGGTCATTCCGCAGCCTCCAGCCATTCCTGGCCATGCACCAGTTCAGCCGAGCAGCGCTGCATCGTCGGAGATGCGCGGCAGATGCTGTTGGTGAGGTAGAAATCCTTGATCGGATAATCGGCGATCTTGCCCGAAACCTTGGTTTCAAGCTTGGGTTCAGACCAGCCATAGTCGGCGAGACCTTCCTGGCCGAGCGCTGGTACGGCCTTCGCCATCGCAGCGCGCAGTTGGTCAAGATTGTCAAACGGCAGGCGCTTGCCCAGAACGTCGGAAAGCGCACGGAAAATCGCCCAATCCTCGCGTGCATCCCCCGGCGGGAAGACAGCACGTTCGCCACGCTGGACACGGCCTTCCAGGTTCACCCAAGTACCGGATTTTTCCGAATAAGCAGCACCCGGCAAAACAACATCTGCATTGGCTGCACCATTGTCACCATGGTGACCGACATAGACTTTGAAGGTCTTGGCAAAGAGGCTGTAGTCAACCTCATCCGCACCAAGGAAGAAAGCCAGCTTTGGCTTCTTTGCGGCAAGCGCTTTGATACCGCCGGCATAGGCATAGCCGAGCATCAATCCGCCCATCCGTGCAGCCGCGAAGTGCAGGACGTTGAAGCCATTCCAGCCATCTTTGACCAGCTTGTACTTCTTCGCAAATGCCAGCGCTGCACCGTGGACACCTTCGTAACGCAGTGCGCCGCCGCCAACAATAATGGCAGGGCGTTCGGCGGTTTTCAGCGCGTCAGCCAGTGCCTTGGGCGCCTTTGCCAAAGCGCCGAGATCATCACCCAGCCACTCAACCTTGTAAGTCAGGTCGGTTTGGGGCCCAATGGCGAAAACCTTTGCACCCTTCTTCCGGACCGCTTTCTGGATGCGCGTATTCACCAGCGGTGCTTCACGGCGAAGGTCGCTGCCCACCAAAAGGATCACATCGGCATTTTCGATGCCCGCAATGGTGGTGTTGAAATTGACCGCCGAAAGCGACGACGTGTCATAGGCAAGGCCGGTCTGGCGGCCTTCAAGCATATTGCTTCCCGCCAATTCGCGAGCGGCGAACATCGTTTCGCAATCGACCATATCGCCTGCGACGACGGCAGCGTCGCCCGACCAGTTGGCCTTGATCGCGTCAAATGCCTCCTGCCAGCTTGTTGCGACCAGCTTGCCACCCTTGCGGACATAGGGCTTGTCGAGGCGGCGATGGGTGAGGCCATCAACCGCATGGCGGGTCTTGTCATGTGCCCACTCTTCATTGACGTCTTCGTTGATACGCGGAACCGCGCGCAGCACCGCCCTGCCCCGGCTGTCGAGGCGGATATTGGTGCCCACCGCGTCCATCACGTCAATCGCCGGGGTCTTCTTCAGTTCCCAGGGGCGTGCGTTGAACGCATAGGGCTTGCTGGTTAGCGCGCCGACTGGGCACAGGTCGACGACATTGCCTGAAAGTTCGCTTGTCACCGCACGTTCGAGATAGCTGGTAATCTGCATATTCTCGCCGCGATAGATCGCGCCGATTTCCTCGATACCAGCCACTTCTTCGGCAAAACGTACGCAGCGAGTACACTGAATGCAGCGGGTCATCACCGTCTTGACGATGGGACCCATATATTTCTCGGTCACCGCGCGCTTATTCTCGTCATAGCGTGAGGCACCGCGACCATAGGCAACCGACTGGTCCTGCAAATCGCATTCGCCACCCTGGTCGCAAATCGGGCAATCGAGCGGGTGGTTGATGAGCAGGAACTCCATCACCCCTTCGCGTGCCTTTTTGACCATCTCGCTGTCAGTGCGAATAACCTGCCCTTCGGTTGCAGGCAGCGCGCAGCTAGCTTGCGGCTTTGGCGGACCGGGAGCGACCTCGACCAGGCACATGCGGCAATTGCCGGCGATGCTCAGCCGCTCATGATAACAGAAACGCGGTATTTCTTTGCCGGCAAGCTCGCACGCTTGCAGGACGGTGGCTCCCTGCGGAACTTCGATTTCAACGCCGTCTACGGTGACTTTAGGCATATCTTACTCCGCCGCCTCCAGCATTTCACCGCCATTTGCATTTGCAATACGGCGTTCGATTTCGGGGCGGAAATGGCGGATCAGGCCCTGGATCGGCCAGGCTGCCGCATCGCCAAGCGCGCAGATGGTGTGACCTTCGACCTGCTTGGTTACTTCGAACAATGTGTCGATTTCCGATACGTCGGCATGGCCTTCGCGCAGGCGCTCCATCACGCGCCACATCCAGCCAGTTCCTTCGCGGCACGGCGTGCACTGGCCGCAGCTTTCATGCTTGTAGAAATAGGACAGGCGAGAAATCGCGCGGACGATGTCGGTCGACTTGTCCATCACAATCACGGCGGCGGTGCCAAGGCCGGAGCCGAGCGCTTTCAGCCCGTCAAAATCCATCGGTGCGTCCATGATTTGCGCGGCGGGAACGAGCGGCACCGACGAACCACCGGGGATCACCGCGAGCAGATTATCCCACCCGCCACGGATGCCGCCGGCATGTTTTTCGATGAGCTCGCGGAAGGGGATGCTCATCGCTTCCTCAACCACGCAAGGCGTGTTCACATGGCCCGAAATCTGGAACAGCTTGGTACCCGCATTGTTCGGGTTGCCAAAGCTGGAGAACCATTCCGGCCCACGACGCAGGATTGTCGGCGTGACCGAGATGCTTTCGACATTATTGACCGTGGTCGGACAGCCATAGAGACCGGCCCCTGCCGGGAATGGCGGCTTCAGACGCGGCTGGCCCTTTTTGCCTTCGAGGCTTTCGATCATCGCGGTTTCTTCACCGCAAATATAGGCGCCCGCGCCGCGATGGACGAAGACGTCGAAATCGTAGCCTGACTTGCAGGCGTTCTTGCCAATCAGACCAGCGGCATAGGCCTCTGCAACTGCTGCCTCGAGCACCTTGGCTTCGTAGATGAACTCGCCGCGAATATAGATATAGGCCGCCCGCGCGCGCATCGCAAAACCGGCGACCAGCGCCCCTTCAATCAGCTTGTGCGGATCGTGGCGGATGATCTCGCGGTCCTTGCACGAGCCGGGCTCGGACTCGTCCGCATTGATAACGAGAAAATTGGGCCGCTCGGGTGACGGCGTTTTGGGCATGAAGCTCCACTTCATGCCGGTCGGGAAGCCCGCCCCGCCGCGTCCGCGCAGGCCA
>JALREL010000202.1 GCA_023262005.1 Sphingorhabdus sp. | reverse complement strand
CGAGCGAGAAGATCTCGCCGTCCTACCTCACGCGCGTCCTGCGGCTGACCTTGCTGGCGCCCGACATCATCGATGCTATCCTTGATGGGCAGCTAGGTCCGGACACCACGCTGGCTACGTTGATGGACCCGTTTCCGATCGATTGGGACGAGCAACGCCGGCATTTTTGCATGGAGACCTAAGGGCGGCGTTGGAGCCTGCAGTCAACAGCGGCGGTTCGCCGAATGCATGGCTGCTACGGTAGATTGTCGTGGCATTGGCTGGTTGTCGCATACGGCCAATCCCCGAAGCTGCAGTACCTCGCCACTGTCGGGCTTTTGACTATTCCTGAACGCAAAAATTCGTGCTTCATTCTCCGGGTGGGAAGGCCTCGGGGGCAAACTGCATGAGCATTCGGATTTCGTTGGCTAGTTCCGCTGCAATTTGTGGACTGCTGGTAGCAACATCAGCCTATGCTCAAACGGCATCAGGAGTATTCAAACCACTGATTATACCGCCGGTGGCACCAGCAACAGAGAACGCGGCGGAAAGGCAGCCCAATAATTCGCCGCCGTCATCGGTCGGGACCCAGGCGCCTCCCTTGCCGCAGCGCCCAGTCATAATCCCCATTCGCGATCTGACAGTTCTGACACGAGCCTTGCCGATCCGGCGCCAACTGCCGATTGCTGCACTCCGCGCCGTTCCGCAGGTTAGTTTGGGCGCTGCGACCGTGAACTTCACGCCCGTTCTGCAAAACCCGGCTGCTCTCTTCAACGTCGCCAACCGCCTGCGCAATCTGCCTCAGTTGGCCAAAGTTGAACGTGACGAAGCCGACGTTGTGGAGATCGATGAAGGTTTGCTTGTCCGTTCAGCGCTCAAATATTCAGTGCAACCCGGTGCCTGTTCGGATTCAGCAAGTCGTTCACAATTGGAAGCGGCGGGCAACTCGTGTTTCCGTCAGTCGAATGGCTTGCAGCGGCTGAACGCACTCTCAAATCCGCAAAGTGCAAGCTTCATCGCAGACCCTTTGGCTCGGGCAACGATGATAGCCAATTACCGGGCGGCGATTGCATCGGATCAAGTGGAGTTGCAGGCCCGCGCTGCGGAGGCAAGGGCAAGCATTAGTGACCCCGCCAAGCGAGCCGCGCTGGTCACGAAGCTGGGGGCATCAGAAGCCCAGCGGATAGCCAACCTTACCGAAGACCAGCTTGTTGAAGAGATGGTCAACGCCGGCGAGGTCGAAGTTGAGCAGGTGCTATTCGTGCCCAAGGTTGACAGCACGGCAAGTTTCCCTCGGCTAACGGCAATTGCGCCAATGGCGTTTGATCCGGCTTTCATGCAGCGGGTCGGGGTTGGACGAACGCAGGCAATCATGAATGCGTTGGCCAATCCTGCCGTTCAGCAGGCTCTGGAAGCCCAGAACGCCCGCTCTCAGCCGATGACAAAGGATCTGGGGCCATACGTCTTCCTGACTGGCTTCACGCTTGGCAAGCACTACGAATGGCAGACACGGGTGCAGTACAAGGTAGATCCGTGCCGCTACATCCCATTCGTCGATCCCTGTAAGAAGACCTACTACATCGAACCTTATGCCAAGCTCGGATACGGCTTCGGCTTGCGCTTCCCGGTCGAGGTCACCGGTCACTACAACTACCCTGCTTACCCAGGGCAAACGGACAAAGCTCGGGTTTCGCTAACCTACCGACCGATCAACGGTTCTCGCGAGCAATATCTGGACAGCGGGCTGGACCAGGACAAGCTGTTTGAAGGCAAGGAGCTTGTGGCGGAATTCGAGGCAACCGCCGGTTTCCGTTACAAAGTGCCGTTCAAGCAGGGCGATTTTAGCATTGGCATTGCCAAGGACTTCACCGACGGTTTGCCTGCGCCGTTTGCAAACGGTCAGTTCAGACCGCCAACGCCTGGCACGGCAGGGATCGAGGCCTTCAAACGTACCTTCACCGAGTTCGACCTGCTTGGCGGGCAAGGTAACTATGGCTTTGCGGGTGTGACAGTCTATCCAGCTATTCGCGTTGATCTAACCTCTAGCAAGCTCGACGTGACACTGGTTGATCGCAGTGCTGACCGGGACTTTACCATTAGCCATTCTGGCCACGCCCGCGTCGTCTCAGTGGATGATGCCGGCATGAGCAAAATTGCGATTGGAAATCCGGTCTACAACCTGACCTTCAAGGTCACGCCTGGCATCGAGGCCCATGCATTCGTCGATGTCGCCGTTTGGGAAAAGGATTGGAACTGGCCGGTCTGGTTTCCGGAGATTGGTGTCGAGCTGCCGCCGGGTGGTGTCGATTTTGCCTGCCATGCTGGGACACGTTGTTTCCGCAACGCAAATGTCAGGGCGTGGCGGGCCCCAGAACCCAATCCACCTTCACCACGTTAAAGCGTGACTGCTTCATACCCAGCACCTGGATTAAACGACGTGGGGTGACCGGCCCATTCCTAACCATGCCGATATAGGACGTAAAATCAGACCCAAACGACAGGTTCCTGCTCTAATGGGGCGCACAAAGATTGGATGACAGA
Source organism: Sphingorhabdus sp. (assembly GCA_023262005.1). Classification (GTDB taxonomy): domain Bacteria; phylum Pseudomonadota; class Alphaproteobacteria; order Sphingomonadales; family Sphingomonadaceae; genus Sphingorhabdus_B; species Sphingorhabdus_B buctiana. The sequence goes on along the minus strand of JALREL010000202.1, from coordinate 7,963 downwards.
TTCTCCAGATCATAATCGGACTGTGTTCCAACCCGGAGCTGCCTACCCCAAAAAATGACGAAAATGCAGGCAATTCTCTGCTCTGCACCAAACCCCGTTTAGGTAACAGCTTTGGAGAAAATGCGACTTAGGAGAACACTTTTTGACCCTAGCCCTAGAGGCGAGGTGAATAGCCCACCGCCATAACCCTTGAATACAACAGGATTTTTGGGTGCCATCCCAGAAAGAGAATACTTTCATAGGGTTATGTGGCGGAGACGGAGGGATTCGAACCCTCGATACGGTTTTGCCGTATACTCACTTTCCAGGCGAGCGCCTTCGACCACTCGGCCACGTCTCCGCATCCTGGATGGCGCGCCCTATCGTGAGAATGCCGCTTTCGCAAGCGCCGATGCTTTGCAATAAGGTCCTATGATCAAAAAGCTGACCTTAATCACCTGCGCCGCTGCATTGGCCACGTTCCCGCTGGCGGCACAGGATGCAAAGCCTGTATTTCCCTCGCCGCCAGAAATCGTGGCCAAGGCGAAAGCAGAGGAGTGGACCGCAATTGCGCCGTCGGACCTGTTGGTTATGGACCTCGCGCCTGACGCAAAGGGCAAAGCGCGCCGTGTGGTCATCCAGTTGATCCCTCCGCCGTTCAGCCAGGGCTGGGTCGGCAATATCCGTAAGCTGGCGGCCGCGAAATGGTGGGATGGCACTAGCATCAACCGCGTGCAGGACAATTATGTCGTGCAATGGGGCGATGCGACCGAGAAGAAGGTGCTGCCGGAGGGGCTGGTGACGGTCAGCGAGGCTGCCTATGCATCGAGCCTGTTCGAATGGCAGAACGAAAACGCAAAGCGCGATAAAGAGCGTCAAGACAAACAAGCGTCAGAAGTGTCGACACCACCCATTGTGAAGAAAGTCGAACTTGAGCCATATCCCGCATGGCATAGTCGCGATCCCTTTGCTTCCTGGGTGGATTTCTACAGGGGTTGGCCAATCGCCACCGCTGGATATTCTTGGGAGCAAATCTGGTGGCCGACCCACTGCTACGGCATGGTGGGCGTTGGCCGGAACCTTTCGCCCGATACTGGAACCGGTGCGGAGCTTTATGCCGTAATCGGCCACGCACCTCGCCACCTCGATCGCAACATCGCGCTCGTCGGGCGGGTGATCGAGGGGCTCGAACATCTTTCCTCTTTGCCGCGTGGTACGGGACCGCTCGGCTTTTATGAAAAGGAAGAAGAGCGGGTTCAGATCAACTCGGCGCGACTTGGCGATGAAATCGCTGACCTGCCCGCTTTTGAGTATCTCTCAACCGATAGCGCCAGCTTCGCTGCCTATGCCGACGCGCGCGCGAACCGGCGTGATCCGTTCTTCATAACGCCGGCAGGGGGTGCAGATATCTGCAACATTCCGGTACCTGTGAGACGGAAGGCGAAGTGAGCGAAAGCGTCGATGTAACTGCTACGCTCTGGATCTGGACCAGCCCGGAAGCCCCTGCGAGCTGGCACTTCGTGACCATTGAAGGTGAAGCTGCCGATGCCATCCGGGCAACCGCTCTGATGCGGCGGCTGGAGGGCGGCCAGCGTCGGGGTTGGGGTTCGATCCGGGTATCGGCGACCATTGGCGACACCAACTGGCAGACCTCGGTCTTCCCCAGCCGGGAAAATGGCGGTTACCTGCTGCCGGTAAAGGCAACCGTTCGCAAGGCAGAGAGCCTAGCGGCAGGCGACGAAGTGACTGTCCACCTGCGCTATTAAAACCTTATGATTGGCGCGTATCGCGATCGGTCAGCACGACGAATAGCATCACGAGCATGAACGAAACCATCATGCCGGCAAAGATGGTGACGGGAAGGATTGAAAGGTCAGACATAGTAAACTCCCTTGGATGATGGAGTGTACTTGCCCCGCTTTTGCCGGCGGTTCCTTGACATTAATCAAATGGTAAAACGCCTTTGCTATAACGTTTGTTTTAGTACATATTGCACAAAATATAAGTCGCACAAGCAGTTATGAGACTGAATTGCCGTGTGGGAGGCGATGATGATTGAGGGCGACCAGAGAAAATCCGACCGCAGGGGGATTGAGAGGCGCTCCGGTAAAGACCGGCGCAGGGTTAACGATCCGGCCTATAGTGGGCCAGAACGAAGATCGGGGATAGAACGGCGTTCCGGCGTGGACCGCAGGTCTGGCCTTGACCGGCGTTCCGAAACGCGCGACGACGTCGATTGAACGCGGCCCAGCAGGGCTGAACCCCACAGAGCAAAGGCTGCGATGGATTGTCGTCTCGACATGGCGTCTGCCGATATTGCTGCAGCCTTCGATGCCGATCCCGGACCTGATCCGTGGGGCGGGGGTGCGATCGCGATAGGGCAGTTTGCGCCGGTGATCGTGAAGGCGGGGCGAACTGCGCGGAAACTGATCCGACCCATGCATTGGGGGTATCCCGCGCCGGGGCAGGCGACGGAGATGGCGGCCCTTGGTTCGATGCGCTGGGTGGGTCATGTGCGCAACCTGCAAAGCCCCTTCTGGATCGGCAACCTGCGCCATGTCGAGCTGCGCTGCCTGATTCCCCTCACATCCTTTTCCCTGCCTGCGGGCGGGCGGAGTGCGCGGGTGCGGTGCAGCCTTGAACAAGGCGGGGTGATGGCAGCGGCGGGGATATGGCGCGACCTGACCGACATGCCGGTGTTCGCGATGCTGACGGTCGATGCCTCGGAAGCCTTGCGCCCGGTCGAGGGCGGGGCGATGCCGCAAGGCATGCCCGCATTGCTCGACAAGGCGGCGCAGGAGCAGTGGTTGCGGGCCGAATGGAAAGAGGCTGCCCGCCTGGTAAAGCCCTATTCCGGCAGCGACCTGCGCGTCGAGACGCTGTGCTGATCCAAGAGCGCGCTCGCTTTTCAGTTCGTGCTGGGCAATAGGGGCGCAATGTGCGTCGTTGCCATCGCCCTTGATTGCCATCCGCGCTGGAAGCTGGTGCTTGCCGGCAACCGCGATGAGTTCCACGACCGGGCGGCGCTGCCGCTCGGCAGGTGGAGCGACGCGCCAGCGGTGATCGCCGGGCGTGACTTGCAGGCGGGCGGCGGCTGGCTGGGCGTTTCGGATGCAGGCAGGCTGGCGGTGGTGACCAACATCCGCAATCCGGCGGGGGCGGACCCGGCGAAATTGTCGCGCGGCGCGCTCGTCGGCGATTGGCTGGCGCACGGCCAAATGCCCGACCTCGCGGCACTGCCTGATTACAACCCGTTCAACCTGCTGCTCCACGATGGCGGGCAGACGATCCTGCTGTCGAACCTGCCAGAGCCGCAGCGCGAGCCACTTTTGCCCGGAATTCATGGGCTTTCCAACGGCCATCCGGGCGAGCCCTGGCCGCGCAAATCCTCCATGGAGGCGGCGCTGGCGGAATGGATTGCCGCTGACGAAACGCCGGAAAAGCTGTTCGCGCTCCTCCGCGATGAACGCATCTTGGACGATGGCGGCATCCCGATCTTCATCAAGGCCCCGGTTTACGGCACCCGTTGCAGCACCGTGGTACTGGTTGACCATGAAGGCGAGGGCCGGATCATCGAGCGCCGTTTCCACCCCGATGGCAGCGACGCAGGCGAAAGCGCCTTCGCCTTTCGCTGGTAAGCTCTGCGGCATAACCGGGCGGTTTTCGAAGACAGAGCAATTGGGCAAGCAGCATCTTGCTCCATAACCGCGCTTGTTCCCTCCGCCCGAACCCGAAATGGAGCAGCCCTGCTTTGGCTCGCCGTTGACGCAAATGTAAACTCGGCATAGCTAAGCCGTACCGCCGGTTATCCAGCCGGCGCTATTGCGGCCTTCGGGTCGCAAGGGTGGTGGAACATGAACAAGATCACGCGCTTTTCGCGGGCGCGGCGCGCGCCTGCACGCCGTCGGCCATGGCGGCTCGCTTTGCTGGCATTTGCCGGCTCGATGGTGTTTGCCCAATTGGGCATCTGGCAATATCGCGAATTCGCTGCCTCCCCGGCAGAGGCCGCCGCGCCCGCCATGCCGCGCGCCGCAGGCAGCGGCGATAGCGAGCGCGCCTCCTTCACCTTTTGCCATGCCGGCGGTGGCACCAATTGCGTGGTCGATGGCGACACCATCTATTATCGCGGCACCAAGATCCGCATCGCCGATATCGACACCCCCGAAACGCATGAGCCGCGCTGTCCGCAAGAGGCGGCGCTCGGCAAGCAGGCGACGCAGCGGATGCACGCGCTCGTCAATTCGGGCCCGTTCAGCCTTGAAAGCATCGATCGCGATGAAGACCGATTCGGCCGCAAATTGCGCATCCTGACTCGCGGCGGGCAAAGCCTTGGCGGCATCCTTGTCGATGAAGGCCTCGCCCGCTGGTACCAAGGCGGCCGCCGCCCCTGGTGCTGAGCCAATACCGGCGCGCAGCGCACTATTATTTTCACGCAAAGACGCTAAGTCGCAAAGAAGATCGCGTGCAACATATTGCCCGCTTCGCGCCTTCGCGTCTTTGCGTGAAACGGGAAAAGGCGCTTCGCGCGACGGGACTTCCTCCGTCACCACACCATCCATCGATTTATACTCGATTGGCGGCTCGTCCTTTTCCTCAAAACCCGCAGAATCTTCAGAAAGTAGAAGCGAATGGCGCACCCTTTCGCGGCTTTCGCGGTCGCCGGGGGGCAGGGCCTTGTCAAAGAACATCTCCCACAGCTCTGCGCCGTTCAGCCCTTCGTCGATCATCTGCAGAAAGCAGTCAAAGCGCACCGCCACCGCGATTACCTCTGGCTGGGAAAGCGCCGGATTGACGCGGTCGAGCAGTGCGAGGGAGAGCTTTGTATTCTGCCGCGTATAGGTGGTGACGCCATCCTCACGCACCCAGCGTGCTTCCTCCCCCTTGATCGCGGCGGTCATCAGCCGGTCGGATATCACCCGCCGCGCGATGATCAGCGCCGCCTCCCACCCCAGGCTGAAGGCATAGCCGCGCGCGGTGCGGCGCAGCGAATAGCCGCCACCGACACCCATCCCCACAGATCGCGCCGCATCCTCGACAAGGCCATTGTCGGCCAGATGCGCAAGGAACGCCGCCTGCCTCCCCGCGCTCCACCCATCGGCGCGGCTTTCATAACGCAGATAGGCGGCGGCAGGCAGGCGGATATCGGGGTCTTGGGCTTGTTTCATGACGCTGGCCTTTCGTTCGAAAAAGCACAGGGCATAAGCCGCAGGAGTGCGTGTAGGACAGCACAGAATGACGCGCGCAGCAGCGCCATTTTCGTTTCACGCAAAGACGCAAAGGCGCAAAGCGAACACGCCACACCAAGGGTGACGTTTATACGGATATCTTCGCGCCTTCGTGCCTTCGCGTGAAATTTTTATGGGCGCTGCGCGCCGGCGATCAGCCCTGCTGCCGCACCCCCAGCACCGCCGCCATCGGCAGCGGGCCGTATATGTGGGGGAACAGGGCGTTGCCCCGTGAAACCTCCCACTTCACCGTCTCACCCAGTTGCGCCAGGTCCACCTCGGCAATCACCAGCCCGCTTTGCCCGGCGAAATGCTTGTCGAGCGTGCCCTGCAACTGGTCGCGGGTGGACAAGTGGATATAGCCATCGGCCAGATCGACCGGCGCGCTGTGGAACAGCCCATCAGCACGAAACTGCGTCCATTGGTCGGCGGTGAGGATTTTATAGGCGGTGGCGGGGTGGCCGGTCATGGCTTGGGCGTTTTGCCCTTCGCCTTGTGCGCGGCGATATCGGCATCGATCTGCGCGATCCGCACCCGTTCGGGCGAATCCTTGGGAAGCCCTTTGAGCCGCGCCGTCGCCCACAGGCTGCGGCGTTCGGATTCGAGTGCTTTGAGATAGAGATCAGCCATAGGCTGCGCCTAGCGGGTTATGGCGGTGGGGGATAGGGGGAAGCAGACTTTAGAGGGGATTTACCATTTGCTAACAGGACTTTGATTTATTGATCGAATGACAAGTAAAGCCGCATGGAAATACTTTCCTGGCCAGCATTGGTATTTTTTTCGAAAGAAGAAGGCCAGTAAGGTTGAAGCATTGCGTCAACGCGATGGCGACAATTGCTGGCTGTGCGGAAACAAGATGCGCTTTGGCGGTATTCCCAATATCGGAAAGGTCGCAACGGTCGAACATTTGCAGCCGCTATCGAAGGGCGGGACTTGGGCGATGGAAAATCTCGCGCTCTGCCATCTGGGCTGTAACCGGCATATGAGAGATTTCGACCGGGCGCATAAGGAAATGATGCGCGCAAGCAGGTGTCGGCCGAAATAGTTTTGCCGCTTGCCTGCTACAAGCGGGCCGTCAGGCGACCAGAGGTCAACGCGCGAAGGGGGCAGTTCCGGGCTGTGGTGGAAGAGCGAGCAAAGGCCTTTGCGTCTTGTCCGCCATTGGCGGGCATTAATTAGTTTGTGTCCTCGGAATTTTTCGGAGTTCCTCCACAGAACTCCCACAGCAATTCGACTTGGAGTTTGATTAACTTTTGACGCTAAACGCAAACCTAGATAGCGCCGTTCCAAATAAGGAAGGCAACTCTTTGATATCATTATATATAACTAACTGCTGTTGTTTCAAATCGAATGGAACATCGTCATAGGAACGAACCACCAGTAACACCGGTTTGCCGAGGGTTTGCGCGATACCCAGCTCATAAAATACGTTGGGGTTACGGCCATTGATATTCGCAACTATCAATCTACTCGACAAAATCTCCTTCAGAATATGCGGCAAAATTGGTCCATCTATACGAGTTTCATCTCCCCTGCGAACTCTTAAACCAATCTTTTGGCATTCATTTTGAACGATGTTATAAACCGCTGTTTGCGCCGAATTTAGTGGTGTCAGAACGAAAACAAAGTTTGGATCGATAGATATTTTTGTGGCGTCTATTCCCATTGATTTTAAAAATGAACTCCCAGATGGATCTATTCCTAAATGTTCTCCAGATAATGACGGTGATTTGTTTCTAATCGAATCTAGTAACAGGTGATTGAGTTCAGTCAGCCGCGACCCGTCTCTGTATATCTGCTCATGCAGCCTCTCAATTTCCCGCTCCAAAACTTTTCGGCTGTGGTCCAACTGTACTTGGTTGATTCTCGTTTCGTATACAGTCCGCCGAAATTGCGTAAATGTCAGGATTGCTCCCGAGAGCGCCGCGATAGTTGACGCAACGACAAGAGCGAAAGGCCAGCTCTCAAGGAGATTTTGGATCATAGCGCCAGTTCTCCATACGCACGAGTAGCTGCCGCTAGGCTAAACACAACCATCAAAAAATATGAAAGCATTATAGCTAGTACGTTCGCGACCTTGTTCTCATTGAGATTTAACTTCCTTGTTTCGATCAATCGGTAGCAAAAGAGATTATACAAAAGAACGAAAAAGCTAATCATCAAATACATAGCTACAAGCCGAGCATCTCTACTCGGAAGGTAAAGCGCGGCAACTAGAAGTGATCCACATGCAGCCGATAGGACAGTGGGCACTTCAGAAATAGCGACCATAACATCAATTTGGTCGAATTTACGATAGAAGCCGAATTTTATGGCGAACGATAGCAAAGCCAACATTATAGCTGACGTAACTACGCCATTTGCTTGAACAAGTAGAGTTAGCCAATCGAGGAACAAACTTCTACTCCGCAGCAACCCCCGCCTGCGCAAACATATCGGCCTCATCGCTCGCAGCCTCGGCTGCGCCATCATTGGCGACCTTTTTCTTGCGCTTGTCAAAGCTGTCCCAAACTTCGCCCCAATTGCCGCGTGTTGACGCCTTGCTGTATTCGGTCGCGCGGGTTTCGAAGAAGTTGGCATGCTCCACGCCGTTCAGCAGCGGGGCGAGCCAGGGGAGCGGGTGGTCTTCGACCATGTAGATCGGCTGCAGGCCCAGCTGGCCCAGGCGCCAATCGGCGATGTAGCGGATATAGCGCTTGATTTCCTTTGCCGTCATGCCGGGCACGGGGCCCATTTCAAAGGCGAGGTCGATGAAGCTG
>JALREL010000114.1 GCA_023262005.1 Sphingorhabdus sp. | reverse complement strand
AACTGGATTTACACCGGCCTCATCCACCTGATCCTGCCCAATGCAAAGATCATCGATGCGCGGCGGCATCCGCTCGATTGCTGCTTCTCCAATTTCCGCCAGCATTTCGCCAAGGGGCAGGCCTTCAGCTACAGCCAGTCTGACATGGGGCGTTATTATTCGGATTATGTGCGGCTGATGGCGCATTTCGATGCCGTGCTACCGGGCCGCGTCCACCGCGTCGTTCACGAAGCGGTGATTGAAGAGCCAGAGGCGCAGGTCCGCGCGATGCTCGATTATCTGGGTGTTCCATTCGAAGAGGCCTGCCTCAATTTCTATCAGAACAAGCGTGCGGTGCGCACCGCGTCGAGCGAGCAGGTCCGCCGCCCGATCAACCGCGACGGTGTCGAACAATGGAAACCCTATGAGCAATGGCTCGATCCGCTGAAGGATGCTTTGGGCGGGCTTTGGCAGGCTTATCCGGCGGTTCCCGCAACAGGAAAATAGCGGATGTTTTTCCGCACATTTGGCGTTAGGAATTGATGACATGCTGAGCCTGCCCAATATCCTCACGCTCTCCCGCATCTTTGCGGTGCCGATTCTGGTGTTCCTGCTGTGGCCGGGTACCAAGCCGCAAAGCGTGCAGCCGTTGCCGATCGATTATTGGTTCGCTTTCGCGCTCTACTGCCTGATGGGGATCACCGATTATTTCGACGGCTATCTGGCGCGGGCGCAGGGTACCGTTTCGAAACTGGGCGTGTTTCTTGATCCGATTGCCGACAAGATCATGGTTGGTGCAGTGATCCTGCTGCTGGTCTTCACCCGCGATGTCGATGGCTGGCACGTCATCGCCGCGCTCGTCATCCTGCTGCGCGAAATCACCGTTTCGGGCTTGCGCGAGTTCCTTGCCGGATTGCAGGTTTCGGTGCCGGTTTCGCAACTGGCCAAGTGGAAAACCACCGCGCAACTGGTTGCCTTTGGCGGGCTGATCCTGGCAGGTGCGTTGCCCGATTGGGCGCTTCTGAAAACGGCCGCGCTCAGCCTGTTGTGGGTCGCCGCGGTGCTGACGATCATCACCGGATGGGATTATCTGCGCGTCGGCATCAAGCATATGGATTGACCATGCGGCTGGTCTATTTCGCACGCGTCCGCGAGGCGCTGGGCCGCGATGTCGAGGATATCGACTTTCCAGGCAAAGTGCAGACCGTTGCCGAGGCACTCGATTGGCTGGCGTCGCAGTCCCCCAGCCATGCCGAAGCATTTGCCGACCGTTCGAAGCTGCGCTTTGCGCTCGACCAGCGCATGGTGAAGCCAGATGCCGCGATTTCCGGGGCGAGCGAATTTGCCATTTTCCCGCCGGTTACGGGCGGATGATCCGCGTCTCGATCCAGACCGAAGCGTTCGACATTGCTGCCGAAGCTGCAATGCTCGAGCGGCTCGGCGTTGGTGCGGTTGCGACTTTCACCGGCATCGTGCGCGCCGACGATGGTGTGACCGCGATCGAGCTTGAGCATTATCCGGGCATGACCGAGGCGAGCCTTTCGGCCATTTGCGAAGAGGCGCTCCAGCGTTGGGGATTGGCGGGCTGTACAATTATCCACCGTGTCGGGCGGATGGAGGTGGGCGAGCCAATCGTGCTCGTGCTGGCGGCGGCCGCGCACCGCGCTGCCACGCTTGAGGCGTGCGCCTACCTTATCGACCGATTGAAAACCGACGCGCCATTCTGGAAAAAGGAATATCGTGGCGCCGATGCGGTCTGGGTTGAGGCCAAGGCCAGCGACACCCAACGCGCAACGCGCTGGGATTAAGCGACAACCAATTCGCGCATCGTTTCCGCGAGCAATTCGAACTCGGGCTGGCGCGGGCTGTTGGTGCGCCAGACCAGCGCAATTTCGCGGCTGGCATGCGGTGCATCGAGTGGCCGTGCCTCGACTTCGGTGCCATTGAGCAGCCCGTTCTTCACTGCGATTTCGGGCACCAGGGTCTGCCCGAGGCCGTTGTCGACCATCTGGATCAGCGTGTGCAGCGATGTGCCCAACATCGTCGCTGATGCGCGCAGTTCGGGCCGGTTGCAGGCGGCTAGCGCATGGTCTTTCAGGCAATGCCCGTCGACCAGAAGCAGCAAGCGCGATTCATCGATCATTTCGGGAACGATGGTGTTGGGCGGATTATCGGGCTCTCCCTTGGGAAAAGCAACGAACAGCCGGTCGTCGAACAGTTTGGCATGCTCGGTATCGCCGCAGCCATAAGGCAGCGCGAGCAGTACGCAATCGACCTGCCCCCGGTGCAAGGCTTCGCACGCAGCGGCGCTGGTTTCTTCGCGCAGGTAGAGTTTGAGGTCGGGATATTTCTTGCGCAACGACGGCAGCAGGCGGGGGAGCAGGAAGGGGGCGATCGTCGGGATCACGCTCATCCGCAATTCATCGGCCAGCGGCTTGCCCGCGGCCCGCGCCATATCGGCGAGTTCCTCTGCCTCGCGCAAGATGCGGTGCGCCTTGGCGACCATTTTGGTGCCGAGCGGGGTGAAGCGGACGACGCGGCGCGTGCGTTCGACCAACACCAAGCCGAGGAGCGATTCCAATTCCCTTATGCCTGCCGACAGCGTCGATTGCGTCACATAGCAGGCGTCGGCTGCCTTGCCGAAATGGCCATGCTCCTCAAGCGCGACCAGATATTGCAACTGTTTGAGCGTAGGCAGATAGGTCGACATTTTTCGGTCCAATCGATTAATAGGCCGTAATTAATCGTTATGGTCGATAAAATCCATGTTTTTCCTTTGACCAAGGCCGACAGGTCTGGAATTATTTGCGCTATCGCTTAACTTTACAGATGTATTGAACGAATGGCCAATGCGGGCGAAATGCCCATGCTGCGGGTTGCGGGAGGTTAAAGGCCATGTTTGGAAATTTTGTCGAGTATCTCGACTCTATCAAGGCCCGCGATCCGGCGCCGCGCACCCGTTGGGAAATCTTGCTTTATCCCGGCGTTTGGGCGCTTGGCCTGCATCGCGTTGCGCACTGGCTGTTCAAGGGCGAAATGTATTTCCTCGCGCGGTTGGTGAACCACATCGCGCGCTTCCTGACCGCGATCGATATCCACCCCGGTGCGACGATCGGGCGCAATTTCTTCATCGACCATGGCTTTGTCGTGATTGGCGAGACAGCCGAGATTGGCGACAATGTGACGATCTATCAGGGGGCAACGCTGGGCGGCACCAATCCCACCAGCGGCCAGGGCGGCAAGCGCCACCCGACCATCGGTGACAATGTGATCATCAGCCTTGGCGCGGCGATCCTCGGCCCGATCACCGTCGGCGCTAACAGCCGCATCGGCGCCAACGCCGTTGTCACCAAGGATGTACCCGAAGGCGCGACCATGGTTGGCATCCCGGCCAAGCCGACCTTGGTTGAAGTAAAGCCCGAAACGCAGAATTTTGTGCCCTATGGCACGCCGTGCAGTGAACGCTTCGATCCGGCGACGCAGAAACTCGAAATCCTGCAATGCGAAATGGAAACAATGCAGAAGCGGTTGGCGCAACTGCTGGAGGAACGCGATGCTGCGGCTGCCGCGAAAAGTGCCGCACGCAAGCGCGGGGGTAGCAAGTCGGCTTGAGCGCAATCCTGCCTTTTCCGGTTGCGGCGCGCCAGGCCCGCCAGGTCGGTTTCGAACGCGACGAACTCACCCGTATATTGGATCTCTATGGCCGAATGGTCGCGGCGGGCAACTGGCGCGATTATGCCATCGATCTTGGCCGCGACACCGCGATCTTTTCCGCCTTTCGCCGCACAGCCGAGCGCCCCGAATACCGCATCGTCAAGGATCCTTCGCTGCGCAACAAGCAGGGCATGTGGGCGCTGATTGGCGAAGGCGGCGCGGTATTGAAACGCGGCCACGAACTGGTGCCCGTCTTGGCCCCGGTGGAGCGAAAGTTGCTCAAACTGGTTGAGGGTTAGGCGCTCACCGGGAGTGTTGGCCAGCTTTCGGCAATTTCCCCGCCATCAAACACCGCGATATCGCCGAATTGCAGGAACAGGGCTTCGCTCTGGTCAGGGCGCAGGATGATGGTGTCGCCGGGTTTCAGGTCGATCTTGCGCGATCCGGTGAGCAATTCCTGGTTGGACGAGCGGCCGAACAGCTTGGAATATTGGAGGCCTTCGGGTGAGGCGGGTTTGGCGAGCCAGTGGCCACCATGGATGTAGAAGCCGCGTTCGGTGTTGCGATCCCACCAATGGAGCGCGCTCGAGAGTGGTTCAAGACCCGGCAGTTGTTGGTCGCCACTCGCCTTGAGGACGGGGGTTGCGATGAAGGCAGAGGGCGCAAGATCGGCCAAGTCTTCATAATCGAAATCGCCGGGTTTGACGAAGGCGGAGCCGACCGACACTTCATTCGCGACCGTGCCCTTGCAATGGCGGCGGAAGGTGGGGCTGCCTGCGCCGTTGAGTGTTATCGCCGAAATGTCGAGATCGGCAGCTTTCAAAATCCCGATGGCGTTTTTGTAAGCATCCTGCGTCGCTGCATAGGCCTTGTCCGGGCTGGGCATTTTGGGAACATGCGGGTCATAGCCCATCAGGCCGGAAATCTTCGCATTTGCCGCGATCGCGCTTTTAACGGCTGCGGCCAACTCGCCCGGATCGGCAAAGCCGCCGCGATGAAGGCCGACATCGATTTCGAGGCTGGCATTAAGCGGAACGCCGCGCGCCTTCGCAACCGCGACATATTCCGAAAGACGCAGCGGTGTATCAATGAGCCATTGGACGTTTCCGACGGCATCCTTGCCTGCTGTGTCGATGACGCGCGCATATTCGCTCGCGGGGAGGGGCTTGCCCATCAGATAGTCGGCTTGCGGGCGTGCTGGCAGCAGTTGCAGCAACATTTCCGTACTGAACACCATCAACCGGTCGCTACCCATGCCCGCCAGTACGGCATCGAGCAGTTTGGGCGAGGGCAGTGATTTGGCCACGACGCGGAGCGGCAGGCCGGCCTTGTCTACGCTTTGTCGGATGGCCGCGATATTGGCGACCAACCTCTGGCGATCGATCACGAGCGTGGGACGGTTCAATCCCGCACGGCCAAGCGCGCCAGCCAAATTTTTGAAATAGTCGCTGTGCATCGCTCCCTCCTCTGCTGGGCGTAGCAGCATTGCACCCGCACCCGCCGCAATCAAGGCACTGCCACCGATGAAGAAAGTGCGGCGCTTCATCCGAAAATACGCTTCAGGAACGGATTGAGCATCCGGCCATCGGGATCAACCGACCGCCGGATGGCGTCGGCCTCTGCAAATTGCGGATAGAGCTGTTTGAATTCCTGTGCGCCAAGCGAATGAAGCTTGCCCCAATGCGGCCGCCCGCCCGCCTCACGGAATACCGGCTCGGCCAAGCGGAACATCCAGTCATGGTCTTCCTTATACCAGGTGTGCACCGCAATCGATCCGCTCTCGCGCTCGTAAAAGGGGGAGAGCCAGGCATCGTCGGGCGCGATGATGCGGGCTTCGATGGGGAAGAAGACGCCGCGCGCATCGCTTTCGATCCGGCGGATGATTTCGCGCAGCGCCCCGACCTGCTCGGCTATCGGCAGGTGATATTCCATTTCCTTGAATCGCACGGGGCGTTCATTCGACAATAGCTTCCAGCCTTCGTCGATGGCGATATCGGGCGGGATGTCGGCCATTGCCGATTGCGCGGCTTTCTTGCGCAGTTCAGGCGCGAATTCGAACAGGTCGCGCAGCGACTTCAGGTCCATCAGCGTATCGGTGTCGCCATCCGGACCGCGCGGGCGCACCGGTTCGGTCGTGGTGTCGTGGGTGATCAGCGCCGATTTGCCGGTGAAGGGCAGCACGAGGAATTCGGCGTTGCGGTGCTTTTCGGCCAGCGCCGGCCATTGGCGCAGCATGTCTTCGGTATCGACCAGCGACACGATTTTCTTCACCCGCTCGAGCGGGCGGTTCTGCAAGGTGACTTCGCTGACCACACCAAAGGCACCAAGCGACACGCGCGCGGCGTGGAACAGTTCGGGCCGCAATTCGCGACTGCACGCTGCAACTTCGCCATTGGGCAGGACGAGCCGCATCGCGGTCACTTCGCCATGAATGGCCTTCACGCCTTTGCCAGTACCATGCGTTCCGGTGGCGAGCGCGCCTGCCAGCGTCTGTTTGTTGATATCGGGAAGGTTGGGCATTTCCTGCCCAATCCCCGCGAGCAATGGCCCAAGCGTCGACAATTTGGTTCCGGCCCTGACTGTGGCGGTCATCGCCGTCGCATCATGGCTTACCAGCCCGCTCAACCGATCGAGCGAAAGCAATGTGCCCTCGGTAGGCACCAGTTCGGTGAAGCTGTGCCCCGATCCGACCGGGCGGATTGGCGTCTTTGCCCCGGGCAAGAGAGCGGCAAGCTCTGCCTCGTTGGCTGGTGCGGCTCTGGCGGCAGGATAAGCATAAGCGTTGCCCGCCCAGTTTGACCAGAGCGCGCGCCCGTCGGCATTGATCACATCGGGAAGTTCAGGCTCCCGACTGAGCCAAATGCGGCGGCCAGCCAAACCACCTACGCCAAGCGCAAGCAAACCCGCCCCACCCAACAAGACGCGACGCCCCATCTTCATTGTTCATCCTCCCGCCCGGCCATGAATCGGATCAGCTTCTTCAAATCCTCTGGTGTACAGGTGAAGCATTGTCCGCCCGCCGGCATGCCATTCTTCCCCTGAATGCTGGCGGAGAGCAAGGCCGCTTCGCCCTGTGCCCAGCGCGCATCCCATGCGCTGCGATCGCCGGTCAGCGGCGCTAGCGAGTCCTTCACCGTGTGGCACGCCTTGCACGATCCTGCATACAGCTCTGCCAAACGCGGGTCCGCAGGGGAGAGTTGGGCACTCAGTTCGGGCGTCATTGGTTGTGCGGAAGGTACCGGTTCGTCGCAACCCCCTAGCCATGGCAGGAGCAGTAAGGCTATATATTTGCGCATAAATTCCCTTTCCCAATCGAGAAAATATAGTTATCACTATATTAGGTCAAGCAGGATTTCGAGATGCCGCACAAACCTGTCCAATACCGGTCACTCGCGACCTACGAAAAGTTGCTCGACGCGGCGGGGGAGTTGCTGGCGGAAGAGGGCGTCGAACGAATCAGCACCAACCGGATTGCTGATCGTGCAGGCGTTACCCCGCCCACGCTCTACCATTATTTCGAAGACAAATATGCGGTGCTGACCGCGCTCGGCAAACGGTTGATGGACGCGCAGAATGCGCTGGTTGCGCTTGATCCGGCGCAGGATGAAGCGACGATTGCAAAGACTTTGCTCGATCATGTCGAGCTGACGCGCAAAAGCGCGGGCGGGCCTTGGGTGATGCGCATGCTGCGCGCGGTGCCGCAATTGGCAGAGGTGCGGCTGTCGTCGCACCGGGCATTGGCGGAGGCTTTGGCCGAACGTGCGTTGGCGCTAAACCCCCAAAAAGGTCGCGCCAGCCTGGTGCTTAGGGCCAGGCTGGCGGTCGATCTGGGTTATGCAGCGATCGAACTCGTTTTCGACGAACCCGAACTCGATCGCGAAGAAGTGATGGCAGATGCGGCCCGGGCAATCCGGGCGCTGTTGCTTTAGCCGGCTTTCGCCTGCAGCAGCTTCATCGCCTGCATCGACTGTTCGCCACCCGACTGGGGCACGATTTCGCCGGTGCGGTCGCTGATCTGGGCAAAGTTGGCTGCCACACCTTCGGGCGACAGGTCATCGCCCGAAAGCAGCATGCCCTGCGTCATGGTGACATTTGCGGTGTGGAAGAAACCGGCACCGGCGCCCATGATGACATTGGCGGGCGCGTCTTCCGAAACCAGGAACAGCGCAGCCGGAACGACATTGACCGGATCAAACATTGCGAATGCTGCGGGCGGAAGAATGTCTTCGGTCATGCGCGTTGCCGCGATCGGAGCAAGCGTGTTGCACTTCACATTATATTTCGCGCCTTCGAGATAGAGCGACTTGGTGAAGCCAGCGAGGCCGAGCTTGGCAGCACCATAGTTGGTCTGGCCGAAATTGCCGTAAAGGCCGGTCGACGAGGCGGTCATCAGGATGCGGCCATAATTCTGTTCGCGCATCGTATCCCACACTGCCTTGGTGCAGTTGGCCGAACCGTTGAGGTGGACATCGACGACCAGTTTCCAGTCAGCCATTTCCATCTTGGTGAAGCTCTTGTCACGCAGGATGCCGGCATTGTTGATCAGGATGTGAACGCCGCCCCAGGCTTCCTTTGCCTTGGCAACCATTTCCACCAT
>JALREL010000133.1 GCA_023262005.1 Sphingorhabdus sp. | reverse complement strand
AGGTGCCCGATGTCGGCGACATGCTTGTGCATGCCGAGAGCGGCTGGAAAATCGAGATTGTCGAAGGCGACGAACGCCGCGTCACCCGGGTGCGTTTGCACCGGCCAGAGGTGATCGGCGCCGCAGCTGGCTAGTCATTTCCCCCACACTTCCGCCAGCCGATCATCGCGGCCACAGCGGCTGCGATAGTATCGGTAGCGGAGGGGGTTTTTCTTGTAATAGTCCTGATGATAGTCCTCGGCGCGATAAAATGGTGCGCGGGTTATGATCCGGGTGGCAAGATCGCGTTTGAAATGCGCGACCAGATATTCGCGCGATGCATCAGCCGCTTTGCGTTCAGCCACACTGGATGGGAAGATCGCCGCGCGATAGCTTTCGCCCTTGTCACAAAACTGGCCCTCGGCATCGAAGGGATCGACATTGCGCCAGAAAACCGAAAGCAGGTCTGAATATTTCACCTTTGAAGGGTCGTAGGTCACTAGAACCGCTTCATAATGCCCGGTTCCCCCTGCACTCACCTGCTCATAGCTCGGGTTGCGCACGCGCCCACCGGTATAGCCCGATACAACATCGACGACGCCATCGACCTTTTCGAAATCCGCTTCGGCGCACCAAAAGCATCCCATCGCAAAAATGGCGGTCGCGCGTTTGTCTGTCTCGGGCTTGGCGGAAACTGTCGCGGACGACACCACCATCAAAGCAGCCAGAAAGATACTCCGTCTCTTCATCACACCACTCTCCGCTACATATTCGCTGGTGGCGAGGCTCAGGTTACAGCTTCGCTATTCAAGTGATGCGAGCAATTGCTGCGCACGCCACCGCCAATGGACCGCGAGCGTCTCCATTTCCGCCAATTCTTGCAATGCGGCATTTGCCCCGTCCATCCGGTGCAATCCACCGATCAACAACTGGAAGGCGCGCTCAACAGTCCAGCCATGGCGCGCACGTTCGACTTGTTCGATGGCGTCATCGGGTTTGACATGGCCCACCTCGATCACCCTGAAATAATAGCCGCTCCGACCTGTTTGGATGACCGCCGCAGTCATACCCTTCATCCCGAAATGATGGTCAATTTTCCAGCATGGTTGGCGCCCCTGGCTGATTTCAACCAAGGCTTCACCGATCCTGAACCGGTCACCTATCTGCACGCGGTCCTCGGTCATTTCGAGGGCCGAGATATTCTCTCCAAAGCCGCCCAAACGGCCAAGATGGGGATGCGGCTCATGACCTGCCTTGGTAAGATCTGCCTCCCACAGCGGATAATGTTCGCCAGAGTAGAAATGTACCGCCTTGTCCTCTCCGCCATGCACGGTCGGGTCACCCACGCGATCGCCCTCAAATCCTGTAAAGGTCAGATAGACGGGTCGGTCGACCGGACGCCGTGAACCGATCGCACTTTCCTCCCCTTCCCCCCTGAACAGAACGGGTTTTCCTACCAGGAGCGCATCGATGCTGGTCGTAATCATGGCGAAAGCTTAACTCCGGGCGCGCGGCTTGGCCATTGGCAATCGCGATTGCGATGTCTAATAGGCTGCGGATGCAGACGGCGGACCTTCGCATAGCCCTGTTCAGTGGCAATTATAACTATGTGCGCGATGGAGCAAACCAAGCGCTCAACCGGCTGGTCGGCTATTTGCTGCGGCAAGGTGCACAGGTTCGTGTTTATTCCCCGACGGTCGACGAACCTGCATTCCCTGCCACAGGGGACTTGGTCAGCGTGCCTTCGATGGCGATTCCCAACCGCCCCGAATACCGCATCCCGCTCGCCCTATCGGGCGCGGTGAAAAAAGACCTTGAGAATTTCGCACCCAATGTCGTCCATATTTCTAGCCCGGATCGCGTTGCACGCAAGGCGGTGAAATGGGCACGCAAACGGCAACTGCCGGTTTTGGCGTCGGTCCACACCCGTTTTGAGACCTATTTCCGTTATTACAACATGTCGTTCCTCGAGCCATTGGTTGAGGCGTGGCTGCGCACATTGTATCGCAAATGCGATGCGCTGGTCGCTCCCTCGGAATCGATGGCGCAAGTGCTGCGGCAACAGCGAATGAATTACGATATCGATATCTGGTCGCGCGGTGTGGACCGCGACATTTTCGATCCCTCGCGCCGCGATCTGCAATGGCGGCAAGCCTTGGGCATTGATGATGAAATGCCGGTGATTGGGTTCCTTGGCCGATTGGTGATGGAAAAGGGCCTTGATGTCTTTTCGGATACCATCGACCAGCTCAAGCGCCGCAATGTGCGGCACAAGGTGGTTGTGGTGGGCGAAGGCCCCGCGCGCGGCTGGTTTGAAACCCGGCTGCCCGATGCCGCCTTTGTGGGTTTTCAGGGCGGAGCGGACCTTGCCCGCGCAGTCGCCAGCATGGACATGCTGTTCAATCCCAGCGTGACCGAAACATTTGGCAATGTCACCCTGGAAGCAATGGCCTGCGGCTTGCCCGTGGTAGCCGCCAAGGCGACCGGTAGCCAAAGCCTTGTCGACGATAACCGATCGGGCCGGTTGATCACCCCCGGCGCGATTGCGCAATTTGCCGAAGCATTGCGCAGCTATTGCGAGAGCCCTGCCCTGCGCGCCGAACATGGCAAGGCGGGCGAGCAGCGCAGCCTCGACTATAGCTGGGATGCGATCAACCAGGCAGTCGCAGACACCTATATCCGCCTGATCCGCCAGCGCCGGACCGAGGCCAAAGGCGCGTGAGCGACCTTTTCGGCGATACTCCAACAAATACACCCCAGGGCATTTCCGCAAACAGCCCGCTTGCCGATCGCATCCGTCCGCAATCGCTGGCTGAGGTTGTCGGGCAGGAACATTTGACCGGGCCCGATGGCGCAATCGGGCGCATGGTGGCGGCCGGGCGGCTTTCGTCGATGATCCTTTGGGGGCCACCGGGAACCGGCAAGACCAGCATTGCACGCCTTTTGGCCGATGCGGTCGGCATGCATTATATGGCGGTGTCAGCAGTTTTCTCAGGTGTCGCCGATCTTAAGAAAGCTTTTGCTGAGGCCGAGCAAGTTGCCCGCACCGGCAAGGCAACTTTGCTGTTTGTGGATGAAATCCATCGTTTCAACCGTGCGCAGCAAGATGGGTTCCTGCCCTTTGTCGAGCGCGGCATCGTGACGCTGGTCGGGGCGACTACCGAAAACCCCAGCTTTGAACTCAACGCCGCTGTGCTGAGTCGCGCGCAAGTGCTGGTGCTGCACCGTTTGGACGCCACCGCGCTGGATACGCTGCTCTCCCGCGCCGAAACCTTGATGGGCAAATTGCTGCCGCTGACCGAAGACGCGCGCGCTGCCCTAATTGCGTCCGCAGATGGCGATGGGCGCTTTCTGCTCAATCAGGCCGAAACGCTGTTCTCGATCCAAATCGACGAGGCCTTAGACCCGCAGGCGCTCGCGGCGCTGCTGCACCGGCGCATGCCCGTTTATGACAAGGACCGCGAGGGGCATTACAACCTGATTTCCGCGCTCCACAAAAGCCTGCGCGGCTCAGACCCACAGGCGGCGCTCTATTATCTCGCGCGGATGCTCGTGGCGGGGGAAGAACCGCTTTATGTGCTGCGCCGTTTGGTGCGCTTTGCCAG
>JALREL010000127.1 GCA_023262005.1 Sphingorhabdus sp. | reverse complement strand
GAGGATTGCCGCGATCACAATGTCACGGCCTGTCTTCAAGCCGCCATCGGTGCGCAGTTTCACGCGGTGGCGCAGGCCATTCAACGTAAGCACTTGGTTGGCTTCGGAAAGGCCCATTTCCCATGGCGTCCCTGCATATTTGATGCTGGTGAGCGGGCTTGCACCCGTGCCGCCAACATTGCCGGAGACGAGGATGACGTCGGCATGCGCCTTGGCAACGCCTGCTGCGATGGTGCCAATGCCCGCCGCACTGACCAGCTTGACGCACACCCGCGCACGCGGATTTATCTGCTTCAGGTCATAAATCAGCTGAGCCAAATCTTCGATTGAGTAGATGTCGTGATGTGGGGGAGGGGATATTAGCGTGACCCCCGGTGTCGAATGGCGCAGCCGCGCGATCATCTCGGTCACCTTGAAGCCCGGCAATTGGCCACCTTCGCCGGGCTTTGCACCCTGCGCGACCTTGATTTCGATTTCCTCGCACGCGCCCAGATATTCGGCGGTAACGCCAAACCGGCCTGAGGCAATCTGTTTGATCACGCTGTTGGCATTGTCGCCATTTTCATAAGGCTTGAAGCGCTTGCTATCCTCGCCGCCTTCGCCCGATACGGCCTTTGCGCCGATGCGGTTCATCGCGATGGCGAGCGTCTCATGCGCCTCTGGCGAAAGCGCGCCCAGCGACATGCCTGGCGTGACGAAGCGCTTGCGGATCTCGGTGATCGCCTCAACCTCGTCGAGTGGCACGCCTTCCTTGGGATAATTGAACTCCATCAGGTCGCGCAAATAGATGGGTGGTAATTCGCGTACCCCTGCCGAAAATTGCAGGTAGGTCGAGTAGCTGTCCTTCGCGACCGAGCTTTGCAGCAAATGCATCAGGCCTGCCGAATAAGCATGCGCCTCGCCATCCTTGCGCTGCTTGTAGAAGCCGCCAATGGGCAATCGTGCCACGGCCGCATCAAATGCCTCGGCATGGCGTTCGGCAGCATTGACGAACAGCGATTGATAGCCTTCGCCCGAAATCTTGTTGGGCATTCCCGGAAAGAAGTCGTTGACCAGCGCGCGGCTCAATCCGACAGCCTCAAAATTATAGCCGCCGCGATAGCTGGAGATGACGGCGATCCCCATCTTCGACATGATCTTGAGCAGGCCTTCGTTGATCGCGGTGCGATAATTTTCGACCGCTGTTGCAAGCGGCATATCGCCAAACAGGCCGCGTGCGTGCCTGTCGGCAATTGAGGCCTCGGCAAGGTAGGCGTTTACCGTCGTCGCGCCTACGCCGATCAGCACAGCGAAATAATGCGTATCGAGGCATTCCGCCGAGCGGACATTGACCGAAGCATAACTGCGCAGGCCCGCGCGAACCAAGTGC
The DNA here is from genome assembly GCA_023262005.1 of Sphingorhabdus sp. Classification (GTDB taxonomy): domain Bacteria; phylum Pseudomonadota; class Alphaproteobacteria; order Sphingomonadales; family Sphingomonadaceae; genus Sphingorhabdus_B; species Sphingorhabdus_B buctiana. Next base: position 7,947 of record JALREL010000127.1, on the reverse strand, counting down.
GTATGCACAGCGGCTGCGGCCAAAATCATTGGTATTGCAATATTTTGTGCATCAATATTGATATCAGTTAAGAAAAGTTCTGTTTGTCCCGAACGCACAGCAGCCTCGGCATCTTCGCGGATGCGGCGGATCGCGGCGCGCAAGCCTTCCTGGCCATTTGCGACCGGATAGGTGCAATTGATTTCGGCCGCTGCTTTTCCAAATGCAGCCTTCAACCGCCCCCATTCGCCATTGGTCAAAACCGGGCTGTCGAGGACAAGGACGTCGCTATTCTGGCCGGTTTCATCGAGGATGTTGGCAAGGTTGGAAAAGCGCGTTTTCAGGCTCATCACATGACGCTCGCGCAAGCTATCGATCGGAGGGTTGGTGACCTGGCTGAAATTCTGTCGGAAGAACTGGCTGATGATGCGTGGCTTGTCCGAAATCACGGCAAGCGGGGTGTCATCGCCCATCGATCCGACCGCTTCCTTGGCATCCTCAACCATGGGGCTGAGGATCATTTCCATATCCTCGAGCGTCATACCAGCCGCCACTTGTCGCCGGGTGAGGTCGGCGCGCGTCCAATCGAGAGATGCGTCCTTGCCCTCTGGCAAGTCGGATATGCTGCGGAATCCGTGGACAAGCGTCGCATATTCCTGCTCCGCAGCAATCCGGTCCTTGAGTTCGCCATCACGGTATAATTTGCCTTCGTCGAGGTTCACGGCAATCATCTGGCCGGGGCCAAGACGACCCTTTTCGACGATGGTGTTTTCGGGAACGATAACCATCCCGGTTTCGGAACCGATCACCAGCAAGCCATCATTGGTGCGGCTGTAGCGCAGCGGTCGCAGCGCGTTGCGATCAACGCCTGCAACCGCCCAATGGCCATCGGTCATTGCCAGCGCGGCGGGGCCATCCCATGGCTCCATAACGCTCGCCATATATTCGTACATCGCCTTGTGGTTGGCAGGCAGGTTTGGGTTGGATTGCCATGCCTCTGGGATGAGCATCAGCTTTGCCGTGGGCGCTTCCTTGCCCGAACGGATGAGCGTTTCGAACACGGCGTCGAGTGCGCCTGTGTCAGAGGCGCCAGCAGGGATTACCGGTTTGATATCGTCCGAATGATCGCCGAACGCGATCGAGGCCATCTTGATCTCGTGGCTCTTCATCCAGTTCTGGTTGCCGCGGATCGTGTTGATCTCGCCATTGTGCGCAAGCGCGCGGAAAGGCTGCGCCAGCCACCACTGCGGAAATGTATTGGTCGAATAACGCTGGTGAAAGATGGCCACGCGGCTTTCGAACCGCTCATCCTGCAGGTCGGGGTAAAAGATCGACAGGCTCTCGGCGAGGAACAGGCCCTTGTAGACAATCGACCGGCACGAGAGGCTGCAAATATAGAAATCGCGGATTTGGGCGGCCACGACCTTTTTCTCGATCCGGCGGCGGATGAGGTAGAGGTTCTTTTCGAACTCGGTCGCGTCCACATCGTCGGGCATTGGCCCGGCGATCATGATCTGTTCGATCTCGGGCCGGGTGCGCTGCGCCTTGTCGCCAATCACCGATACGTCGACGGGAACCTGCCGCCATCCATAGATGGTATAGCCAGCCTCAATGATTTCTGCTTCGACAATGGTGCGGCACGCCTCTTGCGCGCCAAGGTCTGTGCGCGGCAGGAACACCATCCCCACCGCGAGCCGGTTGGGCCGGGGCTTGTGCCCGGCAGCGGTGATGGCATCGTCGAAGAAACGAACCGGTAGGTCGACATGCAGCCCCGCGCCATCGCCTGTCTTGCCATCGGCATCGACCGCGCCGCGGTGCCACACAGCCTTCAACGCCTCGATGCCAGCTGCGACCACCCGGCGTGATGGCTTGCCGTCGGTGGCAGCGATCAGGCCAACCCCGCACGCATCGCGCTCGGTTTCCGGATAATACATGCCTTCGCGGGCAAGGCGCTCATGTTCGGGAGTGGGGAAGTACTGGGTCATGTCTTTGCCGTTTCCGGAAGAGGGGATTTTATGAGCTGGCGGCCTTCGCGTCCGCTGTTTCGATGAATTCGCGGACGGTGTTGATCACGCTTTCAGCCGCGCTTTTTTCAAACTGCTCGGTGACACCGTTCAGCCACAGACGAACGATTTCCTGAACATTGGCCGAATTCGCATTCAGCTTGCGCCCGGTTGCCGACATCCAGAATTTGGTCGATTGGATTCGCTCAGCGGGCGTCAGCTGCATGAAAATCTTCTGCGGCACGTGCGCGTTCAATTGGTCGCTTTCGGACTTTGTCAGGCCATCACCATTGGTCACAGCCTTCAGCATCTGATCCTGGTCGATCGACTTGTATTCGAGTCTCAGCACCTTCTGCCCCAGCGGCGTCTGCAGGAAGTTGCTGATGGTTACGATCTCCGCAGGTGTATAGGCCTGCTCGAAATGGGTCGCGAAACGGTCAAGCAAAACAGGATGCTCGGTTGTCAACGCGCTCTCCAACTCCGCAAGTTGGGTCGCGATTATCGCCTCGCGAACGCCGGGATAGGCGGTGAACAGCGCCTGCGCCTGCGCATCGTTTTTCGTGGTCGCATCAAATCCGTAAACGAAGGAATCCCGGTTTTGCGCGATGAACAGATCAAATGGAATGATAACGCGCGCAAGCGTCATGGCCTGCGGGGAGTGCTGCGTCGCGGTTGTCGCTGTATCATCCGCCCGCGCCATATAAGCCGGGGCCAGCGTGCTTGCGGCTAAAGCGATTGCCGAAATCCAGTAGCGAACCATCTTATCCCTCCCGATCACGCAGCCGCTTTGGTGGTGCGCACATTGGCGGCCATCCAGCGGTGCATATGTTCGACCACATCGCGGCCATCCTTGATTGCCCAGACGACGAGGCTTGCCCCCCGCACGATATCGCCAATCGCAAAAACGCCTTCGAGGTTGGTCATGCCGGTGACGTGGTCAGCACGGATCGTGCCCCAGCGTGTGACGTTAAGGTCGGGCGCGCCGAAAAGACCGGGAAGGTCTTCGGGTTCGAAACCAAGCGCCATGATCACCATGTCGGCGTCGAGGATGAAATCGCCTTCCGGGTCCTGCTCGGGCGAGCGGCGACCGCTGGCGTCGGGCGCACCGAGCCGCATCTTGCTGACATGGACTTTTTCGACGCGCTCTGTGCCGTCAAATGCTTTGGGAGCGGCGAGCCAGACGAATTCGACGCCTTCTTCTTCGGCATTGGCAACTTCGCGCTGTGATCCTGGCATATTCTCCCGGTCGCGGCGGTACACGCATTTCACCGACTTCGCGCCTTGGCGGATCGCGGTGCGTACGCAATCCATCGCGGTATCGCCGCCACCAATGACCACCACATTCTTGCCCTCGGCATTCAATGTACCATCATCGAAAGCGGGAACGGCATCGCCAAAACTTTTGCGGTTGGATGCCGTGAGGTAGTCGAGCGCAGCATGGATGCCGGAAAGTCCGCTGCCGGGTGTCTTGATATCGCGCGCCTTGTACACACCGGTGGCGATCAGGATGCTGTCATGCTTGGCGCGCAGCTCGTCGAGCGAAGCATCACGACCAACCTCGAAATTGAGATGAAATACGACCCCCGCAGCTTGCAGGCGATCGACGCGTCGCATCACTACATCTTTTTCCAGCTTGAAACCAGGGATGCCGTAAGTGAGCAGGCCGCCTGCGCGATCATAACGATCGTAGATGTGAACCTCATAACCGGCGATGCGCAGTTGCTCGGCCGCGGTCAGTCCACCCGGGCCTGCGCCGATGATGCCGACCGATTGGCCGCGGGCAGGGCCTGCTTCGATTGGTTCGACCCAGCCTTCGGTCCAGGCGGTATCGGTGATGTATTTTTCGACGCTGCCAATGGTAACCGCGCCATGACCCGAAAACTCGATAACGCAATTGCCTTCGCACAGCCGATCCTGCGGGCAGATGCGACCGCAGATTTCGGGCATGCTGCTGGTCAGGTTTGAAAGTTCATAGGCTTCGCGCAGCCGCCCTTCAGCAGTCAGGCGCAGCCAATCCGGGATGTGGTTGCCAAGTGGGCAATGCACCGAGCAATAGGGCACCCCACATTGCGAGCAGCGCGAGGCCTGCTCTGCAGCCTTTTCAGGCGCATAGCGATTGGCGATTTCGCGAAAGTCTTCGGCGCGCAGGTTGGGCTCCCGCTTTTCAGGGAAGGATTGGCCTGTGCCGACAAATTTGAGCATGCGTTCGTGTGCCATGGCGCGGCCATAGCTAGCGTTAAGGCCTATATTCAAGGCCTATCAACATATATAGGTCAAATAAACTGACCTAATTTATCACATTTGAAACCAAGTTAGTTCCGTCTGCAACTTTATTTCAATATATTAGGACCGATATGGACCTTATCGCATCCCGAGCCATATCAAAGCAGCGGTGCCCGCTATGATTCGATACCAGGCAAAAGGCCCAAAGCCATATCGCGTCACCACCGCGAGGAAGGCCTTCACCACTGCCCAGGCAACAAGGAACGAAACCACAAAGCCGACCGCCAATAAGCCCAGATCATCGGCACTCACCTCGGCGCGATGCTTGTAGAGCTGCAGCACGGTCGCACCTGTCAGCGTGGGGAGGGCGAGGAAGAAGCTGAATTCGGCCGCAGTCTTGCGATCCACTCCCATCGCCATTGCCCCGAGTATCGTCGCGCCGGAGCGCGATACACCGGGGATCATGGCGAGACATTGCACCACGCCCACCATGGCGGAGCGTTGCCAGCTAATTTCCGCCACACCGCCCATTTCCTGCGGCTTGGCATATTTCTCCACCACCAATATCGCAAAGCCGCCGATGATCAGCGCCCATGCCACGATCACCGCATTTTCCAGCATCAGTTCGATAGCATCACCAAAGGCGAGGCCGAGGACGACGGCGGGAAAGAAGGCGAGCAACAGGTTGCGTGTAAAGGCCACTGCCTTTGCGTCCCATTTGAACAGTCCGGTGAACACTTCCCAGAAGGTCCGCCAATAGAGCACGACAATGGCAAGTATCGCGCCCGGCTGGATCGCGATGTTGAACAAGGCCCAGCGCTTGGCGTCATAACCCATCAGCTCAGTCGCGAGAATCAAATGCCCGGTGGAGGATACGGGGAGGAATTCGGTGATGCCTTCGACAATGCCGAGGATCACGGCGGTCCAGAATTCACTCATCGGTTTTCTACCTTATCAAGTCAGTCGAAAAAGCACCACAGCCCCGAGCCTGCTGTCACAGGCTCAGGGCTGCGGTTTTGTCTGCACTAATAGGGTTGTGCCTCAAGCCGCTGCCGCATCACTAAAGCGGCCATGCTTGCGGTAGATATTGAGCCAATCATGCGCGACTGCATCGAGCGGGGTCGCGACAATGGCCAGCGCGGCGAGGCCATTGGTACCCGTCACCACATTGTCGCTCGCCAGCATCTTGAGCTGATCGCCGGAAATCGGCCCACCCGGAATGAAGGTCAAAAGTTTGGCCGCAGCATCAGGCACCGGCACGAACAGCTTGCGATGGCCGGTCGCCTTGGCAATCCATTCATTGAGCTGCAGCATCGAATAGGTTTCCGGCCCGCCCAGTTCAAGCGTTTCACCACCTGTACCTTGCAACGCGGCAACCACCGCGCGCGCGACATCGCCAACGAACACCGGCTGGAACCTGGTATCCGCGCCGATCACGGGTACAACCGGCAGCATGCGTATCAGGCCGGCAAAGCGGTTGATGAACTGGTCCTCACGGCCGAATATGATCGAGGGGCGCAAGATAGTCGCGGTAGGGAAAGCAGCGCGCACCGCAGCCTCACCGCCTGCCTTGCTGCGTCCATATTCAGCGGCACTGTTCGCATCCGCGCCGATGGCCGACATATGCACCAACGCGGACAATCCGGCTGCGGCTGCAGCTTCGGCGACATTCGCGGCGCCCTGGCGCTGGATCGCATCCAGATTGTCGAAGCTGCCAACAAGGTTCACCGCCATATCCGCACCGATCAGGGCGTTGGCGACCGTCGCTGGCTTGGTCACATCGGCGGCGCATAGCGAAACCTGGCCAAGATTGCCAAGCGGCTTCACATGCTCTGCGGTGCGCGTATGGCGCACCGCGACGCGCACCCGCGCACCGGCAGCGCATAGCGCCTGCACCACATAACGCCCGACAAAACCGCCGCCACCAAAGACGGTGACCAATTTACCGTTGAGTTCGCTCATTGCCTGCCCATTTGCTTATATTGGGGGGAGAATTGATGGGCAGCGCTTTGCACGAGGCGCGGTCAGGATTCAAGGGGGGAGGGTACTCCCTCTCCCCCTATTTCCTGATGAAGCGGATGGTCTGGCCGCTTGCCGTGGTTATGGACAGCCGGCCATCATTTCCAACCTTCGCCGTCATCGCCTTGCCCAGCAGGTCCTGATACGCCTGCTCTTGCGTCATCAAAGCCGGCGCGCAGGCCATCTTGGTCGTTATCATCGGCGGATAGACCTTCAATTGTACACCATCGAGCTGGTAGCTGGCGCCATAGCCATTGCATCCTGATTTGCCGCCAACCTTGCCATCTGAACCAAGCGAAAGTGTCACTTCGCTGCCGCTGATGACGGGTTTTCCGCCGATGCTGACCGCTTTCCACCAGATATCCTTGATGGCGACGGTTGGCTCCTGCGGAAGAGGATGGCCGATTTCCTGTACCTCAACCCGCTTGGTTCGCCGGTGATACAGGCACAGCATTTCTGCCTTCGCCCCCTTCATATGCGGTTGCGGCCAGGTGCCGCTCACGACACGCGCGTCGATCAACAGCCTGTCCGAATAGCGGATGGGCGGGCCCGTGACTGCATCGTTAAGCCCTGCTGCCTTCAGGCATGCGGCTTGCGATGCCTTGTCAACCTGCATCCAGCTTGCCGGCGTTGCACCGAAAGCGGCAGGGGCGAAGGCGACCACACCAATGGTGGTCGCCGCTATCGTTGCCAATTTCCGCATTGCCTCAATATCCGGTGCGGGTGCAAAGCACGTCTGCCAGATAGACGCGTCCATTCACGGTCTCCTGCCGCTGGCTTGCCGATCCGCTCCAGCCCATCGATTTGCAGAAACGGTCTGCCGTGGCGGCTGCGCAACTGGAAGTCGCCCCTCCATTTTCGCAAGATAGCAGCCGGCGTCCATCGCGCCCGCCCGGTGCGGGGAAGAATTCAGCGGCCATTCCGCGCAACGATGTGCCTGCAGGCGGGTGGATGATGGCGGGCGGCGCATAGCCCAAGGGGCGCATCGACTGGACCATGTACATTTGCGGAGCAAATCGGCGGATGTCGGGCTCGTCCGCCGATACGGTAATGCATGGCGCGCGGAAACGGCTACGGGCGCACAATTCCCAAGTGCCCGATCGTACGCGGATCGACCGCACCGACCAGCGCAATTCAAGGTTGGATTTGGCTTCGCCCACGAAGACCGCCGGCCCCTGGAACCCCGGATCTCTATAAATGGTGGCTTCGCCGCGCCCGATCGGGGCCATCTTGTCGGTTTGGGCTACGCTGGCGCTGGTAAGTGCTGCGGCGCCGGTTGCGAGCAGCAACAGGATTGTCGACTTGTTCATATGCCTTCTCCCTCTCGAAAGATTAAGGCTCGCGCGACAGTCTTTTGGCTTTTCGCGCAAGGGTGTGCGACCCTTATGAGGCTGTGAAATTGCCACATGGCGTGGCGAGACGCCAGTACAGTATTTTGCCTGTTACGGGCAGTTCGACTTTTTTAGCCATCACCCCAGCGCAGGCGTTGACAAAGCCGCACCAAGCCTTAAAGGAGCCCGCCTACCCGATGCGGGAACGCTCTTGTCCCCAGCATCCCGTGCCCAGATGGCGGAATTGGTAGACGCACCAGCTTCAGGTGCTGGCGCTCGCAAGGGCGTGGAGGTTCGAGTCCTCTTCTGGGCACCATTACTGCTTCCAAGCAGGCAAGAAGACCAAAGGGCCCGGATTTTTCCGGGCTTTTTGTTGTCCGGGGCGCGGGGTT
>JALREL010000066.1 GCA_023262005.1 Sphingorhabdus sp. | reverse complement strand
TTGCAGGCGGAGGAAACCTTCCTGGCTTTTCAGTTGCGGATATTGCTCCACCGAAACGAGCAGGCGCGACAAGGTGCCGGAAAGATTGTTTTGCGCTGATTGGAACGCGGCCATTTTTGTTGGATCGCTCAAGTCGCCCGGCGCCAACGTTACTGAAGTGGCCTTTGCGCGCGCCTCTATCACCTCGGTCAGTGTCTTGTTTTCCTGCGCCGCCGCGCCCTTTACCACTTCGGCAAGATTGGGGATCAGGTTTGCACGTTCCTGAAATGCAGCTTGTACATCGGCCCATTTGGCCTTTGCATTTTCCTCGGCTGTCGGGACGCTGTTGATACCACAACTGGCAAGCGAAACCGCCGCAACGGGCACCAGTAGGAATTTGGCAAGATCGGAACGCATGAGGGTAACTCCTTCCCCGGAAGCAATGTGTGTTATCTACATAGGTCAGCGGTCACATTGTTTCAATGATTTACTCGACAGCTTTCGCATTTCGGCTAGCATCCCCATACCCTTGGCAGATAATGGGGAGACAGTAGATGTTGAGTGAATTCAAAGCTTTCATAGCACGTGGTAATGTGCTCGACCTTGCGGTCGGTGTAATTATCGGCGCGGCGTTTGGCAAAATCGTGACGTCGCTGACCGACGACCTGATCATGCCGTTCATATCGCTGATTACGGGCGGCGGGACGGACTTTTCGGCGAAGTATATCGTGCTCGGCGGCGCCGAAAAGGTACAGGCCGGCATGTCGCTTGCTGCTGCAAAGGCGGCGGGTGCGAATGTCCTCGCCTGGGGTAGCTTCATAACGGCGATCATCAATTTCCTGATCCTGGCGTTCGTCATCTTCCTGATCGTGCGGCAAGCGAACAAGATCATGCCGCCGCCACCGGCAGCCACCGGGCCGACCGCAGTCGATCTGCTCGCTGAAATCCGCGATGAGTTGAAGAAGAAGTAAACCGGGCATAAACTGGCGCGATGAACGCGCCAGAACATCAAAGGGGCCGCCACCTCGTCCAGCAGCCTAGCCTGCCGGGTTCGGGTGGCGGCCTTTTTGCTGTTTTGCATGGCCGCGCCAGTTCGCGCTTTTTCCATGCCATTCTCGACCGCATCGATCAGGGATTGGATTATGGCAGGATCATCGGGAATTTGCCCGATGGCAGTGTGCGAACATTGGGTGCGCGGGGCGAGGGGCCCACTGCGCAAGTCAACATCCGCAAATGGAATGCATTGCTTCGCCTTGTGCGGGGCGGTTCGATCGGCTGGTACGAAGGTTGGACGGCCGGGGAATGGGATAGCCCCGACCTTGTACCGATATTCGACCTTTTCATGCGCAACCGCGTTTCGCTGGGAAGTGTCGGGCGAGCGTCGGGTATTGCTCGCATTGCAGGCCGCATCGCGCAGTGGATGCGGCGCAACACCCCGACCCATGCGCGCGGGAATATCGAGGCGCATTACGACCTTGGAAATGATTTCTACGCGGCATGGCTCGATCGCACGATGACCTATTCGAGCGCGGTTTTCGAAAAACTCCCGCCGGACGAGCCGCTGGAATCTGCACAGCGGCGCAAGATTGGGCTGATACTTGATCGGCTGGATTTGAAAGCGAGCGACAGCCTGCTCGAGATCGGGTGTGGCTGGGGCGGCCTTGCCGAAGCGGCGCTGGAAAAAGCTGCGATTGCGTATCATGGCATCAGCCTTTCGCCCGAACAGATTGGTTTTGCCGAAGCAAGGCTCGAGGGGAAATCGGGCTGGACCATCACCCTGACCGATTATCGCGATGTGCTTTGTGAATATGATGCCATTGCCAGCGTCGAAATGGTCGAGGCTGTTGGGCAGGAATATTGGCCTGCCTATTTGGATTGCATCGCGCGCTGCCTGAAGCCGGGCGGGCGCGCAGCATTGCAATATATCCGCATAGAGGATGATATCTTCGAACAATATGCCGACGGGCAGGATTTCATCCAGCGATATATCTTTCCCGGCGGCATGCTGCTTTCTGAAAGCCGGTTCCGTGCCCTTGCCGATGAGCGGGGACTCGCGTGGGGGGACCAGGTCGATTTTGGCATCCACTATGCCGAAACGCTGAAGCAGTGGCGCGAACGCTTTGACCTTGCCGTTACGGAAGGCAGGTTGCCCGCCGGATTTGACGAAAAATTCATTGCGCTTTGGCGCTTTTACCTCATGTATTGCGAGGGAGGGTTCCGTGGAGGCGGAATCAATGTAGCGCAGGTCACGCTCGTAAAAAAATAGCTGTGAAAAATGCAGGTGGGGAGTTTGGGTTTATGAAGAAGTGGCTCATCGGCCTTTTGGTCGTGGCGGCAGCTGTGTTGGGAATAGGCTGGCTGGCCATCGACAAGGATATGCGGGCGCTGGCGGCAAATCTGCCGACCAACCGCAATGTACTGTTCTGGACAATTCCCGAACGCGATGCGGCATTCCGGGCGATGGATCGCCTTCCGGTGCTTGCGCAGGCAAATGTGATCCGGACGGGGGATTGGGTCTATCCGATGCCCAAAGGGGCTGATCTCAAACTCGATACCGACGTGGATGCCTATATGAAGGCGCAGCGCACGGCCGGGCTGGTCATTGTGCAGGATGGCAAGATCCGGCTGGAAAAATATGGTCTCGATTTTGACGCCAACGGAAAATGGACCAGCTTTTCGGTCGCCAAGTCCTTCACATCGACAATGGTCGGCGTCGCAATCAAGGATGGCTATATCGGCAGCCTTGATGACAAGGTCTCGCAATATCTCACGGAGATGAAGGGCTCGGCTTACGACGACGTCACCATCGCTCAGCTGTTGACCATGACGTCGGGTGTCAAATGGAACGAGGATTATGAAGATCCAAATTCCGATGTTGCCCGTTTCAATGAGCATAAGGCTGAACCCGGCGTTGACGTGACCGTCAGCTATATGCGCAAGCTTCCGCGCGAAGCTCCAGCAGGCACCAAATGGGTCTACAAAACCGGCGAGACCAACCTGATCGGGGTTTTGGTTAGCCGGGCAACAGGCAAGACATTGTCTGATTATCTGTCGGCGCGCGTTTGGGCACCGTTCGGCATGGAGCAGGATGCAAGCTGGTTGCTGGGTTCTACCGGCCATGAAATCAGCGGTTGCTGCGTCCAGGCATCTACGCGGGACTTTGCCCGGTTCGGCCTGTTCATGCTGGGTG
>JALREL010000226.1 GCA_023262005.1 Sphingorhabdus sp. | reverse complement strand
CTTCGGCCGCCGATACAGGCAGACGCGCGCGCGCCGCGATGCGAAGCGCGCCGGCATCCTGGAAAGCGGACAGCTCGTCCGGAACAAGCGTCGCCTCCGCGGCTGTATCGACAAGCAGAAAGGCGGGTAAAAGCCCGGCTTCGCGTGCGAGTTCCATAGCTGCAACCGCGGCCTCGGCATGTTCAAGCGGCAGCGCTGCGAAAGGTCCTTTGTACGGATAGCGCAAATCGAGCGAAGGATCGGCAATGGCCAATGCCAAAGTGGCATCAAGGTCGGATGGCGCGGCGATCAGTACCGGCAGTTGCGTATCGGCGGCGGCGAACTGGTTGGCCAGTTTCAGCGTCGCTGCCCGCGCCGCCGACAGCAATATCCCCTTTACCTTGCCTTCGCTGAAAAGTTCTGCCGCTGATCCGGTTTCGATGGCCACCAGCGTCATGCAGGTGCCCTTGCCGACATGCACCGGCCAGCCGCGCCGCAAGGCATCAATCGCGCGTGCCGCATTCTTGGCGGCCAAATCGCTCAAATGCGAAACTCCGTGACGATAGGGACATGGTCTGAAGGCTTGCCCCAACCCCGACAGGGTTTGTGCGTCTTGTGGCCGACTGCCTTGTCCTTGAGGTCAGGGGTAACCCACATGTGATCGAGGCGGCGGCCGCGATCCGAAGTCTCCCAATCCTGTGCGCGATAGCTCCACCAGGTGTAGAGTTTTTCCTGCGGCGGAACGAACTCGCGGGCGAGATCGACCCATTTACCCGCCGCTTGCAATCCGCCCAGCGCCTCCACCTCGATCGGTGTATGGCTGACGACGTTCAATAGTTGCTTGTGGCTCCACACATCGGTTTCAAGCGGGGCGACGTTGAAGTCGCCGGTCAGGATGGTTGGAGCCGAAAGGCTGCCCGACCATTCGGTCATCCGGGCCAGGAAATCGAGTTTCTGGCCGAATTTCACATTCTCGTTGCGATCCGGAATATCGCCACCTGCCGGCACATAAACATTTTCAAGCCGCACGCCTCCACGCAGCTCAACGCCAACATGGCGGGCCTCGCCGTTGGCCTGCCAGTCGTGTGCCTGCCGGTTGGCAAGCGGAACCTTGCTGAGGATCGCGACGCCATGGTGCATCGGCTGCCCGTTGATGACGATATGGTTATAGCCAAGCTGGCGAAACGGCCCTTCGGGAAACAGGGGATCGGCGACCTTTGTTTCCTGCAGGCACAATATGTCGGGGGCTTCTTCACGAAGGAAGCGCTCGACAATGTCGATGCGGGCACGGACCGAATTGATATTCCACGAAGCGATACGAAGGGTGGTTGCCATGGCGGCTGCTTAGGGGCGGGTCCCGCGCTCGGCAAGGGGGGTTTGCGAAAAAGCAAAACCCCCATCCCGGGGGCATTTGGGATGGGGGTCGAGCTTGCGTTCGTCACGCTGAAACCGAAGGGAGATTTTGGTGCCACGGGCAACAGGGGGAAAACCGCGCAGCCATCTATCCTTCGATGTATTCAATCTAGGGCGATTTTCCTGTCAGCAACATGAACAGAGCTGTTCAGTTTATCGGCTGGTCGGCTCATGGGCTCGACTCACCGATGAGTTGCAATCAGCTCTTCCGGCGTGGCCGCGGGTCGCGCCAAGTGAAGTTCGACTGCGCAATCGGCTGGTTGAATTTCACATTGTCGAGTCGCACGGTTGTGCGGTTGTTTTTAGAATCGAGCGCGACCCATCCGTTCAGCGTCAGTCCACCGGGCGCGCCGCCCTGTTTCACAAAGATCATGGTCATCGTGCCATATTCAGGCCGCTTCGGATCACGCACTTCAACGCTGATCACATTGGGGTTGGTCGTTGGCACACGCTTGCCAAAGCGGGCCAGATCCTTGCCGGGGTCGAGCAACGCGGCAAGAGGGCTGTTGCGGATGGGCCAGCGCTGCACCTGCTTCACTTCATAATCGACCAGAGTCAGTGCCTTGCCATCTGCAACAATCAGCAACGGAACGCCCTTCTGATATTCGAACTTCACATGTCCCGGCCGCTTCAACAGCAGCTTACCGGAAAGGCTCTGTCCATTGCGATCAGTCTGGGTGAAAGTCGCGCTCATCGTGGTCACCGCTTGCATATGGCCAACCACCTGCGAGAGGTCGTTCGATTGCTGCGCAGGGGCACTCGCGGCGGAAGCCATGATTGCGGGCACAAGCAGAATTCGGGAGAGTTTCAGTGTCATGATTTTTCCTTGGCTTTGGCCGCACCGCCTAGCGGACAGGCTTTGAACCGCATCTGAATGTCAGATCGGCTCACCATTACGATCGCGCAAGACTTCGCGGCGACCGATATGGTTGGGCGCGCTGATATAGCCATCCTCTTCCATGCGATCGATCAAGCGGGCAGCGCTGTTATAGCCGATGCGCAACTGGCGCTGGATCCAGCTCGTCGAGGCCTTCTGGCTTTCGAAGACAATCTGGCACGCCTTGCGGTACATCGCATCTTCAGGGCTGTCATCATCGCCTAAGCCATCGAGCGCGAACCCGCCATCTTCGGGCTCCTCGGTGACCGACTGGATATAATCTGGCTCACCCTGCCCGCGCCAGTGATCGGCAACCTTGCGAACTTCTTCGTCGGAAACAAACGGCCCATGGATACGCGTCAACCCACGCCCGCCCGCCATATAGAGCATGTCGCCCTTGCCCAGTAGCTGTTCGGCGCCCTGCTCTCCCAGGATCGTGCGGCTGTCGATCTTTGAAGTGACATGGAAACTGATGCGCGTTGGTAGGTTTGCCTTGATAACCCCGGTGATGACATCGACCGACGGGCGCTGCGTTGCCATGATCAGGTGGATACCCGCCGCGCGCGCCTTTTGCGCGAGGCGCTGGATCAGGAATTCGACTTCCTTGCCCGCAGTCATCATCAGGTCGGCCAACTCGTCGACCACCACCACGATTTGCGGCAGCGGCTGGTAATCATGCTGCTGCTCTTCATACTGCGGCAAGCCTGTCATCGGATCATAGCCGACCTGGATCTTGTGCCCCAGGGGCTGGCCCTTGGCCTTGGCGGCGAGGATCTTTTCATTGAAGCCCTGCAGGTTACGCACGCCGACCGAAGACATCATCCGGTAACGGTCTTCCATTTGCTCAACCGCCCATTTGAGCGCACGGATCGCCTTGGCTGGCTCGGTTACGACGGGCGCAAGCAAATGCGGGATATCGTCATAGATGCTGAGCTCGAGCATCTTGGGGTCGATCATGATCATCCGGCACTGATCAGGCGTGAGCCGGTAGAGCAGCGACAGGATCATGCAATTGAGACCAACCGACTTACCCGAGCCGGTGGTACCGGCAACCAGCAAGTGCGGCATCGGCTGGAGGTCCGCCACCACCGGATCGCCAGATATATTCTTGCCCAGGATGATCGGCAACTGCCCCTTCTGGTCGGCAAAGGCCGAAGAGGCGATCATTTCCTGTAGCATCACTGCTTCGCGGTTGTTGTTCGGCAGCTCGATACCAATGACAGTGCGGCCGGGCACGGTTGAAACGCGCGCCGACAAGGCGGACATGTTGCGCGCAATATCCTCCGCCAGCTGTACGACTCGCTGCGCCCGCACGCCCGGTGCAGGCTCCAGCTCGTACATGGTGACGACTGGGCCGGGACGGACGGCAACGATTTCACCCTGCACCTTAAAGTCATCGAGGACCGATTCGAGCAACCGCGCATTTGATTCGAGCGCGGCCTTGTCGAGCTTGGGCGCAGTCGAGGGCGGCGGGGTATCGAGCAGGTCGATCGACGGCAGCGCATAATTGCCAAAGAAATCGCCCTGTTTGGCACCGGTGCTGAAGCTTGCTTTCTTCGGCGGCAATTGACGCTCGGCGATTTCAGGGGCGCGACGCGGTTCCTTTTCAACCGGTTTGCGCGGCACGGGGTCGGCAACAAATTCCGGCTCACGATCAGGCATCGCCGGATCGGCTGACAGTTTTTCCGACGCGCCACCAAGTGACGGCTTGGGAATCGAAGGAATAGAGAAAAGCGGTCGTTCGAGTTCGAGCGAACGGGTAACTAGGCTGATTCCACCGACAACCGACGCAAGTATGGCAACCCAGCGCGCAAGCGTGCTCCAGCCTTCGCCCAGCTTGGCGATCAGTGCGCCATAGGCCCCGTCGAGCAGCAAGGCAGGGGTACCGCCCCAGCCTGCAGGTAAGCCGATATCGCTGCCATGTTGCCAATGTGCCAAACCGAAACCGATCAGCAACATACCCAACAGGCAAAGGACCAATTGCCGTTTCCAGCGCGGCTGCGGCACATCGCGCCACAACCGGCGGGCATAGACTAGCAGCAGCGGGAAAAGCAGTATGGCGGGCAGGCCGAAAAGGAACAGCGAGGCATCGGCGATATAGGCCCCGCTTTGCCCCATCCAGTTGTCGGTGACACCCTCAGCCGCGCTGTTGAATGCATTGTCCGCTGGCGAGTAGCTGAGGATCGCAATCGCATAAAAGGCTGCAAACAGCCCGACAGCACCCGCACCAATTAATGCGCCGCTACGCAGCAACGACTGGCGCATCATCTGGCGCCAATTGGCAACCGAAGTTTTGGGGGAGCGCGATGCCATGACCTGTTTTGAACGCCTTTTGATTGAAACCAGCACCTTTTCGCGGAGGCGGGACTCGGCGTCAAGAGTCCGCAGATTTTCTAACCTTTTCAGCCATCGAAAACCGGCCTAAGCGATTCCCATGTCCAAGACACAATTTGCCGACATTGTCATCATTGGTGGCGGGCTGAACGGCCTTGCCCAGGCGCTTGCATTTGCGGTGCATGGCGTCACCTGCCATGTCATCGACCGGGCCGATCAGGCGGCCATGCTGGCGCCGCATTTCGATGGCCGCGTATCCGCCATTTCCAGTTCGAGCATGAAATTGTTCGAAGCGATCGGCCTCGGTCCCGCACTTGCCGGCAAAGGTTGCCCGATCGAGCAGATTTGGGTCAGCGACGGCCTCAAACCCGGCGCGCTCGATTTCGTGCCGGAAGAAGGCGATGGCTATTTGGGGCAGATGTTCGAAAACCAGCTTATCCGTCGGGCTCTTTACGAAAGCGCCATGGCTAGGCCCGAAATCACGCTGCACATGCCCGCCGAAATTGCGCGTTCCAAGGCTGATGATGCTGGAGTTCGCGTCGAACTCAAAAATGGCGATGTCTTGACGGGTTCGCTGCTCGTGGTCGCCGAAGGGCGCAAGAGCGCGTCGCGCGATGCAGCGGGAATCCGCCTTACCGAATGGGACTATGCCCATGAGGCAATGGTCACGGCGATTTTCCATGAAAAGCCGCACCGCAGCGTTGCCTATGAGATTTTCTACCCTTCCGGCCCGTTTGCGATCCTGCCGATGCTCGACGACGAAAAGGGACGGCACCGTTCGGCGATCGTCTGGTCGGTACCGCGCGCAGAGGCTGGCGTGTATCGCAAGCTTTCACCGCGCGGCATGGCACATGAAATTGAGAAGGCGATGGGCGGGCTGCTCGGCGCCATCGAGATGAACGCGCCGGTCATGGGCTACCCGCTCAATTTCCAGCATGCCAACCGCATCACCGACACCCGCATGGTGCTGGTTGGCGATGCGGCGCACGGGATGCACCCGATTGCCGGCCAGGGCCTGAACC
>JALREL010000160.1 GCA_023262005.1 Sphingorhabdus sp. | reverse complement strand
GGTTCGTCCATGCCGCCATAAAGGTGGTTCAGGAACATTTCCTTGGTCAGCGTGGTGCCCTTGCGCAACGAAAGCAGCTCAAGCATCGCATATTCCTTGCCGGTCAGGTGCACGCGGGCTCCATCGACTTCGACCGTCTTGGCATCAAGGTTGACCGAAAGCTTGCCGGTGCGGATGACCGACTGGCTGTGGCCCTTCGAACGGCGCACAACGGCATGGATACGGGCGACCAGCTCTTCGCGATGGAACGGCTTGGTGACATAATCGTCGGCGCCAAAGCCGAACGAGCGCACCTTGCTGTCCATTTCCGAAATGCCCGAAAGAATGAGGACCGGCGTCTGCACCTTGGCGACGCGCAGTTTCTTCAAGACATCATAACCATGCATATCGGGCAGGTTGAGGTCGAGAAGGATAATATCGTAATCGTACAGCTTACCCAGATCGAGGCCTTCCTCACCCAGGTCGGTCGAATAGACGTTAAAGCCCTCGGTCGCGAGCATCATTTCGATGGCTTTCGCGGTAGTCGGTTCGTCTTCAATCAGCAACACGCGCATGCGGCTGGCCCCTCTTTGCTTTTGCAACCCCCGATAGCTTTGCCGCCCGAAGCGGCGACGCAGCCATCGACAGTTATTAACCATAAGGGAGATGAACTGAAAAGGTTAATTTCGCGTTAACGCGCAGGAATCCACGAGTCGCGGGGAGTCGGATCGGGCAAAAGTGACTCAAATCCTAGGGTTTTGGAGTCACGAACCAGCCAAGAAAATTTTTTGCGTGCAGCGGTAAAATCACCTGAAAGTTGGTTCAAATTGGCGTTTGCCATCCCTGAAGAGCGTTGCTAGCCTTAATTCACAGGGTTTTTGATTTGCCATCACCGCAAAGCGGGACGGCACCAGTTGGAGGGCTTACTCATGAAATTGCACAAGCTGGCATTGTATCTGACAGCAGCGAGTCTCGCTGTACCGGTTGCGGCGCAGGATGCGAATGCCCCGCAAGGCGCGGAAACTGCGACAACCGAACAGGCGATTGTTGTTACCGGTTCGCGCATCAAGCGCGACCCCAATGACAGCTCGCTGCCGCTGACCGTCATTACGCCCGATGACATCACGCGCGAAGGCATCAACAGCCCGGAGCAGTTGATTTCCTACCTCACCAGCAACGGCAACGGTGCCGACAATCTTGCTTCAAACTCTGACGTGGTTTCGGGTGCGCAGCGCGGAACCAATGGCCTGTCCGCCGCAAACCTGCGTGGCCAGGGTTCGGCCTCAACTCTGGTGTTGCTCAACGGTCGCCGTGTCGCTGCGCACGGGCTTCAGGGATCGGCGGTTGACGTAAACCAGATTCCATTCGCGGCAATTGAACGTATCGAAGTCCTGAAAGACGGCGCTTCGGCCATTTACGGCACCGACGCGATCGGCGGTGTTATCAACTTCATCACCAAATCGAACTTCCAGGGTCTGGCGCTGAATGGTTTTGTAGACATCACCGAGGCCGGCGATAGCCCGATCTACCGCCTCTCTGGCACCGTGGGCTATGGCGATATTGACGAAGATGGCTTCAACGTGATGGCCGCTGTCAGCAAGAGCTGGAATGGCGTGCTTTACGGCAAAGACCGGGATTTCGTGAACGGCAACCAGCCCAATCGTGGTCTTTCTGTAGATACGCGCGGCACACCTATCGCGACGATGTTCCCGATTACAGCGAACTCGATCTTCGCTCCGACCGGATCGCTACTCAGTGGTGTTTCGCTGATCGAAGCCGGCGCCACAACTGCTGCTAGCGGCGGTATCAACATTCTCGACCTTCCGGGCGGCGCTGGTTGTGAAACCATGGATGGAGGCATGGCTTACGACCAGGTCCTTTGGGCTATTCCGGGTGCGCGCTATGCTTGCGCATGGGATACTGGTCGTGCAGCTACTTTGCAGCAGCCACTTGAAACGCTGACCTATTACGGCAAAGCGACCTTCGCGCTGGGCGAGCACCGGATTTCGGCAGAGGTGACAGGTTCGGATGCAGATTCGTCCAAGCGTTTCTCGAACAACCAATATTCGGGCAACAACTCGACCCTGCCGCTCTATTATCCCCTGAATGCAACCACAGCCTCGACCTATAATGATATCTATAACAGGCTGGTAGCGGTGTTCCCGGCAGTGGCTGCCAATTATGGCAAGCCGATTGCCTATCGCTGGCGTTGTATCGCGTGCGGCCCGCGCGAATATGAAACCAACACTAAGACGTTGCGTGCAGGCTTGAACATTGAAGGGCCGCTGTTCGCCGGATGGGATTATCGTGCGGGCGGATCATACGCAAAGAGCGAGTCCAAATCCGTTCTGGGCACCGGCTATCATTATCGTGGTGTGTTCGCTAACTCAGCATCGGCAGCTGCTTCGGGCGTGCCGGGAGCGGTATCGGGTGGTCTTGACCCGCGCGCACCCATTGCGCCGGGGGCAACCGCGCCGGGCATCGTTGGTTTGCTCAATAGCGGTATTTTGAACCCATTCTCGGTGGCGCAGACGGACGCAGCTTTGGCCGCACTTGATGCGATTTCGGCTGAGGGTACCACGCTTTACGGCGGTAAGTATGAAGTGAAGCAGTTCGACGCATCGATTTCCGGATCGCTGTTCGATCTGCCGGGCGGTGCAGTCCAGGTTGCCCTTGGCGCTGACTATCGCAAGGAAACTTACAGTTTCAATGGTTCTCCGGCGGCAGTCACAGGCCAACCCGATATCTTCAACGTCGCGTTTGACAATGTGAACGCGCTCACGCCCAAGAATCGCACGGTGAAGGCGCTTTATGGCGAAGTGTTGCTGCCGATCTTCGATATGCTCGAAGTTACCGGCGCGGTTCGACTGGATGATTACACCGGCTTTGGCACAACGGTTAATCCTAAGATTTCTGCCAAATTCCGTCCGGCCGACTGGTTGATGTTCCGCGGTTCTTACAACACCGGATTCCGCGTTCCCGCATTCAACCAGATTTTCAACGGCGTCACCCAATCGCCAAACCCGGGCAACACCTTGACCGATCCCACCACCTGCCCGGCAGGCGGAGTCATCAATGTGACACCGGGTTGTAATGCGATCACCCCAGACTCGTTGAGCGGTGGTAACCTGAACCTCGGCCCTGAAACTTCAGAGCAATATTCGGTGGGCGTAGTCATCCAGCCGACGTCGCGGATCAGCGCTTCGGTCGACTTCTGGTCGATTGCTGTCGATGACACTATCGGTGCACTGACCATTCGCCAATTGCTCGACAATATCGCAGATTTCCCCGATCGGGTGATCCGCACCAACGGAATCATTACGCTGCTTGATCTGCGCGCCGACAATATCGGTTCGCGCCGTACGCAGGGTCTGGAGGTTTCGCTACGTGCCGGGTTCGACGCGCTTGGTGGCGAAATCAATGCCGGTATGGACGGCACCTATCTTCTCAAGAAGAAGGAGAAGTTCCTGCCTTCATCGCCCTACGGACCCAGCCTGCTCGGCGTGTTCACCTACGCGGGTGATCTGGGCCTGAAGTGGAAGCACAATGCGTATATCAACTATACGCTGGATGACTTCACCCTCACCCTGTCTCAGATCTTCCGCAACGGGTATAAGAACAATACGGCCATTCCGGGTTCGACTGCGCGCCCGGATTTCAACCCGCGTGTGAAGAACTATGTGATCTACAACATGTCGGCGAGCTACGCCTTTGACGAGCGTTTCAAGCTGACTGGCGGCATCAAGAATGTCTTCGACACCGATCCGCCCTTTGCAATCACCTATGATAGCAACAGCGGCGCAGGCTCAAGCTGGGAACCGCGCGTAGCGGATCCGCGTGGTCGTTCGTTCACGCTCGCAATCGAGGCAAAGTTCTGACGCCCTCGCGTCGAATGATCATGACGGGGCTGGCGGCGCTGATGGCGTCGCCGGCCCTGCCTGCTTTCACCGGAGCGGCTGCTGCTGTTCCCAGCGGCAAGCGCATCAAGCCACCACGTATCAAGCCGGGTGACACGATCGGGCTGATCGAGCCCGCCTCGGCCAGCGATGATCCATTCGATCTGGTGCTGGTGGAAGAGGCGATCCGCGCAATGGGGCTGGTGCCCAAGCGCGCGCCCAACCTTTTCAAGCGCTATGGCTATCTTGCAGGGCAGGATAAGGAGCGCGGGGCAGATGTCACCGCGATGTTTGCCGACAAGGATGTCAAAGCGATTTTCGCGGTGCGTGGCGGATGGGGATCGGCCCGTGCCTTGCCGTTCATCGATTGGGATGTGGTGCGTGCGAATCCCAAATTCCTGATCGGCTACAGCGATATCACCGCGCTCCATATGGCGATAGCGGCCAAGGGCGGGGCAGTGACGCTGCACGGGCCCAATGCCAGCAGCGCATGGGGCAAGGCCTCGGTTGAAAGCTTTAAGCGGATCGCATTTGATGCGGCGACCCCGCTGTTTGAAAATCCGAAGGCGAGCGAGGACCGTTTGGTCCAGCGGCGCTGGCGGACGATCAAGATACGGGGCGGAAAGGCGCAGGGTCAGTTGCTTGGCGGCAATCTGACGGTGCTGACCGCGCTTGCCGGTACGCCCTACCTCCCCGATTTCACCGGGGCGATCCTGTTTCTTGAGGATATCGACGAGGCGGAATATCGAATTGATCGCATGCTGACCCAGTTGGGGCAGGCAGGCGTCCTAAAGGGACTAGCCGGGGTTGTATTCGGCCAGTGCACCAATTGCCGCGATCCCGATGGCAGCGGGCCGAGCGGCGGCTTCACGCTCAATTCGATCCTGCGCCAGCATTTCGAACCGCTCGGTATTCCGGCATTCGAAGGGGCCTGGTTTGGCCATATCTCTGACCAGTTCACTATCCCTCAGGGTGTGATGGCAGAGATTGATGCCGATGCAGGAACGCTGCGGCTGTTGGAGCCCGCAGTTTCCTAAGCCGTCGATAGCTTCTCCGCCAGGAATTCGATCAATGCCGTTACCCGCCGTGGGCGAAAGCTTCCGGGCGGCGTGACGATATGGATCGCAATCGGTGGAGTTTTCCATTCGCTGAGAATGGGTATCAGGCGGCCCGCCGCAATTTCCTTTTCGCAGATGAAATCGGGCAGGGTCCCGATGCCCAGACCTGCGCAAAGCGCGGGCAGCATAGCCTCGCCATTGTTTACCCGCAATGGTCCAGAAAGCCGCACCACGGCCTCGCTTCCATCCGGGCCGGTGAAGCGCCAGCTTTCGGGGTTGGAGGATAGCGAGTAGCTTAGGCAGCGATGTTCCCCCAATTGCGCCGGATGGCGCGGCTCGCCATTTTCGGCAAGGTAATCCGGGCTTGCAAGCACATAGCTTTTCACGCCGCGCAACCGCCGCGCGCGCAACGAACTGTCAGGCAGCGCGCCGATGCGCAACGCAAGGTCGAAACGCTCTCCGATCAGGTCTACCCGCGCATCGCTCAAATGCATGTCGATGCTGATGCCCCGATGGCTGCACAGAAATTCGGATAGCAGGGGCGCGACGCGGCTGATGCCATAGCTCATCGGGGCGGCGAGCCGGATTTGGCCAACGGGTTCGCTGGCTTCATCGCGTGCGGCCTCTTCGGCGGCTTCACCTGCCGCCACAATAGCCTTCGCCTGTTCGAGCAAGGCGGTGCCGCTCTCGCTCAGCACCAGCCGACGCGAGGTGCGGTGGAACAACGGCGCCCCCACCTGTGCCTCGAGACGAGAGACGGCCTTTGAAACCGTTGCCTTTGAAAGGCCGAGCAATTCCGCCGCGCGGGAGAAGCCACCTTCGGTGGCAACGGCCGCGAAAATCGACCATGCTTCATAATCGGGTAAGCGCATAAATGGAAACAATAGGTTTCCAATGTTTCTATTTCAATCCTCATTCGGCTGCTTATCTTGGCGGCAACACGCAAATCAGGAGCATTCCGATGATCGACAGCAAAGCAAAGGTGGAAATCCGTCCCTTCGCTAGCCTCGGCGGGGCCAATCATGGCTGGCTGGATGCGCACCACCATTTTTCATTCGCCAACTATTACGATCCTAACCGGATGAATTGGGGCAGCCTTCGTGTCTGGAACGACGACATCATCCAGCCGCAAACCGGTTTCCCCCCGCATCCGCATTCGGACATGGAAATCATCACCTATATCCGCACTGGTGCGATCACCCACCAGGATAGCCTAGGCAACAAGGGCCGCACTGCGGCGGGCGATGTGCAGGTGATGAGCGCCGGCACCGGCATCCGCCATGCCGAGTATAATCTGGAGGATGAAGCGACCACCTTGTTCCAGATCTGGATCGTTCCCAAACGGACAGGCGGCGCGCCGAGCTGGGGCACCAAGCCATTCCCCAAAAGCGATCGCTCCGGCGCATGGCAGGTGCTTGCCAGCGGCTTCGACGAAGACAAGGAAGCTCTTCCCATCCGCACCGATGCCCGCGTGCTCGGCGCGACGCTAAAGGCTGGTGAAAGCCTGTCCTATCAGGTTGGTGATCGCCGCTATGCCTATATGGTTCCGGCAACTGGTGTGATCGAGGTTGACGGCCAGCGTGCCAACGCACGGGACGGTGTGGCGATCACAGCAGGAACCATCACCATCACCGCCGTCGAGGATAGCGAAATCGTCCTCGTAGACTCCGACTAAACCTCTCTCCCCCCGGAAGCGGGCGCGACCCTGCCCGCTTCCACCCCTTTCCCAAAACAAGAAGGAACTATCCATGCCGAAAGTCCTGATCCTCTATTATTCAAGCTATGGCCACATCGAGACCATGGCGAATGCCATTGCCGATGGTGCCCGCGAAGCCGGCGCGAGCGTCGACGTGAAACGCGTGCCCGAAACCGCGCCGCTGGAAGTTGCACAGGCTGCGCATTTCAAACTCGATCAGACGGCGCCAGTAGCAACCATCGAAGAACTCAAGGATTATGATGCCATCATCGTCGGCACGGGCACCCGCTTTGGCCGCATGTCGAGCCAGATGGCGGCCTTTTGGGATAGCGCCGGCGGCGTCTGGGCGCGGGGTGAACTGAATGGCAAGGTCGGCGCCGCCTTTACCTCCAGTGCTACGCAGCATGGTGGGCAGGAAACGACCTTGTTTTCAATCATCACCAACCTGCTGCATTTTGGCATGACCATCGTAGGTCTCGACTATGGTTTTGCCGGGCAAATGCGTAACGATGAGGTCGTGGGCGGTGCGCCCTATGGCGCGACCACCATAGCCAATGGCGACGGTAGCCGTCAGCCAAGCGAAACCGAGCTTGAAGGCGCGCGTTATCTCGGCCGGCGTGTCGCTGATACCGCAGCCAAATTATTTGGTTGAGCGATGGCAAGGCAGCCCGCCCTTTTCGTTTCGCATGGTTCACCGACCATTGTGATTTCCGACACCCGAGCCCGACACTTTCTTGCCGGGCTGGCCGGCGGGCTGCCGGCACGACCTGATGCCATTGTGATGATTTCGGCGCACCATGATGAACCAATGACATCGGTCACATCCGGCGAGCGCCCGACTACGATCCACGACTTTGGCGGTTTTCCGGAAGTGCTTTATCAGATGCGGTATCCGGCCCCGGGCGCGCCGGAACTGGCGCAACGCTTGAAGGCGATGTTGCACGATGCAGTCATCGAAAGCAGACTCGATCCCAAACGCGGATTTGACCATGGCACATGGACTCCGCTGATGCTGGCATGGCCCGAGGCGGATATTCCGGTGGTGCAGCTGTCGATCAACTCGCACGAGACGCCGGAGCATCATTATCGGCTTGGTCAGGCATTGGAGCCACTGCGTGATGAGAATATCCTGATCATGGGATCGGGTGCCATCACCCACAATCTGCACGCATTGTTCCGGGGGGGATTTGCAGTGGACGCACCTGCACAACCGTGGGTGAGCGAATTTCTAAGCTGGCTGGATGCCCAATTGGCAGCCGGAGATCATCCGGCAGTTCTGGGCGCGATTGGTCACGCTCCGCATGGCAGCGACAACCATCCGACGATGGACCATATCATGCCGCTTTATGTGGCGTTGGGGGCGGGCGGGGCGACGGGACACGCGACCAAGCTGCATTCCAGCGTCGAATATGGTGTGCTGGCCATGGATGCATGGCGTTTCGACTAGCGCCTTTGTAAGCTTGGTCTTACGAATGGGCGATGCCGTTTGAACTGCCCGAAGAATTGCTTAAAGAAACATTCCTGGCGTCGACCGGTCCGGGCGGGCAGAATGTCAACAAGGTCGCCACTGCCTGCCAGTTGCGCGTTGATGTGTTTCGCTTGGGCCTGCCACCCTTTGCTTTTCGCAAACTCAAGACACTTGCGGGCAGCAAGATGACCTCGTCGGGCGAATTGGTGGTGACGGCCCGCGAGCATCGCACGAGGGAGGCCAACCGGGCGGAGGCGAGGGCGCGGATCATTCGCCTGATTGACCAGGCGTTCGTGCGCGAAGCGCCCAGGATCAAGACCAAGCCGAGCAGGGCCGCCAAGGCCAAGCGCGTCGACGCCAAAAAAGGCCGGGGCGAAATCAAGAAGGGCCGTGGTAAAGTTCGTCTCGAATGACTATCTGACGCTGCATGTACGCTTTCGATATCGCAACCGATGCCCCAAAGGCTGAACTTTACGCCGAACTGCTCAAGGCGGCTGATGCGCTGACTGCGGGAGAGGCGGACGGTATCGCCAATATGGCCAACATCTCAGCCCTGATTTGGCAGTTTGTACCCGAACTCAACTGGGTGGGTTTTTACCGGATGGTGGGCGGGGAACTGGTTCTGGGGCCGTTCCAGGGCAAGTCGGCCTGCATCCGCATTCCGCTAACCAAGGGTGTATGCGGTGCCGCGGCTCGTACCGGTGAGACGCAACTGGTCGAAGATGTACATGCCTTTCCCGGACATATTGCCTGCGATGCCGCCAGCCGGTCGGAACTTGTGGTGCCCGTCAAGCGCGATGGCGTGGTAATTGCGGTCATCGATCTGGACAGCCCCCTGCCAGCAAGGTTCGACGCAGAAGACGCAAAGGGTATCGAGGCGCTCGCAAATCTGCTCAGCGACCGGATCTGATCGCTGCATCATTTTGAAACAGCGCCCAAACCGTGCGCGCATTTTACATCTGTCGACCCAAAACGGTGTTAAGCTCTTCTTAACTATCGGAGAATGCGTCTTATCCGCTTCCCGATGATTAGGGAGCAATTGTGATGAAAACCCTCTTGTTTGCAAGCGTCGTGGCCGGTTCGCTCGTGCTGTCACCTGCACATGCTGCGTCTGGCAAACCGCATCACGACAAGGCCGAATATCAACCGTCAATGGGTGCGGACCGTGGTATCTACGAATTTGATGGCCCGGCCATGTCGACCTATTCAGATGAAAATGGTGAGCGCTATGAATATGAGGGCGCGTGGACCAAAGGCGGTTATATCGATCCGGAACGCCGCGTTTATGAAGGCCAGTGGAACGGCAAGGTAATCCGCACAAGGGGTGCAACGGCGCCTGCGGCCATGGACATGCCGCTGCATCCGATGCCGATGGCCGGTGCGCCTTATGATGTTCCGCTACCAATGGCTGCGCCTTATCCTGCTGGTCCGTCATGGGGCGGGCAACATGGCTATGGCGAATATGAAAAATGCCTCAAAAATGATGGCGTCGCCGGTGCTGCAATCGGCGCTATCCTGGGCGGTCTTGCTGGAAATCGAATCGCGGGTCGCGGCAATCGAACCGAAGGTTCGCTGATTGGTGCCGGGCTCGGCGCATTGGCTGGTTTGGGTGTCGAGAAATCGATGAAAAAGTGCGAAAAGCACCTGCCGCGTGATGGCGGATATGCCTATGGCCCGGGTTACGGCTATGGCGCGTATCCCCACGGCTATTACTATTATGCTGCACCGGTCATGGCCTATTCGATGGTTCCGGTCACCACGACCACGGTGACCGAAGAAATCTATTATGAAACCGTGCCGGTAAAGCGGAAGGCGGTTCGCAAATGGAAACCAAGGGCCAAGGCAAAGCCACGCTGCGTCTGCCGTTAAGTTCAGTTGAATTGAAACAGAAAACCCCGCTTCGGCGGGGTTTTTTGTCAGCCGAACAGATTGCCCTGTTCACCGGAATCGAAATCCACCCAGCCATCGGGAGTCAGCTTTTCCAGTGGGCGATAGCGAGTTTTGTACTGCATGCGCGCGGCATTTTCGACCCAATAGCCGAGATAGACGAAGGGCAAGCCAGCATCGCGTGCGCGCAAAATATGGTCCATGATGATGAAGTTACCAAGGCCAGCCCGGCCCTCAGCTTCGGCATCATAAAAGCTGTAGACCATCGACAGCCCGTCGGACTGGACATCGGTGATGCACGCGCCAACAAGTTCGCCTTGCGCGCCATAGCGGGCGGGGAGGCGATATTCGATTACATGGCTGCGGACCGGCGTTTGTTCGACCATGTCGGCATAATCCATGTCGTCCATGTCAGCCATGCCGCCTTCGGGGTGGCGCTGCTTCAGATAGCGGCGAAGTAGTTCGAACTGTTCGTTGGTCGACCATGGGCGGCAAGCCGTGACGATGAGGTCGGAATTGCGGCGCAGGATCTTGCGCTGCGTCGCGTTCGGCTGGAATTCGTTGGAAAGGATGCGGACTGGGACGCAAGCCTTGCAGTCCACACAGCTCGGCCGATAGGCAACGTTCTGGCTGCGGCGAAAACCGATGCGGCCCAGCGCTTCGTTGAGTTCGCTGGCATGCGCGCCGCTGAGTTCGGTGAATACCTTTCGCTCGGTTTTTCCGGGCAAATAGGGGCAGGGCGCAGGATTTGTAACGAAGAAGCGCGGAAAACGGACTGGTGCGCTCATGAAAACCCGACCTTG
The DNA here is from genome assembly GCA_023262005.1 of Sphingorhabdus sp. Lineage (GTDB taxonomy): Bacteria > Pseudomonadota > Alphaproteobacteria > Sphingomonadales > Sphingomonadaceae > Sphingorhabdus_B > Sphingorhabdus_B buctiana. Next base: position 17,754 of record JALREL010000160.1, on the reverse strand, counting down.
CTTAATTTTGTGTTATCGCAAGGTTATGCCGCTTTCATGCGGTGCTGAAAAGGGCATTTACCATCAAATGCGATGCCCTTGATTTTATTCAGTTCAATTCGACCCGTTCGACCTTGTAACCGGCATGTTTGAGCGAATCGACCAGCCCCTGCAGCTGCTCGGCATCACGCGCTTCGCATTCGATATCAGTGATCAGGCCCTTGGCAGGCAGCGTCGTGAAGATGCGCTGGTGATAGATTTCGATGATGTTGATGTTGTGTTCGTTGAACAGCTTCATCACCTTGTAGAGTGCGCCCGGGCGATCCTGCAGCGTGATGCGCAGGCGCGCGAGGCGACCTGACCGGGCAAGATCGCGCAGCAGAACATTCGCCAGCAAACGGGTGTCGATGTTGCCCCCGCTCAGCACGATGCCGACATTCTTGCCTTTGAACTTTTCAGGATTGGCCATGACGGCGGCCAGACCTGCGGCACCGCCGCCCTCAACCACTGTCTTCTCAATTTGCAAAAGCAGGCTGACCGCGGTTTCCAGTTCGGGTTCCGAAACCAGAACGACATCATCGACGATGTCGCGGATCACCTTTGACGTGAATTCGCCCGGTACCTTTACCGCGATACCCTCGGCCAGCGTATCGCCTTCGCATGGCATCTGCTTGTTGTTGAGCAGGGCATACATGGACGGATAAAGTTCGGCTTGCACGCCAACCAGTTCGATCGCAGGGTTGATGCCGCGCGCCGCTGTGCCCATCCCCGATAACAGGCCTCCGCCGCCAATTGGCACAACCAGGCTGTCAATTTCCGGGATATCTTGCAGCATCTCCAATGCCACTGTGCCCTGGCCCGCGGCGACTTTTGGATTGTCAAAGGGATGCACGAAGGTGAGCCCCAGTTCCTTTTCCAGGAGACGGGCATGTTTGTAAGCATCGTCAAACTTTTCGCCTTCGAGCACCACTTTGCCGCCAACCGCTTCAGTCTGCATGACTTTCACGGTGGGCGTGGTTTTGGGCATGACGATGGTAACGGGTACGCCAAGGCGGGTGCCGTGATAGCTGAGCCCCTGCGCATGGTTCCCCGCCGATGCGGCAATAACGCCGCGGTTGCGCGCCTCTTCCGGCATCAGCAACAGCGCGTTCAGCGCGCCTCGTTCTTTGTACGCAGCAGTGAATTGGAGGTTCTCGAACTTCAGGTAAATGTTCGCGCCGGTCAGTTGCGACAAGGTTTTGCTGTGCAAGGTCGGCGTCGCAACGATGGCATCGCGAATGCGATCATGCGCAGCGCGGACATCGGCAAGGGTAAGAAGCTCGGACATAGTGGCGCGGGCCCTAACCTATCTGGCGCAATGTGAAAACAGTGATTAAGGCACAGGCATGTCAAGAATAGCTTTCATCGGTCTGGGCGTGATGGGTGGCCCCATCGCACGACACCTTGCCAAAGCCGGTCATTCGATGACCGTGTACAACCGCTCTTCTGTCAAAGCAGACAAATGGGTATCCGAACATGGCGGGCGAAAAGCAGCATCGCCAGCAGAGGCAGCACAGGATGCCGAATTTGTCGTCAGCTGTGTGGGCACCGACGACGATCTGGCCAGCATTACTTTGGGACGCGACGGTGTCTTCGCAGCAATGCCCAAAGGCAGCACCTTTATCGACCATACAACGGTGTCGGCGCGCATAGCCCGGCAGTTGGCGGTCGAGGCGAAGGGCAGGGGTATCCATTGCGTCGATGCACCAGTAACGGGGGGGCAGGCCGGGGCGGAAAATGGCACGCTCGCCATCATGTGCGGCGGCACCGAAGCTGCAGTGGAATCGGCAAAGCCGGTGATGGCGGCCTATTCAAAGCGCATTGTCCATGTCGGTGGCCCGGGTGACGGGCAAACGGCGAAGATGGTCAACCAGATCTGTATCGCCGGTGTTTTGCAGGGCCTCTCCGAAGCGTTACACTTCGCCCAATGTGCAGAGCTTGATCTCGACAAAGTATTCGACGCTATTTCAGGTGGCGCAGCGCAAAGCTGGCAGATGGATAATCGCTGGGCGACGATGGCCAAGGGCGAATTCGATTTCGGTTTTGCCGTTGATTGGATGCGCAAGGATCTGGGCCTCGCCATTGATGAAGCACGGGCGAATGGGGCCAGCATCCCGATCGCGGCGATGACCGATCAATTCTATTCGGACATCCAATATATGGGCGGTGGCCGGCAGGATACGAGCGCACTGGTGCGGAGGTTGCCCAAACGATGAGAGCTTTTAAGCTTTTGGCGGCTGCAGCCTTCACCGCATTCGCTACCCCGGCCATTGCCGACGGACTTGTCGAGAATGTCAATGGCATCACGCTCGACAAGGATGGCAAGGTTATCCGATTTTCGGCCATTCTCATCGATAAAGAGGGCAAGGTCAGCCAGCTTTTGACCAGTAAGGAAAAGGCCCCAAAGCAACTTGATTTCCGCCATGATGGTCGTGGATTGACGATGCTGCCCGGGCTGATCGATGCGCACGGACATGTGATGGGCCTCGGTTTTGCCGCTCTCACGCTGGACCTTTCGGCCACCAATTCACTCGAAGAAGCGCAAGCGGCGATCAAGGCCTATGCCGCCAAATATCCGGACCGTCGCTGGATTGTCGGTCGCGGCTGGAACCAGGAAAAATGGGGGCTGGGTCGCTTTCCGACTGCTGCCGATCTGGACGCGGTTGTGGCAGATCGCCCGGTCTGGCTGGAACGTGTCGATGGCCATGCAGGTTGGGCGAACAGCCGGGCAATGGAAATTTCGGGTGTAACGACGGCGAGCAAATCTCCGCCGGGCGGCCGGATCGAAATGGCGGGCGGAAAGCCGAGCGGCATTTTTGTCGATGCGGCGAGCGAACTGGTAACGAAACATATTCCGGCACCAAAACCGGCTGAACGCGATCTCGCGCTTGCCGAGGCGCAAAAAGCGCTGCTTTCGGTCGGCGTGACCAGCATCGCCGATATGGGCACCACGATTGAGGATTGGCAAAGCTATCGCCGCGCGGGCGATGCCGGCTGGCTGTCGGTTCGCATCTTCGGTTACGCCGGTGGTATCGACAATATGGTCGCTATAGCAGGCCCGCGCCCGACACCATGGCTGTATGACGACAAGCTGCGCCTTGGTGGGGTGAAATTATACCTTGATGGTGCCCTCGGTAGCCGCGGTGCGTGGCTCAAAAAGCCCTATGCCGATGCGCCGGGGCAAACCGGACTGTCATTCCTTGCCAGCGCCGAAATCCGCAACCTCATGGTGCGCGCCTCGATGGACGGGTTCCAGACGGCCGTGCATGCGATAGGCGATGCTGCCAATGCCGACGCGATAGGTGCTGTGGAGGATCTTGCCGAGACCTATACTGGCGACCGCCGCTGGCGGATCGAGCATGTCCAGATTGTCGATCCTGTCGACTTGCCCCGCCTCGCCAATCACGGGATCATTGCGTCGATGCAGCCTGTGCACCAGACGTCCGATCGGAAGATGGCCGAAGTCCGATTGGGGCCGGATCGATTGGCAGGTGCCTATGCGTGGAACTCCATACTGAAAGCGGGCGGAAAGCTGGCTTTTGGATCTGACACGCCGGTGGAATCGCCTAATCCATTCATGGGTTTGGCCGCAGCCATCACCCGTGAGGATGAAAAGGGTGAGCCTTTTGGCGGCTGGATGCCTGCGGAAAGGGTCAGCCGTGAGCAGGCCCTGGCAGGGTTCACAATCGGTGCCGCTTATGCAGCCTTTGCGGAAGGGAGGGTCGGTTCGCTGACCGCTGGGCATCGTGCGGATTTCATTCTTGTCGATACGGATCCATTGCTGGCAACCCCAGCGCAAATCCGGGCAACGATTGTCAAAGAAGCATGGGTGGGTGGACGGCCCGTGTTCAATCGCGAAAACAAAAACGAGACGGCGAAGCCAGGCGAGGCAGAAAGCCGCTAACTACCGCTTTTCACCTTTGTTGCAGATTGGCAACATTGTTACGAAAAATAAGCATATCGGCGAGCTGCCGGTGACTTATGCACGTAAAACGCCTAAATAAACAAAAAACAACGCCCAACATAAGGAGAGGGACATGAAAGTCAGTTTTGCGATCCGGAAATCTATTTTGTCGGTTTCAGCCGCAACTTGCGCGCTGGCAATGCCGTCATTCGCATATGCCCAAGATAGCCAGGGCACAGACGATGCGGCTGACGAACAGGTTGAAATCGTTGTAACCGCGCAGGGCCGCGCGCAGGTCCTTTCGGACGTTCCTGTCGCAATTTCGGCGGTCAATGCCGAAACGCTCCAGAACAGCGGCGCGAACGACATTCGTCAGCTGAACCAGGTTGCTCCCTCACTGCTCGTCTCCTCGACCGGCAGTGAAGCCAATGGTTCGGCGCGTATTCGCGGTATCGGTACGGTTGGTGACAACCCCGGCCTCGAAAGCTCGGTTCCCGTATTCATCGACGGCGTCTACCGTTCGCGTTCGGGCATCGGCCTCAATGAACTCGGTGAAATCGATCGCGTCGAAGTACAGCGCGGCCCGCAGGGTACGCTCGGCGGTCGTAACTCTTCGGCCGGCCTTATCAGCATCTATTCGAAAAAGCCGAGCTTCACTTTCGGTGGCAGCGGCGAGCTGACTTACGGCAATTATGATTTCATGCGCGCCACTTCGAGCGTGACCGGCCCGATCAGCGACGGCATCGCGTTCCGCGTCGATGGTGTTTATGTGAAGCGCGACGGTTTCTACACCGATGACCAGAATGGTCGCGATGTTAACAACCGCGATCGTTATTTCCTGCGCGGCCAGTTGCTGATCGAGCCGAGCGACGACCTGTCGATCCGTCTGATCGCGGACTACACTTCGCGCCAGGAAGAGTGCTGCGCGGCGACCTATGTCGACGCTTCGGTCAATCCCTATATCGGCAACCTCAACAATCTTGCGACGCCAATCAACAATACGGCTGCCAACAACATCATCAACGTGTTGCGTGACCTCGGTCAGCCTTTGGCAGCTTTCAACCAGGGTTATGGTCGCAAGATTTCGGTCAGCCCGAACCGCGTCTTTACCGGCGAAACCAAGGATTATGGTTTCTCGGCCCAAGTCGACTATGACTTCGGCGGCGCCAAGCTGACCTCGATCACCGCCTATCGCGAATATCGCTCAGGCCAGGCATCGGATACCGACTATGGTGAAGTCGACATCCTGTATCGCGCACCCAGCGATGATGCCTATCGTCAGTTCCACACCTTCACGCAGGAACTGCGCCTGCAGGGCGAAGCCTTTGATGGCAAGCTCGACTGGCTCGTTGGCGGCTTCTTCGCCAATGAGAAGCTGACGGTTCGTGATAACCTTCGCTTCGGCAACCAATATGGTCGCTTCGCAACCTGCCGCCTCGTTTCGGGTGGCGGCCTTGCAGGTCTCTATTCGCCGACCAGCCCCGGCTGTCTTGCACCTGTCGTTGGCCCGGCAACGGTCGCTGCCGCTTCGGGCGCTTCGGGTGCTGATATTCTCGCCGCCTTTACGGCTCTCGACAGCTTGAACGATCTGGGTACGACCAACGATCGTTATTTCCAGAATGGCACCAACTGGGCGTTGTTTACGCACAATATCGTGCACATTACCGATACGCTCGATCTGACCCTTGGCCTTCGTTACACGAGCGACAAGAAGAAGTTCAACGCCACCTTCGGCAATGACAACACCCGTTGCACAACGATCCAAAGCCTGGTTTCGGATGATTTGACTGCTGCCAGCGCTACCGCACGTGCGCTTGCCGCCGGTTTGATCGGTTTGGGTTGCCAAGGCAACTCGACTGCCGAACTCAATGGCGTCAGCATCCGTGACGACCGCAAGGAAGACGAGTTCACCGGTACTGCGATCTTGAGCTGGAAGCCGACCGATGACTTGCTGCTCTATGGTAGCTACGCTCGTGGTTACAAGGCTGGCGGTTTCAACCTTGACCGTTCGGCCCTGAAATCGCCGATCGCAACCTTCGCTTCGGTCGGCGGTGCGCAGGCGCTTGTTGGTAACCTGCAATTCGATCCGGAAATGGTCGATAGCTACGAACTGGGTGCGAAATATGCGACCGGTCCGTTCAGCCTCAGCCTCTCGGCCTTCCGTTCGGATTTTAGCAGCTTCCAGCTGAATACCTTCAACGGCACCGTGTTCCTCGTGCAGAACATCAACGGTTGTGATGACCTGATCGGTGGCCCCAATGCCGATACCGACCTCAGCAACGCAACCGGTGCATGCGCTGCCGGTGATGTTTCTTATGGTGTTCGCACGCAAGGCTTCGAACTTGAAGGTTCGCTGGTTCCGGCCCGCAACTTCCGGGTTGCTGCCGGCCTCACCTACGCACGCACCAAATATCGTGACGATCTGATCGGCACGAACACGGGTGCACCGCTTGATCAGGCTCTGCGCAAGCTGCCGGGTGACAATCTGTCGAACGCTCCCGAACTGGTTGCCACCGGCTCGATTACCTGGACACCGGAAATCGGCAGCAACGGCCTTTCGGGCCTGTTCTACATCGATACCCGCATGACGAGCGACTACAACACCGGCTCAGACCTTTTCCCGCAAAAGGAACAGGATGGTTATGCGCTGTTCAACGCGCGTATTGGTCTGCGTGGTCCGGATGATGCCTGGTCGGTGGAACTGTGGGGCCAGAATATCTTCAACAAGGACTATGCCCAGGTCGCGTTCAACACGTCCTTCCAGGCGGGTGGCGCCAGCGCTGCCTTTGTTGACCCGCAATTTCCGGGTGGTCGCCAGCTCTTCTCGCACTTCCTTGCAGAGCCGCGCACTTACGGCATCACCGTTCGCGGCAAGTTCTAAGGCCAAGCGAACAGGTAAAAGAAAGGCCCGCTTCGGCGGGCCTTTTTTATGGTGTGACGATCAAGGGGCGATCGTGAAATTCAGGAAATCGGGCAACGGGCCGTTCCAGCCCTCGTCGGTTTCTTTTGCCGCGACGGGCGCCTGTTTTGCCTTGGGCTTGGGCTCGTCTTTGCGGGGCTTGCTTGGCTGCTCCGCCTTAACGCGCGACTTGCGCTCTGGCTTTGCTGCTGGTTCGCTTCGCTCGGTCTCCCGGGCAGGACGCCCCAGACGATCAATCTTGAGGCCAATCAGCTTTTCGATATTCTCGATATGCTCGGCATCTTCGCGGCTGACGAAGGTGAATGCCTTGCCTTTTGCCCCTGCACGGCCGGTGCGGCCGATGCGGTGAACATAATCATCAGGGTGCCAGGGCGCGTCAAAGTTGAACACATGGCTCACGCCTTTGATGTCGAGGCCACGTGCAGCCACATCCGATGCGACAAGCAGGTTGATGGTGCCGCTCTTGAATGCGTCCAATTCCTTGAGGCGCGATGCCTGGTCGATATCGCCATGGATTTCACCCGAACGGAATCCGTGCCGCTTCAAACTCTTGTTGAGTTCGCGCACCGTGGTCTTGCGGTTGCAGAAGATGATGGCGGTCTGCACATCTTCGCTGCGGATCAGGTCACGCAAAACTTCGCGCTTTTTCATCGGCGCAACTTCGACCAGCTTCTGTTCGATATTGATGTTGGCAGTCGCAGGACGCGCCACCTCGATATATTTCGGGTTCGACAGGAACTTGTCCGAAAGCTTTTTGATCGGCGGCGGCATCGTTGCCGAAAACAGCAGCGTCTGGCGGTTGGTCGGCAATTTGGTGCAGATATGTTCGATGTCGGGAATGAAACCCATGTCGAGCATGCGATCGGCTTCGTCGATCACCAGCAATTCGCATCCGTTCAGCAGTATGTTGCCGCGTTCGAACAGATCCATCAGTCGACCCGGTGTCGCGATCAGCACGTCGACGCCTTTTTCCAGCGCCTTTACCTGATCACCCATTGAAACCCCACCAATCAGCAATGCCATCGATAGCTTGTGATTGACGCCATATTTCTCGAAATTTTCGGCGACTTGGGCGGCCAGTTCGCGGGTCGGCTCAAGGATCAGGCTGCGCGGCATGCGCGCCCGTGCCCGCCCATGGGCCAGGATATCGATCATCGGCAGCACGAACGATGCCGTTTTTCCGGTGCCGGTTTGCGCAATGCCAATGATGTCACGCATCATCAGGACCGAGGGGATGGCTTGCGCCTGGATCGGAGTCGGCGTGTCGTAACCCGCCGCAGTAACCGCGTTCAAAAGTTCATCGGAAAGGCCGAGATCGGCAAAAGACATAAGGTTCCAATATAAAGGAAAAAAGCATCCGGGCAGCGCATAGCCGCACGTCCGGTGCGCGGCGCTTGGCGAAACAGCAGCGAAAAGTCAAGGAATTTGGCGCATCTCACTCGGGAACGAGCAGGCGGAATTTATCAATCTCGCATTTCGCCCCTGTACGGGCATGCAGCAGGTCGCGGTCGACGCAAAGTTTGCCGTCCTTTGACCTTTCCACATAGGCGCCAGCATAAAATTCGCGGGCAAGGCATCCATCACCCAAATAGGCCCGTATCAATTGCCGCTCTCGGGTAACGAGTTCGAGGCTGTTCTTTGGGCCAGGGCGTGACGCGACCAAACGGTCCATCAGCAGGCATTTTCCAATCTTTTCCTCATTATAGAGGGTTGCATTGCGCTTATCACTGCGGCCTGGAGCGGCGGGTACGGGCTGGTTCGGAAAGCGGATGATGATGCGTTGTTCGATACGCGCCTGAAAGTCTTTGACGCCTTCCATCATGTCGACAAAAGCGTCGACCGATTGCCCTTGCGCCCTGTGCGCAAAGCCAAGCGTCACCGCGAGACCGGCAATGAGTATCAGAAAAATGCGCAACGCCGGGTCCCGACCAAAATTCGCCTTTTCGAACAATTAGCGGTAACGGTTGAACGGAGCATTAATCCAGCCCTATGAAGCGCCAACCGCCAAGTCAATTGCATCAACAACAGGAGTGGGAGTTTGTCAGACAGCCAAGTTTTGGAGAAGCTTAGCCAACTGCTCGGATCAAAGGGATTCACCTCCGATCCTGACGATCTGGCGCCGTGGACGACCGATTGGCGTGGGCGCTATCACGGGCAGGCCGCCGCGCTGCTTTCCCCGGCAACAACCGCTGAAGTCTCGGAAATCATAAAGATTGCCAACGCTCATCAACTCACACTCGTTCCGCAAGGCGGGAACAGTGGAATGGTCGCAGGTGCCACGCCTGACAAAAGTGGAGCAAGCTGTCTCCTGTCCTTGCGCCGGATGAACCGCATTGAAATGGTGGACGCTGTATCGCGGCAGGTTCGTTGCGAAGCGGGTGTAGTATTGCAGAACCTCCACGAAGCTGTTGCAGAAAAGGGCCTTCGTTTCCCGTTGACCTTGGGCGGTAAAGGATCTGCCACGGTTGGCGGGCTGATTTCGACCAATGCAGGCGGCACGCAGGTTTTGCGACATGGAACGATGCGTAACCTAGTGGCGGGTGTCGAGGCGGTATTGCCTGACGGATCGATCTATGACGGGCTGGTTCCATTGAAAAAGGATAACCGCGGATATGATCTCAAACATTTGCTGATCGGTGCGGAGGGTACGATTGGCATCGTTACACGCGCGACACTTCAACTTGTGCCCGCTTTGCTCGATCGGGCAGTGGCCTGGGTTGCAGTCGACACGCCCCAAGATGCTTATGCTTTGTTGCTTGCTGCAACAAACGCGCTCGATTCCGCATTGGAGGGTTTCGAAATCCTGCCCGACGTGGCGCTGCAGCATGTGATCAAGCATATTCCGGGGACCAGACGCCCTGTCGAAAGCGAAAAAGGCTGGCATGTACTGATCGAACTGGTCCGTGACAGCGATGATCAAGTAGCCCCTGCATCGCTTGCAGAGAATTTCCTTGGCCAGATGTTTGAGGCGGGATTGGCCAAGGACGCTGTGATAGCTGCAAGCGAAGCGCAAGCTGAAGCCTTTTGGAAAATCCGGGATTCGATTGCCGAGGCTGAGCGAGCAGAAGGCCCTGCCCTGCAGCATGATATCAGCGTGCCTGTTTCCGCCATGGCGCGGTTCATCGAGACTGAATCCCCGCAGATCCAAGCGCGCTATCCCGGAACCACGGTGGTCGCATTCGGCCATCTGGGCGATGGAAACATCCACTACCATGTGAAGGCACCCAAAGGCGCAACGGCTGAAGAATGGTATGCGCGTTTCGCCCAGACCATCAGCGCGGATGTTTACGACCGCGTGACCGCCTATGGTGGCTCGATCTCGGCCGAGCATGGAATTGGCCAGGCAAAACTGGCGGAGTTTGAACGTTTGTCGGATCCATCAAGGCTGAACGCCTTGCGTGCCATCAAGCTGGCCCTGGACCCCAACGGCATCATGAATCCGGGAAAACTCGTTCCTCTTGCCAGCAAGCCCGCCGCCGCCTAAAGCCGCCCGCAATCAAATTTTCGAATCCAGACAACGGAGTAACTGATGGCTACCCAGCCCGCGCCGCAAGGCCTGCCCCTCTTCTACAAGGACCTCGTTCCGCTTAACAGCAACGAGCATGCAAATTTCAAGAGCCGGCAGATCGACAATGCCAATTTCATGCAGGGCCAGCACGCCATTCCGCTGACCGTTGAAGAATTTGTTTCGGCGTCGCGTTACTACCCGATCATCTTCTCGGCTGGAGAAAATCCGGTTCCGCTCGTGCTGATGGGCATGAACGAAGGCGTCAACGTCTACATGGACGAGAATGGCAAGTTCAATAATCCGGTTTACCTGCCGGCTTACATCCGTCGTTATCCGTTCATGCTTGCGCGCTTGCGTCCGGACAGCGATGAACTGTCGCTCTGCTTTGATCCGACGACCGAAGCATTGGGCGATTTCAAGGAAGGTGAAGCGCTGTTCGACGGAGCCGAGCCGACGCAGATGACCAAGGACATCCTCAAGTTCTGCGAAGATTTCGAGCAAGCCGGTGCCCGCACCCAGGCATTTGTCGAAGAGCTCAAGAAGCTTGAACTGCTGATGGAGGGCGAAGTTGCCATCCAGCAGGACGGCAGCGAAAACCCGTTCATCTATCGCGGTTTCCAGATGGTGAACGAAGAAAAGCTGCGCGACATGCGCGGTGATGAACTGCGCAAGATGAACCAGAGTGGCATGCTGCCCCTGATTTACGCGCATCTTTTCTCGCTGAACCTGGTTCGGGATATATTTGCATTGCAAATGCAGCAAGGTAAGGTGCCGCAGCAAGTCGAGCTGCCGACCAACTGATCCGTTTTCGATGGCGGCCCGACACTTTAGGGGAGGGCCGCCATGATTTCCAAGTACAGCAAAGGTGCGATTGCACTGCACTGGCTGATCGCCATATTGGTGATCGCCAATTTCGTTCTGGCCAGCATGGCGGAAGACCTGCCGCGCGAGGCGCAGGGCGCGCTGATGTCGCCTCACAAGGCCATCGGCATATCAATCCTTTTCTTTTCGGTATTGCGCCTGATCTGGCGTTTGACCAACAAGCCCCCCGCATTGCCGACAGCCATTCCCGCGTGGCAATCGACGCTGGGACGCATCGTTCACCTGCTTTTCTATTTCCTTATCATCGCTGTGCCGTTCTCAGGCTGGCTGATGGCTTCAGCCCATCCGCAAGCGCCACCAGTTGACTTTTTCGGCCTGTTTGACGCCACGCTGCCGTTGGAAAAGAGCAAGGCATTGGCAGGGATCGGTCATGAAGCGCATGAAATCCTCACCAAACCGCTCTTCATATTGATTTTGCTGCATATTGGTGCGGCGCTGAAGCATCAGTTTGCGGACAGGATTCCCTTTATCCAACGCATGTGGCCATGAGAGCTTCTCGTATCAGCGGGGCATTTCATCCCGCTGATACGCCTTGATACAGACTCAGCTATTGATTTGGCGGGCGTAAACTCCCATCTTTGTATCAGGACGGATATCTCCCCTCCCTTATCCGTCCTTCGGCGCTGCAAGCCAGCGCCACCTCCCTGAACCTTGGCCACCCCGGAATTTTCCGGGGTGGTTTTTTCTTTGGCGGTTTTGCAAGGGTTTCGGGCTATTCAGCAGCCATGGGCATCGCTGTTCCACCCAGCAGATCAACCAAAAGCGCAAGCATTTCGGACAAGATTGCAGCTGTAGATTCAAGCCCTGCCGACGGTTCACGCAAGTCCGAGTCGAGATAAAGTGTCCGGTCAATTTCGATCTGGATGGCGTGTATATTGCGTCGCACATCCGCATGACGGCGTAAAATATAGTCGCCGGGATAGGGATGGTTGAGCGCGACCGGCATTCCGGACTGCTTGAGCCGCTCGATCAGCATTTCGGAGTAGATGGAAGCTGCGCTCTGCCCGAATCGGTCGCCAATCACGATATGCGGGCGGTGGCCAGCGACCGGCACGAGCGGCGGCATCGAGTGGATGTCGACGAGCAGGGCCACGCCGAACCGGTCGCGCAGCCGCGCCAATTGGGCAGAAATGCTTTCGTGATAAGGCGAATGATATGTTTCGATCCGCTGCCGGATATCAGAAATGCCAAACGGGCGTTTCCAAATATCCCCGCTCTGCATCAATCTTCGAGGCACCAGCCCCAGCCCGCCACGCATTTTTGCGCTGCCTGCAGGCCGGGGTGAATCATCCCAACCCGATACCATGGCGGGATCAAGTTCTTCCACGCTGCGGTTCAGGTCGATCCAGGCGCGCGCACGGTTTGCGATTATCGCCGGCATGCCTTGCGCCAGCGCTGGCGCGATCAGGCGATCGGCATATCGATCTTCAAGCCGGAGCAATTCATGGGGTGGAATCCGCAAATTCTCTAGAATCCCTGCGGGATATTCGCGGCCCGAATGCGGAACCGAAACCAGTATCGGAAAATCTGCCTGTTCCAGATTGAACAGCCTAAAGCCGCATTCGTTTTGCCGATCGTTCGGATGCTGGCCATCTGCCTGTGTCATTACCGTTTCCAGTAAAACAAAAATGGTAAACGCATGCAATTTTTTTAATTTCTGGTGGTATCAGTAGCTTGAAAGAGACTCGCAAACGGCGACGATGCCGAATGGATGGGAATGGATATGATCCGGATTCTGCTGGCAGAAGACGAACAGGCAATGCGCGAATATCTGACACGCGCGCTCGAACGTTCGGGATATGAAGTGGTGCCGGTAGACCGCGGAACCGAAGCAGTACCGCTGCTCGAAAAGGAACATTTTGATCTGCTTCTGACCGACATTGTGATGCCGGAAATGGATGGGATCGAACTTGCCCGCCATTGCGGCAAGGTATCGCCGCAGACCGAAGTGATGTTCATTACAGGTTTTTCCGGCGTTGCCCTGCGCGCCGGCCATGCCATGCCGCAGGCCAAGGTGTTGTCGAAACCCTTCCACCTCAAAGACCTCGTTCTCGAGGTCGAGCGGCTGTTCAACAAGGAAGCGGCAACCGGCCAAATCTGAACAACCAGATTCGGGCTTGAACGGAATCATTTAGCCCGCTAGAGGGCCCGCAGCGTGGGCGTATAGCTCAGTGGTAGAGCACTGTGTTGACATCGCAGGGGTCGCAAGTTCAATCCTTGCTACGCCCACCATTTTCCCCCTAGTCAACATTTTACACCATTGGCTGTGCGCCGGTTGATAAACCCATAAATCTGTGATGTTGTAGTTGGCGTTTCTCGTTACGCGGGGAGTGGGCCCTTATGCGATCGGTCGGTAACTGGGTCTATTTGTGGATCGCTTGCCTGGTGATGATGTTGTCTGGCTGCGACAGCCGTGCAGGCAATCCCGCGCCACCGCGCATTGATACCGCAGCCGAACTTCCCAAGAAAACATCGACCATCACCGTGCCGCTGACAATCGATATAAGCGGGCTGGAATCAAAGCTGAACAATTCGGTTCCGCAGCGACTGTGGGCAATCAACCAGCATGAACGTAAATGCATCCCGGCCCAGCGGGTAACGGTGTGCGCGGTCCACAAGACAAAGTGCAAGGGCGATGCGTGCAAGAATGTTCCCTGCAAAATCGGTTTTAAGAAGACGAAGATAACCCCCGATGTTGCGTGCACGATTGTAGGGCAGGTGACGCGCGGTAGGATCCGTTTGGGAGGCGAAGGCGATGTGCTGATGCTGACCATGCCGGTCAGTGCGGTTATCAGTGCGCGCGATGTGGGCGGTATCATAAAGCGTGAGACCGCCAATGCATCGGCAGATGTACGCGCCCGGGTTCGCATCATGCTCTCGGACAACTGGGCACCGCGTGCCAAAGTGGACATCGCCTATGATTGGCGGGAGCCGCCGGGGATCAACTTTCTGGGCCAACGAATTCGTTTCGTGCGCAAAGCCGATGCAGAGCTCGCCAAGGTCATCGCCGGGCTTGAACGCGATCTGACGGCTGAAATCGGCAGGGTACAGACGCGCGCTATCGTGGAAGGCGCATGGCGGGAGGGGTTTGCAACGATCCTCCTTAACCGGGAACGTCCGCCAGCATGGATGCGGGTTACGCCCCGCAAACTAGACTGGAACGGATACAGGATCGAGGGTCGGAAACTCACGATGACCTTGTCGGCGGAAGCGCTAACCGAAACCTTTATCGGTGATGAGCCTGAACGGCCCCAGCCAACCCCGCTGCCAAAGCAGTCGAAAATGTCGGGTAATCACGGACTGCGTTTCCACATTCCGGTACTGGCCGATTACAGCCAGCTCGAACCAGTGATCCTGCGCGCGTTGAAAAAGCTGGCTGCCAAAGGAATTTCATTGGATCGGATTGGCCCGGTGCAGGTCGAATTCAAGAAAGTCACCGTCTACCCGACCGAAAATGGGCGGATCGCAGTAGGTGTGGAGGCCAGTGCAGATGTAATTCGAAGCCCTTTGAAGGGCACCAATGGTGTAGTGTGGCTGTCCGCAAAGCCATTCAACGAGGCAAATTCACAATTGGTCAATTTCAGAGATTTGAAGATTGCCGGGAGGACTGATCGCGAGGCGGTTAACCTGCTTTTTGCCTTGTTCGAGGATCCCGAAGTAATCGCAGAAATCAGCAAGGCACTGACGACCGATTTCAACAAGGATTATGCAAAGGTCGTGGAGGCCGCCAAGAAAGCCATTGCGATGCGCCAGGAAGGTGATTTCCTGCTGTCTGCCGAAGTCGATGAAATCGGCCATGGAACGGTGATTGCGACGGGGCAGGGGTTATTCCTGCCGGTTGAAGTCAAAGGCAAGGCCAATATCCGCTACAATCCGGGCTCAAAACGGTGATGGTGCTTGCCAGTTCCGGCTTGGCGGTTGTCCATACCAGCGGCGATAGGCCCGGGTGAACGCGCTGAGCTCTCCATAGCCGAGCAGCTCCGCAACTTCGCCCAAGGAACGCTTGCCTTCGATGCGGTAAAGGTCACACATCTGCCTGCGGGCTTCATCGACGATCGAGCGGAATGGGTTGCCTTCATCGACCAGGTGTCGGCGTAGCGTCCGCTCCGCCATTCCGAACGAACGGGCGATGCGATCGAGCGTAACCGGCGACTTGTTCAGTTCAGTCCACACATAGAAATAGGTGAAAGCGGAATGGCGCTTGCCCATTTCCAGCCATCCCAGTTTACTTGCATGCGCTTTGTGTGCCGCGTGCAACAGCGTCTCGTTGGCAAAGGGCGACGGCGCATGGCATTGGCTGGAGGAGAAATGGATGGCGGTCTGCGGCGCACCGAACTCGATCGGATGGCCTATGATCCTCTGATATTTTGCAGGATCGAACCGGGGTGCATGCTGCGCGGTTATCTTTTTGATTTGCGTTGCATCACCGTAAATTTCCTTCGCCAGCCGGGAATAGGTCGTGATCGAAAAATCCACAGCGGCAGATAGCGATTCGGCAGAATGCCCCATCAGGTTCCAGCTCAAAATGACTTCGGTCCCGGTATCGGCCAGCGCCACGCGATACATGCTTTGCCGCAATTCCTGCATCAGGACATTTTCTTGGATGACGTCGAATAATGTCGGCAAAAGTCGCGTCGCAAATCCAAGATCGGAAAAGCAACTCGGACGCGAGTCCCGCCCAATTTCGAGCGTCACTGCCGGATTGCCCAAATGGGACTCGATCGCAGTCAACAATCTGTTGAGTGTCTGACCTGGCACGCGGGCCAACTGGTTGCGTATGGTGCTTTCCGAAATTCCGATAGCTTCCAGCAGGATGGGTCGGCTGGCGCCTCTTGCCACTGCGGCACTGATTACGCGTCCGATCATGTTGGCCGAAACGGTATCGGGCGGGATCGGAATCTCTCCGCCCACCAGTCTTTTCACAACCGCGAAATGATGGCCTCCCTCCATTGGATAAACTCAACCACTGCAAGCGGCGCTATGCAAGCCTATTGTCTTGATTGCTTGCGACAAACCGAGGTGCGCGATATGCGGTCGCCATGAACCTAGCCGATATCCTGTCGCAGCTTCGTGCCGACGCCACCGATCAGAAAATCACTATCCCGTCGACATGGCATCAGGGCCGCACCGCTTACGGTGGTTTGAGCTCTGCCTTGGCCTATCAATCGGCGAAACTCGTGGCCCCTGATCTGCCCCCGTTGCTGACAGCACAAATTGCATTTTCAGGGCCGCTGTCGGGTGAGGTCGAAATCCATAGCAAGATTTTGCGCCGCGGCCGCAACAGTGCCTTTATCAAAAGCGAAATCACCGTGGGCGATGAAGTCGGGCTTAGCTGCGTCTTCGTGTTCATGGCGCGCCGCGAGAGCCATATCGATTTTGAAGGCCTGCCCCGCCCCGAATTCCCACCCATTCCGGAGGACGGCAAAACGCGCAGCGGGCCGCCCGAATTCTTCACCCATAATATGGATTATCCTGAAAAGCGGCTGATCCTTGGCATGGACAAGCCGCGGCTCGCCAACTGGCATCGGTTGAAAGAGCGCGAAGGCCTCGATCCGGTGGCTAACCTGATCTGCATGGGTGATGCCCTGCCGCCATCGACCATGGGGTTGATGAAAAAGGAAGGCATGATCAGTTCGATCAACTGGCAGATCAACCTGCTGACCGATGCGCCCGAGACCGAGAATGGCTGGTGGTTCCTCGAAAGCGAAACGCACCACGCCGTCCACGGCGCGAGCAGCCAGTTTATGACCGTGTGGAACAGCAAAGGTGAGCCGATGATGACCGGCATGCAGTCGGTCGCGCTGTTCGTCTGATTATAGCTTCGCAAGTATGTCGCGCTCGCTGCGCGCAATGTAATCACGGGTGATCGGCAAGCTGCGGCGGTTGCGTGCAAATTGAATCTGGTAATTGCACATACCGCCCCATTCGAACGCGGCCGTCGCCCCGGCCAGGTAAAAGGTCCACATCCGGTAAAAACGTGCGTCCATCATCGCGATAATCGCTTCGCGTTGTGCCATCACCCGTGCGTACCAGGCACGCAGTGTGAATGCGTAGTGCAGGCGCAAAATTTCGATATCGGTGGCGATCAGCTTTGATTTTTCGCTCGCTGACAGCGTTTCGGACAGTGCGGGAATATAGCCGCCGGGGAAGATATATTTGCGGGTGAAGGCATCCGTCGCACCCGGTTTTCCCATTCGTCCGATGGTGTGGAGCAGCATCACGCCATCATCCTTGAGCAGATTTACAGCGCTACGGAAAAAGGTTTCAAACTGCGGAACACCGACATGTTCGAACATGCCCACCGACACAATCCGGTCAAAACGGCCAGACAATGCCCGATAATCAATCAGTTCAAATTTTACGCGGTCGGCGACGCCCGCGGCCTCTGCCCGCTGCCGCGCGACGCGCAGCTGTTCTTCCGACAGGGTGATGCCCAGCACATCCACATCGGCCACGCGGTTGAGATACAGCGCCATGCCGCCCCAGCCGCAGCCAATGTCGAGCACCTGTTGCCCGGGTGCC
>JALREL010000013.1 GCA_023262005.1 Sphingorhabdus sp. | reverse complement strand
CACCATCGGTGTCGCCGAGGAGTCGCTGGAGAAAATGTGCCGCCGCCTCACCAGCCGCGTCGCCTTTGGCAAGACGATTGCCGAGCAGACCGTCTGGCATGAGCGGATTGCCCGTGCGCGGATCGACATTGAAATGACCCGCCTGCTCTGCCTCAAGGCCGCCCATATGATGGATACGGTTGGCAACAAGGCAGCGGCCAACGAGATTGCCATGATCAAAGTGCAGGCACCGAACATGGCGCTCAAGATCATCGATGATGCCATCCAGGCACATGGCGGCGGTGGCGTTTCGGAAGATTTCGGCCTCGCTTCGGCTTGGGCACATCAGCGTACGCTGCGCCTTGCTGACGGTCCGGATGAAGTCCACAACCGTTCGATCGCACGCATGGAACTCGGCAAATATGGCGGTGTCCGTGGCGGCGTTGAACTGTCGAGCGGTAGCCTCGCGGTGACACGCTGATGAAAGCTGCAGTCCTTATCGAACCGGGTAAGCCGCTCGAAATCGAAACCCTGCAAATTTCGAAGCCGGGTCCGCATGAAGTGTTGATCCGCAATGCGGCCTGCGGGCTTTGCCATTCGGATTTGCACTTCATCGAAGGCACCTATCCGCATCCGTTGCCCGCAGTGCCGGGCCACGAAGCGGCGGGTATCGTCGAAGCGGTGGGATCGGAAGTGCGCACGGTAAAGCCGGGTGATGCAGTCATCACCTGCCTTTCGGCTTTCTGCGGGCATTGCGAATTTTGCGTCACGGGCCGCATGTCGCTGTGCCTTGGTGCAGAGACACGCCGTAGTCCGGATCAGCCATCGCGGCTTTCGCGCCCCGATGGCTCGCCGGTCAACCAGATGCTCAACCTTTCGGCTTTTGCTGAAATGATGCTCATCCACGAACATGCCTGCACCCGCATTGATCCTGAAATGCCTTTGGATCGTGCAGCGGTGATTGGTTGTGCGGTTACGACCGGTGCCGGCACCATCTTCAACGCGTGTAAGGTTACGCCGGGCGAAACCGTGGCCGTTGTCGGTTGTGGCGGCGTTGGTCTCGCGACCATCAACGCGGCAAAGATTGCCGGTGCTGGGCGGATCATCGCTGCAGACCCGATCCCAGAAAAGCGCGAATTGGCAAAGAAACTGGGCGCAACCGATGTGGTTGACGCACTGGCAGACGATGCCGCCGCGCAGATTATCGACCTCACCAATGGCGGCGTTGACCATGCGGTTGAGGCTGTCGGTCGTCCGGCTTCGGGCGAACTGGCGGTCAAATCGCTGCGCCGCGGTGGCACCGCAACGATCCTTGGCATGATGCCGCTACAGCATAGCGTTGGCCTTTCGGCCATGGATCTCCTGTCGGGCAAAAAGCTGCAAGGTGCGATCATGGGTGGCAACCGCTTCCCCGTCGATATGCCGCGCCTTGTCGATTTCTACATGCGTGGCCTGCTCGATCTCGACAGCATCATTGCTGAGCGCATTCCGCTCGAGCAGATCAATGAAGGCTTCGAGAAAATGAAGAAGGGCGATAGCGCGCGGAGCGTTATCGTATTCGATCAATGAGCGATGTTGCTGCGATGAATGCTGAAGAGGCCTTTGTCGGCACGGTCGAACCGGAAGGTGCCGACAAGCTGGATGAGGGGCGCCTGACCGAATGGATGCAGGCCAATGTGGAGGGCTTTAAAGGCCCTCTGCATCTGACAAAGTTCAAGGGCGGGCAATCGAACCCGACCTACAAGATCGAGGCGGAGTCGGGCAATTATGTTCTCCGGCGTAAGCCGTTCGGCCCATTGCTGCCTTCGGCGCATGCGGTCGATCGCGAATATAAGGTGCAGGCTGGCATGTATAAGACCGGGTTCCCGGTCGCGCGCCAATATGGCCTGTGCACCGATGACAGCGTGATTGGCAGCTGGTTCTACGTGATGGGCATGGTCGATGGCCGCACCATCTGGAATGGTGCGATGCCGGGAAGCACGCCTGAGGAACGGCGCGCGGTCTATTTCGAGATGTTCGATGTGTTGGCCAAACTGCACAACACCGACATTGAGGCGGCAGGGCTTTCCGATTTTGGAAAACCCGGAAACTATTTCGGCCGCCAGGTCGATCGCTGGACTAAGCAATATCGCCTGTCGGAAACCGAAACCATGCCCGGCATGGAAAAGTTGATCGAATGGCTGCCCGCGACACTGCCGGAGCAGACCCGCACCAGCGTGGTGCATGGCGATTTCCGCATCGATAACGCCATTTTTGATCGCAACAGCCCGAAATGCCTCGCGGTGCTTGATTGGGAATTGTCGACGATTGGCGATCCGCTGGCGGATTTCTCCTATGTCGCCATGGCGTGGGTGACCGAAAATGGCGGTCGTTCGGGTGTCAAGGATATCGACCGCAAGGAATTGGGTATCCCCGAGCTTGAGGAAGTCGTTGAGCGCTATTGCGCGGCGACGGGTCGCGACAGCATTCCAGATCTTAACTGGTATCTCGCTTACAACTTCTTCCGCCTTGCGGGCATCATGCAGGGTATCAAGAAGCGTGTAATCGATGGCACGGCCAGCTCTGCACATGCGAAAGCGATGTCGGACCGCGTGACCCCGCTGGTCGACAAGGCATTGGAATTTGCCGTGAAAGCCGGGGCTTAAACATGGCGTCGCCCCGGCGAGAGCCGGGGCCGCTAAAAGTTTTCGCTGTGCGCTTAGGGTAAGCCTATTGCAGTACCTGCTTGCGCAGGGACGACGTTTTTGGAGGAGATCATATGTCCCTTTTCGACATGAGCGGGCAGGTTGCCCTCATCACCGGGTCATCGCGCGGCATAGGCAAGGCGATTGCCGAGGAGATGGCCGAGCAAGGCGCCAAGGTCGTCATTTCAAGCCGCAAGCAGGATGCCTGCGAGGCGGTGGCTTCTGAAATCAATGCCAAATATGGCGCGGGTACGGCGATTGCCGTTGCGGCCAATATTTCGTCGAAGGATGATCTGCAGCATCTGGTCGACGAAACTCGCAAGGCTTTTGGTAAGATCACCGCTTTGGTCTGCAACGCGGCTTCCAACCCCTATTATGGTCCCAGCGCCGGGATCAGCGACGATCAGTTCCGCAAGATCATGGACAACAACATATTGTCGAACCATTGGCTGATCCACATGGTCGCGCCCGAAATGCTGGAGCGCGGTGGTGGTTCTATCACCATCGTTTCGTCAGTGGGCGGGCTCAAGGCGTCGACCGTCATCGGAGCCTATTGCATCTCCAAGGCTGCCGACATGCAGATGGCGCGCAACCTTGCCGATGAATTCGGGCCCAAGGGCGTACGCGTCAACTGCATCGCTCCGGGCCTGATCAAGACCGACTTTGCCCGCGCGCTTTGGGAAAATCCGGATACGCTGGAAATTTCGACCCGTCGTTCCTCGCTGCGCCGCATTGGCGAGCCGCATGAAATAGCCGGGGCAGCGGTATTCCTTGCCAGCAAGGCAGGCGGCTTTACCACCGGCCAGACGATCGTGCTCGACGGCGGCAACACTATTTCAGGAGGATGAGCATGGGCGCACTCGAAGGCAAAGTCGCAATCATAACAGGCGCTGGTTCGGGCATTGGTCGCGCCTCGGCCAAGCGGTTCGCCGCAGAGGGCGCGAAGCTGGTTATCGGTGACAAGACCGAGGCAGTGTTCGAAACCGCGAAGATGGTCGAGGAAGCTGGCGGCACGGTAACGGCATTGCAGATTGATGCCGGTGTCGAAGCGGATGTCGCGAAACTCGTTGCAACTGCAACTTCGACCTATGGCGGCGTTGATGTTGCTTTTGCCAATGCGGGTATCATCGGTGACATGGGCGGAATTTTCGAAATCGATCCTTCCGCGATGGCCGAAACCTTCCGCGTAAATGTGATTGGTCCCGCGTTGATGGTGAAGCATGCAGGCAAGGCGATGGTCGATCAGGGGCGTGGCGGCTCGATCGTGCTTACCGCGAGCGTGGCGGGACTCAATTCGGGTGCTGGACCACTAACTTATTCGGCGTCGAAGGCTGGCGTTATCAATCTCGCCAAGACCTCCGCACAGCAGCTCACCACTTCGGGTGTCCGCGTAAACGCCATCTGCCCGGGGCTAACCGAAACCGGAATGACCAAGCCGACCTTTGACTATGCGCGTTCGAAGGATGTGATGCACAAGGTGGGGCAGTTGAACCCGCTGAAGCGTGCGGCGCAGCCTGAGGAACTGGCCAATGTTGCCCTGTTCCTGGCTTCCGATCAGGCGAGCTATGTCAACGGGCAGGCGATTGCGGTCGATGGTGGCCTCACCAGCTCGCATCCCGTCACACGGCAACTCTTGGGACAAACGGCGCATTGATATGAGCGATAGCAGCACAGCACTCGAACTCGGTTTCCTGCCCGATCGGCTTGACCGCATTGGCGCGCATATCCAGGCCAAATATCTCGACAGCGGGAAGTTGCCGTTCGGCGCGCTCCTAATCGGGCGCGGCGATGAAGTGGCACACACATGGGCGTCGGGCGTTGATTATGATGCCATTTTCCGCATCGCCAGCATGACCAAGCCGATCACCTCGATCGCCTTCATGCAACTGGTCGAGCAAGGAAAAGTCGCGCTCAGCGAGCCGGTGGCGAAATATATTCCAGAATTTGCCGATCTGGGCGTGTTCGTCAGCGGCGGTGGCAATATCCCGTTCGTGTCGCGTCCGCCGACGACGCGGTTGAACATCATCGATGTGCTGCGCCACACCACCGGCTTCACCTACAGCTTTCAGGAACGCACGCCGATCGATGCGGCCTATCGCAAGACCGAGCTTGAGCACTGGATGAAGAATGACAGCCAGAGCTTCATCAACCATCTGTCGCAAATCCCGCTCGAATTCGATCCGGGTACTTGCTGGAACTATTCGGTTTCGACCGACGTGCTTGGCATATTGGTAGAGCGCATTTCGGGCCAGTCGCTCGGCGATTATTTCCGAGAGCATATTTTCGAACCGCTCGGCATGAAGGATACCGGCTTCAAGGTTGCTGCCGACCAGGCGCATCGCATCCCGCCCTGCTATGCCTTCCACCCCAAGGACAAGATGGTGCAGACCGACAAGGCCGGCGCTGAAAGCCTGTGGGCGCAGGGTTGGAAATTTGAGTCGGGCGGTGGCGGCCTTGCCTCGACCATCCATGATTATCACCGTTTCTGCCGCATGTTGCTCAACGGCGGCGCGCTCGATGGCGTCCAGATCATCAGCCCCAAGACGCTTGAACTGATGACAGCTAACCATTTGCCCGGCGGCGGCGACCTGACCCAGCATTCGAAATCGCTTTTCAGCGAGGCCGAAAATGCCGGTATCGGTTTCGGCCTTGGTTTCGCCTGCAATATTGATCCGGCAGCGACGATGCTCGCTGGATCGAAGGGCGAATTTTACTGGGGCGGCATGTATTCGACCGCTTTCCTGATCGACCCGATCGAGGATCTGATCATGGTTTTCATGACCCAACTCGCGCCCTCGTCGACCTATCCGATCCGGCGTGAAATTCGCACAATGATGTATGCGGCACTCGCCGCCTGACTAACTGGAGACAGTATATGCAATCCGTAACCACCTCGCAGGACGGTGAAATCCTCGTCCTTTCGGTCAACAATCCTCCGGTCAACGCACTGAGCTGGCATGTGCGCCAGGGCATTTCAGACGGCATCGAACAGGGGCTGAAGGACGATAGCGTCAAGGCGATCGTCATCCGCTGCGAAGGGCAGACCTTCATCGCCGGTGCCGACATCACCGAATTTGGCAAGCCGCCGCAAGGCCCGGATTTCAATGCCGTGCTGAACACCATCGAAACCGCGACCAAGCCGGTCATTGCCGCGATCCACGGTACTGCGCTTGGCGGTGGTCTCGAAACCACCCTCGTTTGCCATTATCGCATCGCGGTACCCTCGGCGATGTTGGGTGTGCCCGAGGTCAAGCTTGGCCTGCTTCCCGGTGCGGGCGGCACACAGCGCTTGCCGCGTCTTGTCGGCATCGAACAGGCTGCAGTGATGACCTCGCTGGGCGAACCGATCTCTGCACAAAAGGCACTCGATACGGGCCTTATCGACAAGCTGGCGGGTGAAGACAGCCTGGCCGCTGACGCCGTCGCTTTCGCCCGCGAATGTGTGGCGAAGGGTCCACGCCACACCCGCGATCTGCCGGTCAAGGGTGACACGTCAATCATCGCCAAGCTGGAAGCGGAAAATGCGCGTAAGTGGAAAGGCTTTGACGCGCCTTATGCAAACCTGCGTTGCGTCGCCGCTGCCGCTGAAAACCCCAATATAGAAGACGGCCTGAAATTCGAACGTGCCGAATTCTTGAAGCTGATGTCTGGCAGCCAGTCGGCGGCTCAACGGCACATGTTCTTTGCCGAACGCCAGGCAGCCAAGATTGACGGCCTACCCAAGGATACCAAGCTGCGCGACATCAAGAAGGTTGGCGTGATTGGTGCGGGCACCATGGGTGGCGGAATCACGATGAACTTCCTGCAAAAGGGCATCCCGGTCACCATCGTCGAAATGGTGCAGGAAAATCTTGATCGCGGTGTCGGTGTAATCCGCAAGAATTACGAAGCGTCGGCTGCCAAGGGGCGGTACACCAGCGAGCAGGTTGAAAAGATGATGGGTCTGCTGACGCCGTCGCTCAACCTTGAAGACCTGGCGGATTGCGATCTCGTAATCGAGGCAGTCTATGAAAGCATGGACGTCAAGAAAGAGGTCTTTGGAAAGCTCGACACAATCTGCAAGCAAGGCGCGATCCTTGCGTCGAACACCAGCTATCTCGATGTGAACGAGATCGCTGCGTCGACGTCGCGTCCGCAGGATGTGCTCGGCATGCACTTCTTCTCGCCCGCCAATGTGATGAAGCTGCTTGAAGTCGTGCGCGGTGACAAGACAGCAGACGATGTGTTGGCGACTGCGATGGCGATCGGCAAGAAGATCGGCAAGATCGCTGTGGTCGCAGGCGTTTGCCACGGCTTCATCGGTAACCGCATGCTCAGCCAGCGCCAGATACCGGCCAATGCCCTGCTGATGGAAGGCGCGTCACCCGAACAGATCGACAATGTCTTTACCGATTTCGGTTTCCCGATGGGGCCGTTCCAGATGGCCGATTTGGCGGGGATGGATATTGGCTGGCACCGCGATACCTCGCTTGAGCCGACCAATGTACGTGAAGCCATGTGCCTCGCTGGTCGCTTCGGGCAAAAGAACGGCAAGGGCTTCTACGATTATGACGAGAAGCGCAACCGCACGCCCAGCCCGGAAGCACTCGCCATCATCGAAGATTTCCGCAGTCGTTCGAACATGCAAAAGCGCGAGATTAGCGATCAGGAAATCATCGAACGCTGCCTCTATCCGATGGTCAACGAAGGCTATCTGATCCTTGAAGAAGGCAAGGCACAGCGCGCATCCGATATCGATGTCGTCTGGATCTATGGCTATGGCTGGCCGGTCTATCGTGGCGGTCCGATGTTCTGGGGTGACCTTGAAGGCGCGAAGAAGATCGTCGAATCGCTTGAACGCCAAGGCGTTAAGGTTGCTGAATCCCTGAAGGCAAAAGCTGCCTGATCTTATGCTGTCGCCGGTGAGTTGAGGCTCACCGGCGACGGGCTGAATATGAACAACGGTTCATCTCGCGACTCCTGCGAGTCGCCGACTAGATATTGTGGTGACACCCCGGCACAGCCATCAGGCTGGCACAAGATAAAGGTTCGGGGTCGCTTTCCATGTTCCGCAAGAAAATTGTCGCTGCACTTGGCGCACTTGCCCTTCTGATACCCGCGCAGGCCATGGCTCTGCAGTGCGCCCCCTTTGCGCGCGACATTTCGGGCATCGAAATTTTCGGCAATGCTGGCACATGGTGGGCGCAGGCAGCGGGCAAATATGCACGCGGTAACGAGCCAAAGGTTGGCGCGGTTATGGCATTCAAGCCCACCCGTTCGATGCCAGTGGGCCATGTTGGCATGGTCAGCAAGATCGTTTCGGACCGCGAAGTTCTGATCGACCATGCAAACTGGTCGACGATCAATGGTCGCCGCGGCCATATCGAACGCGGCGCGCGTGTCATCGATGTCTCGGCTGCAGGCGACTGGAGCGAAGTGCGTGTGTGGTATGCGCCGGTCAAAGGCCTCGGCACCTCCAGCTATCCACTGTTTGGCTTCATCTATAATGAAGCGGCAGACGCAGAAGCCTGATCAGTTATCGAGCGGTTGCGGCGTATCGTCCAACACCCGCCGACCCCATATGATTAGATAAAGCAGCGCCGCACTCATCAGGATGAAGGTCGCGGGTTCCCACCAGTTGAACAGCGCGACGCCAATCGCAGGCGTGAAGATATAGGCGGAACCGCTAAGTGAGGCGATTTTGCCTGCCACATCACCTTGTTCAAACCTACGCACCGCGAGCGAAGCGCCCGTAGTGAAGCCCGGGCGGTACAATCCAAAGCCCAAGGATGCGAGTGCAAAGCCCAGTGTGATGCCATAGAAATCGTAACTGACGCCAACCAGCACGATTCCCAAAAGGGCAAGGAATGCCCCCCACAAGACCGATGCGCGGGGTCCAATGGACAGAATTGGTATAAGTCCCCATTGCGCGAGCAGCGTCGCCATCGCGCCTACGAACATGACCGAGCCGGTGGCCTCGACCGTTTCCTTGGGCAGATCGTGCAGGCCCAGCCGATCGCGGATCAGGAAGCCGACGACGCCGAGCATGATGGCCTGCGCATGCCCGCCGATCAGCCCTGCCATCAACCAGCTTGCAAATCGTTCATCGCGCCAGCGCAGTCGCACTTCTTCGCGCGGAAGGGCATTGTCTTCTTCAACTCCTTCCTCGACCTCGGGCCGGTTGACCGACGCTGCCGACGGATAGGATGTCACCACGCCTCGCGCAGCGAAACGGGGTGTGTCATTGGGCAGGCGGAGCTTGAGAGCGATCAGCACCAGCACACCAAAGCTTGCAAACACGACCAATGGCCCCGCAAGCCCGAATGGTTCAAAGATCAGGAAATGGGCAAGGGCAGGGCCAATCACAGTTCCGAGCCCGAACGAGGATGCCAGCAGCGAAAGTGCCTTGGCGCGTTCCTCACGCTCGGTGCGCGCCGCGATATAGGCTTGTACGGCTGGCGGTGCCGCCGAACCGAAACCGCCGTAAAGACTGCGGAAAATGGCAAAGACGATGAAGGTTACCGCGGGCGCAATATAGCCTTCCAGGCCAAGCCAGAGCACCAGACCACACAAACCCATCGATGCGGCAAAGCCGATCACACCCACCGTCATCAGCAATTTTCGCCCGCGCTTGTCGGATTGGCGGGCCCATTTGGGGGCGGTCAATACCCACAGCAAAGCCGACCAGCTGAACGCTAGGCTCACCCAAACATCTGCGATTTTGAGCTGGCTTGCTATTGCCGGTAGCGCAGATTGCATCGCGGTGTTGCCAGCTGCGGCGACGAGCATGACGAGGAACAGGATCGTCACCCGATCCGCAGGAATGGCGTTGCCTTTGCCCATCAGCTTTTTACCCAATCATAGCTGCGCGTGACGCTGGCGACATGCAGGTCGTACCACCGGTACCACCGACCGCGCCCGGCATCGCGGATGGCGGCATGCTCTGCATTGTCTCGCCATGCTTTGGCAGAGGTATAATCTGCCCAATAGCTGACAGTGATTCCGATACGGTCATCGCCGCGCGCTGAATCCACGCCTAGATATCCGGGTTGCTGCTTGGCCAGCGCCACCATAGCGTCCGCCGCTTCGCCATACCCCTCGTCATCCTCCAATGTTCGTTCGGAAACGAAGATCACGGCGACCGTAGAGGACGGGTAAGTGGACATATATTCCCAATGTAACGACTTTAACTATGGGGCAAGCCTGCAACATCTTTTCGTCGACTTTTTTGCTTAATCGGGTTGCATCGCAGGCGCGCATTTGCGACTGCAGGTACATGGTGTATTATAACGCTAAGGCGGATTGATGAGCGATAGTTCGATTGCCCTCGCTTCCAGATTCGAACGCATCAGGGATCAGGTGAAAAGATTCTTCGGCCCTTGGGGTGTATTCTTCAAAGGCTTTCTGAAGCATCCCGTAATGGTCGGCTCGATCATTCCTTCGTCCCGCTGGACAGTCCAGAAAATGTTAGGCCCGGTGAAGTGGGATGAATGCAAATTGTTCGTCGAATATGGCCCGGGTGTCGGCACATTCTGCCAGCCGGTGCTCGATCGGATGCGCAAGGATGCAACGCTGCTGGTAATCGATACCAACCCCGATTTCATTGATTTCCTGCGCAAGCATTTCCGCGACAGCCGTTTCATCGCGGTGCATGGCTCGGCCGCCGATGTGAACGAAATCATCCGCGAATTCGGTTTCGAACATGCCGACTATATCCTGTCTGGCTTGCCCTTTTCGACCTTACCCGGCGATCTGGGGCCAAGAATTGCCGAAGAAACCGGCAAGGCAATCCGCCCGGGCGGTGCCTTCCTTGTGTACCAGTTCCGCGCCCGCGCTCGCGATTTCATGGCCCCTTATTTCCAGCGGATCGATAGCGGGTATGAATTCTGGAACATCCTGCCCTGTTACCTGTTCTGGGGCTGGAAGGTTTAAGCTTTCGTTCCGGGCAGTCGCTTGCGCAATCCTTGCGTGATACGCGACGAAATCCGTCGGCCGATATTATAATCGACGCTGTTCACCAGCAAATAAGCCAGCGACCAGCGGAGACGGTTAAACCATGATAGACGGCTGCGGTGCATCTCTGTGGTTTGCGGATCGCTCTGTCGCGCAAGGCTATCGGCCAGTTCGCGTAGATGGTCGGCAACCGCTGCATCCTTGATGCGCAGCATCAGTTCCTTGTTGATGAACAGGCTTCGAATATCGAGGTTGGCCGAGCCGATATAGGCTGCATCGTCGATAACGAGCAATTTGGTGTGCAACAGGCGCGGGCGATATTCGCAAATCCGCACCTTTCGCTTCAGCAGATAGCCATAAAGGATGCGGGCTGCACCGATGGTTGCGCCATTGTCGGTCTTTCCCGCCAATACCAGACGCACAGCTCCCCCAGTTCTTGCAGCTTTGGACAAGCGGCGCAGGATCGATTGGGTGGGTGAGAAGTAAGCCGCAACAATATCGATCAACCGCGCATTTTGCAGGTCACGTTTCAGCGATAAAGCCCATGGCGACAAATGGTTGGTTGGCCCACCCACCAACCATTGCAGGGCGCCTTCGCCCGGCTGCCATTCCTTGATCAATCGCCGCAACGCGAGCAGGCGGACCCCGCCATCGGCCGACAATTCGATCAGTTCCGAAATATAGGCTTCTATCCGCGCAACATCCGGGCCTGAAACAAGCAAACCCAGATCCTCCCAGCTTTGGTCGCCGCGGCGGCCAAAGTATTGATCAGTGATGTTATAGCCGCCAACAAGGGCATGCTGTTTATCGACGATCAAAATCTTCTGATGGTTGCGAATGAAGTAGGAAAGCCTCCAGCGAGAGCTGAAGAAATGGTAACGTCCGCCTGCGTCGGCCAAGGGCTGGAAAAAGGATGCGGGGACGCGCGCCGAACCAAAACTGTCGACGAGAAGCGCCACCTCTACCCCACGCATTGCCGCCGCAACCAATGCATTGCGGACCTCGGTACCGCTGGTATCGTTTTCGAACATATACATGCTCAGCGCGATACACTGGCGTGCGCCGTTGATGAGGTCGAGCATCGCCCGCAAGCGAACATCCGGCGCGTGCAGGATGTGGAGCCTGTGGCCCGCGACATTGAACCTTTTTCCAGGCAGTCGCAGCTGGTCTTCTGCATCCTCCATATATGCGAGATAGGGTGGCGCGCGCGAAGGCGCAACCTGCGAAGCCGCTACTGCCCGGGCCGCTTTTCGTTGACAAATTGGCGGTCAACCCGTAATTGCCCACGACTTTCCAAACATCCAAAGTGATTCAGGAGCCGACATGGCGCGCGTAACCGTTGAAGATTGCATCGATAAGGTCCCGAACCGTTTCGATCTCGTATTGCTCGCAGCAGAGCGTGCGCGTGAGATTTCGGGCGGTGCTGAACTGACGATTGATCGCGATCGCGACAAAAACCCCGTCGTTGCCCTGCGCGAAATCGCGGAAGAAACCGTTCGCCCGGAACATCTGAAGGAAGGCCTGACGCAGTCATTGCAGAAGGTTCAGGTCGACGAGGACGAAGAGGTTGATGACATCGGTTCGCTGGCGAAGTCGGCAGAGGCGCTTCGCCTTACCGCAGCTGCGCCTGCTCGCAGCGCCGGCGTTGCCCGCGACTACGACCGTTAATCGCGCTTCGGCTTAGCTCGTGGCGGCATTCTTGCCGCCAAGCACCCGCATCTTGATCTGACCGCTTTCCAGCAAGGGCGCAGCTATGGCTGCAATCCGCCCTTGCCGTTCGGTCACCAGCGCGCGGTTGTAGAATGTGTTTGCGATAACATCCGCGATTTGCAGGCCAGCCAATCGATGGCTGTGCTCCAATTGCGTGGTACCGCATGGACCAACTAGTTTCGCAATATCGGCGCGTATCGCATTCAAGGTTTCGGGCCCGTACCGCCCATCGTCGATGATCACGCTATCGCACCCCGGGATTTCGGGCAGCATCGCGGTGACAACGTCCTCCAGCAGCGCGGCATAGACTTGCATATCATGGTCGCCCCGGTCGGCATTCTTTTCAGGAACGAGGGCCGATATCGCGATGCCAATTGTGATAGACGAAACGCTGTCCTTGATCAGTTCGAACAGCAAAGCGCGTTCGGCCAGATCAATCCGACTGCCCTTCACTTCACCATGATAGCCGGTCACAGTCCGGAACCGCGCCAGCAATGCCTCCGCCACGCTTTCGTCTATATCGATCGCGGCAAGGGTCATCACCCCGCGGCCGACTCCCCCCGATTCATCACAGTAAATGGGCATCACACGTACATCTGCTCAAGGGCAGGGGTAACGTTTTTTCATCACATCGAACATGGCGGTGGTGATCGTTGTTTTGGGCCGTACTGCGGCTGGATAGCTGCGCAAGTGCGATAGGAAGGCGTTCGAATCCATCTTTGCCTTGCTCGGCGGGCAACTGTGCGGTTCGCGTCCAGCTTTCCTGTCTGCTTCTATTTTCGCTTTATATTCTGCGCCCGCAGCCTGCGCTTCGCCATAGAGCAATTTGATGTCAGGCGATCCGATGGCGCCAAGACCCTTGGCTTTCAATGAATCGGCTTTGGCAAGGAAAGTGGCGACGCTCATATCGCCCGATGCCCAGGCAGGGGTCACTGTGACGGCAGATACCGTTAGTCCAAGAACCAAAAGCGATTTGCGCAATGCCATTACTTACTCTCCTGCCACTCCAGTGGCGGGAGAGTAAGGATTTGAATCTATTTGGCAAGCTTGACCAGCTGTGTTTCAGGCCCCTTGCGGAGTCGCGCTGCCCACACCATTGCGCTTGCCGCGCCCGGCTTTGGGAATGGCGTTACCAACCGACGGAATATTGTTCGGTATGGTGGTCTTGGTGCCATCACGCTCAAACTTGCCGGTCTCAAGCAGTTGCTTGATTTCGTCACCCGAAAGTGTCTCGAATTCCAGCAGGGCTTCGGCGAGCAGGTTCAGTTGCTTGCGATGCTTCTTAAGCAAAGCAGTCGCCTTTTCATAGCCACCTTCAACCAGCTTACGGATTTCGGCGTCGATCTTTTTCGCCGTTTCATCCGACATTGCCGTGCGCTGGCTATAGCCATAACCGAGATAGCCATCCTGGCGCTCTTCATATTGCAACGGGCCAAGTTCTTCGGACATGCCCCATTGGGTGACCATGTCGCGGGCAAGCTGGGTCGCATATTGGATATCGCCCGATGCGCCGCTGCTGACCTTGTCATGGCCGAACACAAGTTCTTCGGCAACGCGGCCACCCATGCTGACGGCCAGGTTGGCGTGCATCTTGTCGCGGTGATAGCTGTAGTTATCGCGCTCTGGCAGGCGCATCACCATGCCGAGGGCGCGGCCGCGCGGAATGATCGTCGCCTTGTGAATCGGGTCAGACGCCGGCTCGTGGATCGCAACAATGGCGTGGCCGGCCTCGTGATAGGCGGTCATGCGCTTTTCGTCTTCGGTCA
>JALREL010000006.1 GCA_023262005.1 Sphingorhabdus sp. | reverse complement strand
AATGGTCAAGGCAATCGTCCTTGACGTTGACCCTGAAAAGGAACGCATCAGCCTTGGCATCAAGCAGCTTGAAAAGGGTGCGCCGACCGCAGGTGGTGCTGTTACCAGCAGCGGCCTGAAGAAGGGTGCGACCGTCACCGTCAGCGTTCTCGAAGTTCGCGATGGCGGCCTCGAAGTGCAGGCTGGCGAAGATGGTGCAACCGGCTTCATCAAGCGTGCCGATCTGGGCCGTGACCGTGACGAACAGCGCCCCGACCGCTTCCAGGTTGGCCAGAAGTTCGACGCCATGATCACCGGTTTCGATCGTTCGAAGAAGCCGAATTTCTCGATCAAGGCGCTGCAGCTGGCCGAAGAGAAGCAGGCTGTCGAACAATATGGTTCGTCGGACTCGGGCGCTTCACTCGGCGACATCCTTGGCGAAGCTCTGAAGAGCGCCAAGAAGTAAGCTCCGGCATAGTGTCAAAATGGGGCCGTTCCGTTCTGGAACGGCCCCATTTTGTTGCGCAATCGATTTTACAAACCGTTATAATACCATTGTAAGTCAGGCACTTTTCTGCCAACATCCGACATGTTGAGGGGTTAGAACCGAGTCTATTGGCCGGTTTTTTGGGAGCATGAGTCATGATCCGATCTGAACTGGTGAAAAAACTCGAAGCAGAAAATCCCGGGATGACGGGCGAAGAAGTTGAGCGCATTGTCGACCTGTTCTTCAACCAGATTATCCAGCGGCTTGCCGAAGGTGGCCGCGTCGAAATTCGCGGTTTCGGCGCATTTTCGACCCGATCGCGCAATCCGCGCAAAGGACGCAATCCTCGCACCGGCGATGCAGTCGACGTTCCTGCGAAGCGCGTGCCTTATTTCAAGCCCGGCAAAGAAATCCGCGAACGCCTGAACAAATAGTTCGGGTCGATTTCCAAAATACAACGCTGGAAACGCAGCGATTGCTGTGCCATGCGCTTTCGCGTGCGGACGTGGCGAAACCGGTAGACGCAACAGACTTAAAATCTGTCGCCCTTTGGGCGTGCGGGTTCAAGTCCCGCCGTCCGCACCAACTTGTTATTGCTAGATAAATTGCCGAAACTAAGCGGCGTTGTGGCTGACCGATTTTGAGGCCGTGTGTAGTTCCTGTGTAATCGCGTCAGGAAAACCAATATCAATTGCTGCAATTGCATCATCGATATGAGCGCCCGCAATATGGACATAGCGCATAAGAGCAACGAGCGTTTTATGCCCGCTGATCTTCTGGATGGTGGGCAGGTCTGCTCCAGCTTGGACTAGCTGCGTTATCGCAGTGTGTCGCATAACGTGGGGGGTGACTTTGGCGGGGTTAAGCCCTGCCCGCTTCACTATCCGCTCAAACTGTTTCGTCATAGCTTGCCGGTGCGGGGTGGTGCTGTTGCTTTTGGTTGCAGGAAATACCCAGCCCTCTGCGTCCTCGCGTTGGTCGCATTCCCTTTTCAGCATGTCGGCAAGGCTAGGCGTAATCGGCTGCACGCGCTGCCCTGCCTTGGCCTCTGGAATATATATGCGGCGATTCGCAAAATCGATTTGGTCAAATCGGATCCGCAAAATTTCGCTGTGGCGCATGGCGGCGTTCAATCCGATGGCAACGAATAGCCAGCTTTGGGCGTCTTGGTCGGCAATCGCTGCGCGCAATAAGTCCTGCTGCTGTTCAGGTGACAGGATTGTAATTTGCTTTTGCGGCTCGGCGGCTTTTTCGATTGGCGGACAATCCTCGGCCTTGAGCCATTTCCACTTGGTCGCCCTCTTGAATAGATGGGACAGGGTGGCAAGTTCGCGGTTTACCGTCGCAACGCTTGCACCGCTGGCAATGCGATTCCTGGCGTAACCTTTGACTGCAATCTCACTAATCTTATCCAGCCGGTGCTTGCCCAGTGCAGGCACTAGGTGCTGCTCTAAATTGCGGTGCTTGTTGGCGATGTCAGCAAAGCCTCGGTCCTGTGGGCCTGTGGATTCTTTAATGTTTGCAAGATAATCCGTAGCCGCCTCGGCAAAAGTCCGGTGAGTTTTGCGCTTAGGGGCTAAGTCTAGCCGATCCTCCCGCGCTCTTGTTCTTAGGGCTTCTATTGCATCCTCTGCCTGCGTTCGGGTGACTCCCTCGCCTTCCCTGCCGATAACCCGATGGATGCGCTGGCCGTCCACCATAATATTTATGGTGTAGCGAATATCGCCCGAAGCGGTGCGTTCAGCAATGATGCCATGCTCGGCAATACGTTCTCCGACTTCCAGCTTGCGAATGGCCGGACGGGTTAGCTTTGCAAATGTTTGGCGCATCAGGCGATGTCCTCCCAATCAGGCTTTTCACCCAAAGCCAGTTGACGCTTCACAATTTCGTTTCGCCAATCTTTGTAAATTTCTTCGCCGTCGTTTTCGCCTTCTATGTATGGCAGCACTTCCTTGCGCCACTTGGCTAACGCTTCTTCTTCCCTGACATCGAACCGCTCAACCATTTCGAACAGAACAAGCGCATTATTGCGCTCCTCGTCGTCAACAATTGCCTCAATCACCCGTCGCTCCAAAGCGCGATTGTCGATTGATTGTGCCAACGCGTTAGTGAATATCCCATGCGAAGCCGGGTTCCGTGAGCTTTGTTGGCTAATTGTAATCCCCAAATCTTTGAGCATTTCGATTGCCCGCTGTTTGGAGGCCCGCGCCGCCATAACGTCGGCCCAAATTTCATTTAATTTATCCACCGCCCGCCAATCGTCAGGGTTGGCTCTGGCAAAGGGGCCATTTGCAAACACCTTCTTGCAGCCAGCCCAAGACGTGAGATCTTCATGCCACGGCTTATCCATATTCCGGGATTGGATAACTTGCATCTCATCCATAATCTTCACGAAGATTTCAAGCAGCTGGGGCGACATCACTGGATGCCCGAATAAGTTCATCCCTTGCACGACAAGCGACTCTGCAAATGCGGGCACTGATTCTCCACGCTCCTTTGCCATTCGTTCCAGCCGCGCTTTGTCTTCCGGGTCCAACCTGAAGTTGGTCTGTTGGCGCTTTGCGCTCTCCGATAGTTTGGGTCGCCCCATGTTGTTCCTCGTTTATCCGTAGCGGTTTATGGTATCGTTTATTCGTATCTAGATTTTTTTTCGAATATACGCTATATATATGGCATGATCGAAAGCGAAAGGGAATGGTCGCAATGCTAGCCGACAACATTGAAATTCTTAAGGTGAGAGTTTTTCCCGACAACCGGGTGGACCGTGCCAATGCAGCGATTGCCTTGGGGCGATCTGCAAAGACGCTCGCAAGCTGGAAGTGCAAGGGCATCGGTCCGCGTCCGGTCAATGTAGGCGGGCGCGTTTTCTATGATTGGGATGAAGTGCGGGCCATGGCGCGGGGCGAGTTGCCCTTGGAGCGATTGCGGCCTGTTTAAAGAGAAACCCGACGCGCCTTGGAGGAGGTGCGCCGGGCTTAAAATCGCGTTAGCGGCCTTGGTATCGGCCCTTGCATTATACCGATAACAGAAAATCAAAGCAAGGGACATGCGCCGCTTTCGCGCCAAGCGAAAGAAAGGAATGCGTGTGAATAAAGTTACCCTCTCCCTTCGAGATAGCGACGTTGAGCGCCTAATCTCTGGGTTACCATTTGAATTTGACGGCGACCGGCATGGACTGCGGACATGGACTGCCAACATGAAGGCTAGCGCCAATGCTTTCCAGATTGGGAAGGCAAAGGCGAACGTGCTGGCCAGAACCGCAAAGGCGGTTCGCCATGGTTGAAATTACCTCTCCTAGCGATGCTGGCTTTGCTCTTTTGACGGCCCATCGTCGCGGATTCATCAAGCTAACCACACGCGCCGCGCAATTTGCGGGCCAGCTGGTGGTCAACGATTCAAACCTAACCGATGCCCAAGCTGAATGGCTCGACAAGCTTCTGCTCAAGGCCGGTTACTCATCATTTTTTGGGGGCGTGCAATGACAGATTCTATTGATGATTATCCAAAAGGGCCCGGCTATCGTCGCAATTGCGAAGCCAGCCGCGACGGTGCGAAGGCTGCTGCTCCTGCCAAGCAAACCCAAGAGGCTCTGCTTCTCAATCTTGCAACGAAGGCAGGGAACAAGGGCGTCACCTATCAGGAGGCCTCGGACGCGGTAGGCGATGCAATCCGCCCTGATGTGGTTCGCGCTCGGCTTTCCAGCTTGATGAAGGCCGGTAAGCTGGTGAAACTGACCGCGCGCCGCATGGGTGGCTATCGGGTGAATATCTCGCCCTATGTCCTGCCACAGTTCGCTCCGAAAGTTGATAGCCCGCAAGGCGATCTGCTCAACTGATGGGCGTCTATGGCGATTGGCAGCCAATTTATGCGGAAGCCGGGTTAGTCACCTTTCCGGTTGATATTGAGCGCAAGGCTCCTGCTGTAGGCAATTGGCTTAAAGCAGGGGCAAAAGCTTCCGCAACGTGGGCTTCAAGGCCGGGGTTAGCAAATAGCCTCGGCCTCGGCCTTGTCTGCGGCAAACGCAATCGTCTGACGGTTCTCGACATTG
The DNA here is from genome assembly GCA_023262005.1 of Sphingorhabdus sp. Classification (GTDB taxonomy): domain Bacteria; phylum Pseudomonadota; class Alphaproteobacteria; order Sphingomonadales; family Sphingomonadaceae; genus Sphingorhabdus_B; species Sphingorhabdus_B buctiana. The sequence goes on along the minus strand of JALREL010000006.1, from coordinate 4,066 downwards.
ATGAACCTGACGAAAACCTTTTAGCCGATGCGTTCTCGCAGTTTGGCGCGAGCCCAGTCGTAATTCGCACTGCATCGGGCAAGTTTCATGCTTGGTATCGGCACAACGGGGAAACACGGAAAATAAAGGGGGTCATTGAAGGCCGTGCTGTTGATCTGCTTGGTGCTGGCGGCATGGCTATTGCACCCCCCTCGGTGTCGTCCAAAGGCGCTTACCAATTCGTCCAGGGCGGCCTCGCGGATGTCGAGAATTTACCCCTACTGCGTAACCTGCCGGACGGCATGGCCTGCACGCAGCCGCAAAAAATATTGAAAACGGATGTTGCGCCATTGGCCGGTTCGGTGCCGGTCGGAACGCGCAACGATTACCTGTTTAAGCTATGTCTGCGGGAGGCTCGATCGGTTGCTGATGGTGACGCGCTCCGCCTTTTCGCCCTGAACGTCAACCAGTCTGGCGATTGGGAGCCTTTGCCGGTCGATGAAGTATTGCGGACTGCAACTAGTGCATGGGAAAAGCAGGCGTCGGGCTGCAATTGGGTCGGCTCCGGCGCTAAGCTGGTTCTGCCGGTGACTGAATTTGACCGCTTCTTTTTCCCTCCTGATAACAAGCCCAATCCGGTTGCCTCGGATGCGTATTACCTCCTTTCGATTTTGCGTCGCTTACATTTTGACAAAGATTCGTTCGTTTGCGCCAATGCCATGCGAGGCCGCTTGGGGTGGACATTGGTTAGATTGCAACGCGCGCGCCAATTTCTAGAGCAATCCGGGTTTCTCGTCCTGATCCGTCCTGCGTCCGCAAAGGACAATGCCCCATCCTTGTATCGCTTCGGGCTCAATCTCTAATGGTGTTTATAACAGGGGGGCCAGCACGGCGGGGGTGTATGTTATCATTGGTGCGCGAAATCGTGCATAGGGTCCAGCATAAATGAAAACCGGCCCAACATTGCTGCGGGCCGGTCTTTTCTTTGGTGGTGGTTGCGTTAGCGGAACGGGAAGCCATCAACGGGGATAGGCACATCGTTGGCAAGCCAGTGGCGCGCAAACATATATCTCTGATCGATACCATAATCAGGCACCGGCAAATTCGCGGCCTCGTCAAATTCGCCTGCATCAAGGTCCGTGCCGCTGTGATCGTCCTCCTCTAGCGGGTCGTCGTCCTCGGTGTCGCAATCACCGTCCAGCGTGTCCAGCCGTTCGATTAGGCGTTCTGTAAGGGCCGCTAATTCGTGACGGGAGAGCATGGGGATTGCTTGGCTGATAAGCGAAAGGGGCAGCGCGGTTGCGCCACCCCGAATTTGCTGGCGGCGGCTCATGCCTCGGCCTCCGCTTCAAGGCCTTTGCAGCATTGGCGCACCATTGCCTTAACCGCTGCTGCTCCGTTGGCAGCCTCCATGCGACGCGTCAGGCTGCGGTGGCGTTCGTTGGTGGGGTCGCCACAGATAAGGGCCTCGCCATTGCGGACCAGATACGCTCCGCCCTTTGTTTCCCATTCGTGCAGCCACAAGTCGGGCTGGAAAATGGGGCTTACTGAAACGCCACTTAGGCGGCGCAAGTCGGCAAGGATGGATGCCGTTGCTGCGGTGGGTGGCAGGTCGGTATTTTCGTTGGCAATTTCAAACTTGGTAAGCACGGCAAAGAGGTCCGGCGCGGGAGTTGACCAGATGATCTCCTCGATATTGCACAGGCGGGCAACCGATGCGTCTGTCTCGTTATCGGTGTCTGCTTCGACGGCCATAAAGTGGCGCTCGGCCTTGTAAGCCTCAACCAATGCGGCGAATGCTTGCTGTTCAGGGGTAGGTTGGTTACGCGTTTCCATAGCTTCAATCCTTCTCTATCAAGGGTTGTGGTTAGAGCCGGTGCTTGGGGCCTAATCCTTGCATCGGCTCGCATTATCTGTTATCAACAAATAATGAGTGCGTCAATAACTGATAACAGAAAAAGAGGGCGAGGCCGTCCGCATGTGGGTTCCACATTGGTGGGCGTGCGCTTTCCTCCCGACGAATTGGCAGCGTTAGACGGCTGGATAGATGCACAAGGCGATGGCCTGTCGCGGCCGGAAGCGGTGCGCCGGATCGTGGCTAAGGCAACAGGCAAATAGGTGCAGCTTGCTTTGCGGTCTGGTCGGACATACTGTTCGGACCGTGGATGAAGGCATCGCTCTCGATCTGGTCAGCGTGGCGCGCAACTTAGGCGTGGTCGTTCACTGCATCGCTGGCCTCTACTGGTGGCGTGTTTCGTTTGGCTCGGAGGCTTCGCGAAATAGGGAGTTGCGCCAAGCCGCATTTCTTACAGCTGTTGGCTTCTTCCTGTATGGTGCTGCCTTGGTATTGCAGGCCTTCTAACGGCTGGCCACGAGGCTATCCCAGCAGGGGATATAATCCACCCCCCACCCCAAAAATACGGCGCTGCTCGGCTATGGTGGAGCCGCTCGCGGAAAATTCCCGATCAAGGTCCGTTGAATTAATGGACACCCCACGCGCGCGCGTTAATTTATATATAGGGCCGAGTCGGTCCTTTTTTCTTGACTTTAATGGCCTACTAATGTAGGACAGCATTACTGACCTATTAGGGGGTTGTTATGCGTCCACAGATACAGGGCACGCCTATTAGATTCCGGGTGAATGGTGTCCTTTTAGCAAAGGCCATGGAGCGGGCACAAAGCGAGGGCGTGTCCCTCTCGGAGCTTGTTCGCACAGCATTGCGTCGGGAGTTGTCGCAATGACATCACAAGCCATCTCGGAGGAGCAAGCGCCAACGCTAGGCGAAATTCTTGCGGCATGTCTGCAGCCTGCTCCATTCTCCGATCTGGATGCACTGCACTACACGGGCAGCCATGTTGCTTACCTGATTGCCCACAATTCAACCGCCGACTTTGAGCAAGTCTGGCGCGAGATGACACACTTGCCAGAGGGCTTGCTGGTCCTGCTCGATAACCGGGAAGGGTGGCAGGCCCTTTCATCTGTCATTTGCGGATTGCTTGGCGTCGATACCGCGCCGGTTACTCCGGTCATTCATTAGGGGGAATTTATGAACGCACTATCAGGCCTTCGTTACGACTTGTTGCAATCCACCGATATTGGCGGGGCTTTCAATCGTGGCATGGAAATGGGCACGCAGATGCGCGAGCGGCGCGATCAGCGAAATGCGCTTAATCTTTACGCGACCGATCCGGCTGGGGCCATCAATGCACTGATGCCGGTCAATCCTGAAATGGCCATGCGCTTGAATGATGATTACCGCGCGGGCGAAAAGACCAAACGCGAGGCGACCTTTCGCGAAGCTGCCTCCGGTTACATTGGCGGGGATGGTGATGCAGCCGATGCGGAGTTTCTTCGCATGGTTGAGATTGACCCCATGGCGGCCATGAAAATCAAGAGCGCCAAACGTGATGAGGCTTTCGACCGGCTCAAGAGCGTGGATGGTGCTTACGATATTGCAATCCAGCACCTTGGCTCGGTTACTGATGAGGCTGGCTATCAAGCCGTGCTTGGCGCTGTTACCGTTTTTGGCGGAGATGGGAGAGGGGCCTCTTGTCGCCGGCGCGATCCGCGAGATTGCTTCGACTCATCTGTCGAGCGGCGAGGCGTTGTTCTATTTGGCGAGGGTGGCGCCACGGGATGAGGCGGTGCGGTTGTTGGAGAAGGCGGCGGCGTTGGACTTGAAGGATACGCGGGCGCTATTGGAATTGGCGCGGTTGCACGGGGATGACCGGGCGAAGGCGATCGCGGCGTTGGAGGGTGTGCTGGCGCGAGATCCGTCGATGGCGGCGGCGCATTATCGACTGGCGTCGCTGTATCGCGCGGCTGGGGATGTCGAGAAGAGCCGGAAACATATGGCGGCGTTTCAGGGGTTGCGGTGAAACCGGGAATAGCGGCCGGGCTTTTCGCGGTTGCGCTTGCAGGGCAGGTCGATGTGCGGCTTGGTCCGGCGCGGTTGGTGGCTGAGGGGCCTGTGGCCGAGCGCCGCTGGGGACGCTGGCAGTTTCCCGTGCTGGAGGCTGGGCCGGCGGGCCGCTTCCTGTTGTTCGTGCATGTCGAGCAGGACTCGGCGGCTTCTTACGACATAGC
>JALREL010000230.1 GCA_023262005.1 Sphingorhabdus sp. | reverse complement strand
TGCCCATCCGATTCCCATACCTTCATCGCGTTGCGCTGGACGAGGACATAGCTGTCTTCGCGGCTTACGCCGGCTTGGGTAAGCGCAAGCAGCACGCGCTGCGAGTGGACAAGGCCGCCCATCTTGTCCAAATTCTTCTGCATGCGTTCCGGATAGACAAGCAGCTTGTCCACCACGCCGGTCAAACGACCGAGCGCAAAGTCGAGCGTGATCGTGGCATCAGGGCCGATATAGCGCTCGACCGAGCTGTGGCTGATATCGCGTTCATGCCAAAGCGCGACATTTTCCATCGCAGGCATAGCGTAGCTGCGTACCATGCGGGCAAGACCGGTGAGGTTTTCGGTCAGCACCGGGTTGCGCTTGTGTGGCATCGCCGAAGAGCCCTTTTGACCGGGTGAGAAATACTCCTCAGCCTCCAGCACTTCGGTACGTTGCAGGTGGCGGATTTCGACGGCGAGACGCTCGATCGAGGAAGCAATCACGCCCAAAGTCGCAAAGAACATGGCGTGGCGATCACGCGGGATCACCTGCGTTGAAACCGGCTCAACCGAAAGCCCCAACTTTGCCGCTACATGCTCTTCAACGCGCGGGTCGATATTGGCAAAGGTGCCAACCGCACCCGAAATCGCACAGGTTGCGACATCCTTGCGCGCGGCGATCAGGCGATCTTTGCAACGCGAAAATTCGGCAAAGGCTTCGGCCATTTTCAACCCGAAGGTTACGGGTTCTGCGTGGATGCCATGGCTACGGCCGATGCAGGGCGTCATCTTATGTTCGAACGCGCGACGCTTGATGGCTTCCAGAAGGGCATCGAGATCAGCGAGCAGTATGTCAGACGCACGCGCCAACTGCACCGCAAGGCAGGTGTCGAGTACGTCGGAGCTGGTCATCCCCTGGTGCATGAAGCGAGCTTCATCGCCCACTTGCTCTGCCACCCAGGTCAGGAAGGCGATCACATCATGTTTGGTCACTGCTTCGATCGCGTCGATGGCCGCGACATCAATAGCAGGATTTGTTGCCCACCATTTCCAAAGTGCATCCGCCGCCGATTTCGGAACAACGCCAAGATTGGCAAGCGCCTCGGTCGCATGCGCCTCGATCTCGAACCAGATTTTGAAACGGTTTTCCGGTTCCCAAATGGCAACCATATCTGGGCGGGCGTAGCGGGGGACCATGTGCGGACTTTCTGCTGCAAGAAGTGGAGTCGCCCGCGCCGTTAGCAGGCAGGTGGCACAGCGTCAAAAGTGCAAAGAAAAAGGGCGGCGCAATCGCACCGCCCTTTTCCATGAACAATGTGTTGCCGATCAGAAATCGTAGGAAACACGTCCGTACAGGAAACGACCGCTGAAGCCGAAGGGCGACTGCGAGCTGTAGGGCAGGAACGAGTTGTTGAAGCCGTAATTCACCCCATCAACCGTACCGAAAGGCAGGCGATCGGGATAGACGTCGAACAGGTTGTTCGCACCAATGGCAAGCGAGAGCTTTTCCGTCGGTTTCACGCGAAGCTCGAGATCGGTAACCCATTTTGGCGAAAGGAAGATATCGCCTGGTACGTCACCCGGCTTGAGCGCGATGTTGTTGTTATTTGCTGCAGTCGAGAAGCTGCTTGGCAGGAACACCTCACCATAGCGGTTCGTACGCAGCGTCAGGCCGAACATGTCATAATCCCAATCGAGGCTGAAGTTCAGCTTGTTCTTGGGTTGGCCGTCGGTCAGGCGATAGCTTTCCTGACGGGCGAACAGGCGCTGCGCGGTGAAGCCCGAGAAGACACGGCGATCGGTGATCTGCGTGTCATTCAGGTTATAGCCCGCGCTGAGCCGGATCGTACCAATGCCCAAATCAGGCAGACGATAGCTGGCGACGATGTCGAGACCTTCGGTCTTGGTGTCGATGCCGTTGATGAAGAAACGTGCCGACGAAACACCAGAAATGCCAGCTGCAGTCAGCAGCGAGACGACATCAGCGCCTGTGAGGTTTTCCGTCAGCGTGATGCGGTCTTCGATCTTGATGTTGTAATAGTCGACGGTGACGTTGAGGCCTTCGAGCATGTTGAAGGTCAAACCGGCACCGATATTGACCGACTTTTCCGGCTCAAGCGGTTGTGAACCCAGTGCAACAGCAACAGGAGACGACACCGGGAAGGTACCTACCTCGATCAATACGCCACCGACATTGTTTGTCGAAGTCGTCGCGAAGGATTGCTGAGCGAGGCTCGGCGCGCGGAAACCGGTCGAGATCGATCCGCGAAAGGCGAGGCCGTCAATCGGTTCGAAACGAGCGGCTGCCTTGCCGTTCACAGTGTCACCGAAATCGCTGTAATGTTCGTAACGGCCAGCCAGCTGCAAGGTGAAGCTGCTGCTCAGGTCGGCATCGAGTTCGACATAAGCGGCGTAGCTGTCGCGCGATTCATCGGTTGCATTGCTCGGGCGGAAGCCGGGGAACACCTGAGAGCCGCCCGCAGCATTGAATGGCGCTGCCGAGAAGGGACCGTTGATATAGCTTTGCAGTTCACCGGGGACGATTTTGTAGTTTTCGTCACGATATTCGCCGCCGAATGCGAGCGAGACCTTGTCACCAATGCCAAGATCAAGGTCACGACGGAAGTCGAGGTTGATCGAGGTTTGACCTGCGCGCATGCCACCCGCGTTGAAACGGCGGGCGCTCGAAGTGCCGCCAAGCGAGGTGTTGACGCTATTTTCGACATCATAGTTCAAACGGTTTGAGCCGTAGGTGATCGACAAGTCATAATCCCATGAACCAAGCGCACCGCGAAGCCCCGCAGCCGCTGAAATGTCGGTGATTTCGCTGACGATCAGCGGCAGGAAGCCATCGGGATAAATGGGCACGAATGTCGTCGTCGATGCTTCCCAGTCACGGTTGCGGACGTCGAGCGAGCGGCGATAGAAACCTGCGCCATTGCCATCGCGCTTGCCATAGCTGCCGAAGGTGTAGAACTCGGCTGAGTCAGAGAACTCGAAGCCGGCGTTCAAGAAGAAGTTCATGTCCTTAGAAACGCCATCGCCATAACGGTGGGCATAGCGGTTGAAGGTCGCTTCGCGCGGATCGCCGGCGGTGAAATAGTTGCGGCGGATATCCGGGCCCGAACGGTTGGTCGGCGAACGATCCTTATATTCGGCAGTAAAGTTCAGATATCCGCTGTCGCCCAGCGGAAGCCCGAAGTTTGAAGCGAAGGTATAGGTGTCGCCGTCGCGGCGTTTGCGGTCTTCACCGGTATATGTGATTATCGGGTTGTCCGATGCGCCGGTGGTCAACGAAGCGCTAGCCACTTGGCCGACATCTTCCATTTCGGTGACATATTTTCCGTAGGTAGCTTGCGCACGGCCTCCAATGCCCTTTTTCAGCTGTACGTTGATCACGCCCGCAATGGCATCCGAACCATAGAGCGATGCAGCACCATCACGAAGGACTTCGATGCGCTCGATCGCGAGCGGCGGGATGGTGTTCATGTCGACGGCCGTTGAACCGCGGCCCACTGAACCGTTCAGGTTGATGAGCGACGATTGGTGACGTCGCTTGCCGTTGACGAGAACGAGCACTTGGTCAGGCGCGAGGCCGCGCAGAGTTGCGGGCCGGAGCGAGTCCGTGCCATCCGTAAGCGAAGGCTGCGGGAAGTTGAACGAGGGCACTAGCTGGTTGAGCAAGCGGTTGGTTTCGGTTGAACCGCTGTTCACCAGATCCTGTGCGGACAGAACGTCGACCGGAACCGGGCTGTCAGCGACGGTGCGGTCGGTACGACGCGTGCCGGTAACGATGATTGCGGGTTGATCGGCGGTGTCCTCAGCCTGCGCATCTTGCGCATGTGCGGGTGCCACTGTGCCAATCGAAAGCGCGGCAAATGATGCCGAAAGTGCGAGAAGCGATCCACGTTTTGTGTTTTTCATTGGTTTTTCCTTCGCCCTGTTTGTTGAAGTGACGGGAAAGTTGCCACTTATGAAAAGGTTTGACCAGAATCTGCGACATTTTCGCATATTTTGTGTCTTTGCTGTGTCATTATTGCAACGCAGCATGATTCCATCCGCAACGACAAATAGCTGTGGATTGCTGCACAAGGCGCTTTTCGCAGAGTCCTTGCATCGCTATCGGGGCAGGGATGGCTGATACCACCGACACCGATACCCCTGCGGAAGATCCGTTCGACCAGATCGTGAATGCGCCGTTCGATGCGGCGATTTCGGAACGTTATCTGATCTATGCGATGTCGACCATCACCGCCCGGTCGCTCCCCGATTTGCGTGATGGCTTGAAACCGGTGCACCGCCGCCTGCTGTGGGCGATGCGACAGCTGAAGCTTGACCCGGCAAGTGGATATAAGAAGTGCGCGCGCGTCGTCGGTGACGTAATCGGTAAGTACCACCCGCATGGCGACCAATCGGTCTATGATGCGATGGTCCGCCTCGCACAGACCTTTTCGCTGCGATATCCGTTGGTCGACGGGCAGGGAAATTTTGGTAATATCGACGGCGATAACGCCGCGGCATATCGT
>JALREL010000080.1 GCA_023262005.1 Sphingorhabdus sp. | reverse complement strand
AAAAAGAAATCGATCTATGAAAGCGTGCTGTTTGTAGCGCGAAATAGCGGCAAGGCGCGCTTCGCCCTGCCATCCGACTTTGCCCGATATGGCATTCCACTTGAAAATCTTGACCTGAAAGGGGCGGAGCTTCGTTTTGGCGTGTCAGATGCGAGGGGTCTGCAGAAGGACAGCAAGGTGCTGGTCGATGGACAGCCGCTTGCGTTGCAGCCGGGCAAGGGGCTTGCTGCTTCGAACAACTCAGGCTTTTTCACCTTTGTCGACTGGACTGGGGCACAACCCATCGACGTCGAGTATGATTATGCCATTCGCGGCAATGAGTCGCTTACGCTGGTACCGCGCGGCGGCGAAACCAGCTGGGATGTCAAATCCGCCTGGCCAAGCCCAAGCTTTGCGGGTGATTTCCTGCCGGTGAAACGGACGGTGAAGTCCGATGGTTTTACCTCCAGCCACGCAATAACCAATCTGGCGCTGGGTCAGTCCATTGTGGCAACCGATGACAATGCCCCCCCGCTGGTCGGCATGCCGCGCCCCGAATTGTTGGTCGACAGCGCACGTTCGGCCCCCTCAGTTGGCGGGCCTTCGCAAGCGGCAACGATTGGGCTGATCGAACCGGTTGATCTTTACAGCCAAGTTGATCGTTCGGTGAAATATGGTTTCCTCTTCATCGGCTTCACATTTCTGGCTTTCCTGATGTTCGATGTCGTGGGCGGTGCGCGCGTGGCAGCGGCGGAATATCTGCTGACCGGGGCAGGGCTGGTGTTGTTCTTCGTGCTGCTTCTCGCCTTTGCCGAGGTGGTCGGCTTCACGATTGCCTATCTGATTGCTGCCGGCGCGATTACCGGGCTGCTCACTGCTTATTCAGCGGCCGTGCTGAAAAGCTGGCTGCGCGCGCGGGTTATTGGTGGCTTGTTGGTCGGGCTCTACGCTACGCTCTACGTGTTACTCAACCTCGAAGCCTATTCGCTGCTCATCGGCTCGCTGCTGCTCTTCGTGGCACTGGCAGTCGTGATGTGGGCCACAAGGCGGATCGATTGGTCCGCCAAGCGCCAGGCGGACGAGGAAACTAGCGCCAGCGCAGCATAGAACGGTCAAGTTCCGCGACGGATCGAACGCCCATGAGTTTCATGCCGCGTTCGATCTCGTCGCGAAGCTTGCCGACGACCCGGTCAACACCGGGTTCCCCGGCTGCGGCCAGTGCGTACAGGTATAGCCGTCCGCCCGAACAGGCCGTTGCCCCGGCGGCGAGCGCCTTCAATACATGGGTGCCACGCCGCACACCGCCATCGCAAATGATGTCGATCTTGCCACCAACAGCGTCGGCTATTTCGGCAATCTGATCGAACGGAGAGCGTGAACCGTCCAACTGTCGCCCGCCATGGTTCGAAACCATGATTGCTGTTGCTCCTATGTCGACGGCGCGTTTTGCATCCTCGACCGACATCACGCCTTTAAGGCAGAATTGCCCACCCCATTCCGCGCGGATTGCTTCCGCCATTTTCCAATCCATCGACTGGTCGAGCATGGTGTTGAAATAATCCGCCACCGATACCGCGACATTGGTTCCTTCACTGACATGGGTGGAAAGGTTGGGGAGGGAGAATTTCTCCCGAAAAAGGTAATTCATTACCCATGCCGGATGCGTCGCATAGCTTAAGACCGACGAGGGCGTGAAACGTGGGGGCGAAGTAAATCCTGTGCGCAAGCAACGTTCGCGATTGCCAGCGACAATGGTGTCGACAGTCAGGGTAATCGCATCGAAATTTGCTGCCTTGCAGCGCTCGACCATAGATTCGTTCAGCCCCTTGTCCTTGTGGATGTAGAGCTGGAACATCTTAGGCGTTTTGATCGCTGCGCCTACCTCCTCGATGCTAACCGTGGCGAGGCTCGATATGCCGAACCATGTATTGAACCTCTCCGCCACTGCCGCAACCGCGCGCTCGCCCTGCCAGTGGAAGAGCCGCTGCAATGCGGTAGGCGAAAGGAACAGCGGCATGCCGATCTTCTTGCCCATAACGGTGGTCGACATATCGATATTCTCGACCCCGGCGAGTACATTCGGAACAAGGTCGCAATCGTCAAAGGACGAAGTGTTGCGCCCTTTGGTCACCTCATCATCGCCAGCTCCATCGATATAATGGAACACCGGTGACGGCAGGCGCCGTTTTGCCAATCGGCGGAAATCTTCGACATTGTGGCAATCGGTTAGGCGCATCAGTAAACTGTCCGGTTCTGTTTGGTTGCTTTGGTGGCCAGCGAAAAACGCGGTTCAACAGGTGTCGCTGCGTTGATGACATGAGCGGCAACGCGTTTTCCAACTGCGGGACCATGTTTGAATCCATGCCCAGATCCGCCGCCGACCAGCCACACATTGTCATGGCCGGGCAAGCGATCGATCAGGAAGTCGCCATTCGAGCTGTTTTCATATTGGCAGACGCGCGCGTGTATCAGCGGCGCTTCGGCAAGATCTGGAAACCGGGTTTTCAGATAAGCGCGCGCGCGGGCGACGCCTGCTGCCGACACCTGCCTGTTCTGGGTGTCCGGATCGACTTCTTCGCCATGTGTGTCGAACGCCATCTTGAATCCCTGGCCTTCCAGATCAGGAAAGCCGTAAGCAAAGTCCTGCGCATTTGAATCTGCCCAAACGGGAAGGGCGGGGGCGGCAAACCTTTTGTCCCCTGGAGCCGCGCCAAAATGGAAAACCTCCTGACGTGTGACGAAGATGCGACCACCCAGCACTTCGGGAAAGATTTTCGGCAACCAAGGACCGCAAGCATAGACCAGGCTTCGCGCGGTGATGCCGGCAACTTCGTAAAACCCATTTTGCAGGCGTTTAGGGCTTTCTGCCTTTCCACGAACAGCCTCAAGCCTTGCATCGGCGACAACCGCTTGCACTCCTCGTCCAGCAATCAAGGCTCCGGTTCCGGTTTCGATAAAGCCGGATTCATTGTCGGCAAACCGCATTTGCTGGAAGCGCGCCCGAAGCGCTGCCGCATCGCCCTCCCACCGACCGAGGCCAGATGCACGCAACCATTCGAGGCTTTGCTTGGCGGAAGCATCGTTGTCAGCCGAAAACCACAACACGCCAACCTTGTGCAATATGGGTTGGCTTTGGCGCTGTGACAGTGCGTCCCACTGCGCGAGTGAATCTACGGCCATGCTCGAATAGAGCGGGTCGCCACCATAGCTGACGCGAATGACCCGGCTCTCGCCTCCAGACGAAGACCGGGCATGTCCGGGCGAATATTGGTCGATCAGGGCGACCGACAGACCGGCCTTTTTGAGGTGCCATGCCGACCAGGCACCAAAAACCCCGGCCCCGATCACAGCCACATCAACCACACCTTGGGTCGAGGTTGCGGCCTTTGCCTGCGCGGCAATGCCGATTGCGCCCGCCGCAGCAAGCGTCTCGCGTCGCGTCAATTTCATCCCCGCCCCCGTAGTTTAGAATATGCCCCTGAAGAAATCGCAATTGTTCGGATCAGCGCTTTTCAGCCCCCGTTGTAAAGCGGCCATCCGTTGTTCGGACGTGCCATGTGTGAACATGCTTTACACCGGTGCCCGCCCGGCGTCTAGCATCAGCTTGTCGTCGCCGATGGCGTGCGCGGCTTTCATGCCTTCTTCAATATCGCCGGGTTCGATGCGATTGGCATTTCGGCCAGCCCAGACCCCGGCATAGCAATCTGCCTGCAGTTCCATGCGGACCTGGAGCGCATTGCCTTCTTCCTGGCTCAGCCGGGATTGGGCACGACGAACTTGGTCGGCTACGCCTGTCAGGTTCTGGATATGATGGCCCACTTCATGCGCGACCACATAAGCGTTTGCAAAATCGCCGCCGCCGCTCATCTGCTGCAATTGGTCAAAGAAACTGGTGTCAAGATAAACGCCATTGTCGGCAGGGCAGTAAAAGGGCCCCATTGCCGCTTGGGCAGCGCCGCAACCTGATTGCCCGCCACCTTGGTAGAATTCGATCTTGGCGGGCTGGTACCGCTGTCCGGCCTCGGCAAAAATTGCCCCCCATGTGTCTTCGGTCGATTTCATCACCCGGCAGGCGAACAGTTCAGCCTCGGTATCGCACGCAACATTGCCACCACTTGCCTGCTGCGTCGCGTCGCCGGGCGCAACGCCACTGCCGCCAAGGTTCAACGAGCCGCTGGAAAAGAGGAAAAAGCCGATTGCAGCAATTATCAGCAGAGTGCCACAACCCATCTTCCGGCCGAGCAGCATTGGCAACAGGCCGAAAAGCAGCGATCCCAATCCGCCGCCGCCACCCATATTGAAACCGCTGCCGCCCGCGCCTTGGTCATTCGCATTGCTGGTTGGATCAAGATCGTCGAGACGCATGGCGATTCTCCTCTTCTGCGTTCAAATCAAGCATTGCGGTTTTGCCTCAAAAGCGCAAGGAAGAAGGCCAATTTACACACCGCAATCCAAAGGACTTCTCCCATGTTTCTCAAAGGCAAAACTGCTCTGATCACTGGTTCCACCTCGGGCATCGGCTTGGGCTATGCCCGGGCGCTTGCTGCCGAAGGGGCCAGCGTCATGATCAACGGCTTTGGTGATGCTGCGGAGATTAGCGGCTATGTCGAGGAATTGATCCGCACCAGCAATGCGGGCGCACTGCATTCGGCTGCAGACATGACCAAACCTGATGAGATCCGGGCAATGGTGGCCGATTGCACTGCGAAGCTAGGGGCTCCCGATATCTTGATAAATAATGCGGGTATCCAGCACGTTTCCCCTGTTGATTCCTTCCCCGAAGACAAATGGGATGCAATTATCGCCATCATCCTGTCTTCGGCCTTTCACACAACGAAGGCGGTAGTGCCGGCAATGAAGGAAAAGGGTTGGGGCCGGATCATCAATACCGGGTCGATGCACAGCCTCGTCGCTTCGCCCTTCAAAAGCGCATATAATGCTGCGAAGCATGGCATTGCCGGTTTCACCAAGACCATCGCACTGGAAGTTGCGCGCGACGGCATAACGGTGAACTGCATTTGCCCCGGCTATGTTTGGACACCGCTGGTGGAAAACCAGATCCCCGATACGATGAGGGCCCGTGGCCTGACGCGTGACCAGGTGATCAATGATGTTCTGCTCGCCGGCCAGCCGCAAAAGCAGTTCGTGCAGGTCGACCAGCTTGCATCATTGGCGGTCTATCTCTGCTCCGATTCCGCAAGCGCAATTACCGGGGCCAACTTGTCGATGGACGGGGGCTGGACGGCGCAATAAGCTGGCATCAAATCAGGGAGAGAAAATATGCGAACAAAATTGTTGATGGCCGCCGCATTGCTTGCGACTGCATCCCATGCACATGCAGCGAACCCGCTGCGTGATGCAATTGCAAAGGATATGCCGTCGCTGATCGAAATCTATCGCGATTTGCACGCCAACCCTGAATTGAGCTTTGAAGAAGTAAAGACCGCCGCAAAGCTGGCTGCGGAAGCCAAGCGTCTTGGCTTTCAGGTAACCGAAGGCGTTGGCAAAACCGGCGTTGTTGCGGTGATGAAAAATGGTGCCGGGCCGACGGTGATGATCCGCGCCGATATGGACGGGCTTCCTGTTATCGAGCAAACGGGGCTTCCTTACGCTTCAAAAGTGCGCGGGGTAAGCAAATCCGGCACTGAAACGGGCATCATGCACGCCTGCGGCCATGATACGCACATGACCGCTTGGGTGTCGACCGCGCGGCAACTTGTCGCAAACAAGGATAAATGGTCGGGTACGCTGGTGATGATCCTTCAGCCCGCGGAGGAAATCGGGGCAGGGGCAAAGGCCATGCTCGACGACGGCCTCTACACCCGCTTCCCCAAACCGGACTATGCGATCGCGTTTCATGATGCTGCGCAATTCCCAGCGGGCACCATCGGCTATCAGAGCGGTTGGGCGCTGGCCAATGTCGATAGTGTGGATATCAAGGTCAAAGGTGTTGGGGGGCACGGCGCCTATCCGCACACCACGAAAGATCCGATCGTGTTGGCGTCGCGCATCGTAACTGCCCTGCAAACATTGGTTAGCCGCGAAGTCGATCCCCAGGATGCCGCTGTGGTGACCGTGGGCAGTTTCCATGCTGGTGCGAAGCACAATATCATTTCGGACGAAGCAACCTTGTTGCTGACCGTGCGCAGCTATTCGGATGAAACGCGCAAATTGCTGCTCGACGGCATTAGGCGTATTGCGAAAGGCGAGGCTATTGCAGCTGGTGTCCCCGAAGACCGTATGCCGGTCGTTTCGGTCAACGAGGCCGAGTTCACTCCCGCAACCTTCAACACATCGCCGTTGACCGAGCGCGTGGCTTCCTTGTTCAAAAAGCAATTTGGCGAACAACGGGTGATTGAAACCAAACCGGTGATGGGCGGAGAGGATTTCAGCCGTTTCTACCTGGCTGACAAGGCCAATGTCCAAAGTATGATTTTCTGGGTGGGTGGCGTGCCCCAAGCAGAGATGGATGCTGCGGCGAAAAGCGGAAAGCCGCTGCCTTCGCTACATTCACCTTATTGGGCGCCGGATGCGGAAAAGGTGATCGCAACTGCTTCCGAGGCGTTGACCCTGGCAGCCATGGACCTGATGAAAAAATAGCATTGTACAGGTTGAGCACAATCAATCGGTTTGTTTCATTTATGTGAATCGATAAATCGAAACTCTCGATTACAGTTGGCGCTAAAAATCGATGGAATTTCCTGTTGGCAAGGTCCATCTGCACGCTGTGGATGCATGACTGCATCCCCATTGGATATTCTCCAACCGGATAGGAATTGCCATGAACGATCAAACGCCTTTCGATACAAGCGGTGGTTGCCCGGTGCACAAGGGTGCAACCCGTTCGCTCCTCGGCCGCACCAACAAGGACTGGTGGCCAGATGCACTGCCGGTGGACATTCTCCACCAGGGTGGAACTTCGCCCGACCCGATGGGGCCGGACTTCAATTACGCCGAAGCATTCAAAAAGCTCGATTATAAGGCGCTGAAGGCTGATCTGACTGCCCTCATGACCGATAGCAAGGACTGGTGGCCTGCGGACTATGGCCATTATGGCCCCTTCTTCATCCGTATGGCTTGGCATGCTGCCGGTACTTACCGCACGGCCGACGGTCGCGGTGGCGCCAACAGCGGTCAGCAGCGTTTCGCTCCGCTCAACAGCTGGCCCGATAACGGAAACCTCGACAAGGCACGTCGCCTGCTGTGGCCGATCAAGCAGAAATATGGCCAGCAGATCAGTTGGGCGGACCTGTTCATCCTCGCCGGCAATGTCGCGATCGAATCGATGGGCGGACCGGTTTTCGGTTTTGGTGGCGGCCGCGCGGACGTTTATGAGCCTGAGAAAGACATTTACTGGGGTGAGGAAGACCTTTGGGTCAACGAAGGTGCGAAAACACGCATCCGCCCTGAAGACAAAGCTGAATTGGCCAACCCGCTCGCTGCCATTCAGATGGGCCTCATCTATGTGAACCCGGAAGGCCCGGGCGGCAATCCGGATCCGCTGCAGTCGGCCCGCGACATGCGCATCACTTTTGCGCGCATGGCGATGAACGATGAAGAAACCGTCGCTCTTACCGCAGGCGGCCATGCTTTCGGTAAAGCCCATGGCGCGAAGCCGTCGGATACTTTCGGCATGAGCCCGGAATCGGAAGCCATCCACCAGCAAGGTTTTGGCTGGCTGATCGACGCCGACGAGATTGCCAAGGGCAATATCACCACTTCGGGAATCGAAGGTTCCTGGTCGAACAACCCGACCAAGTGGGGTGGTGACTATTTCCGCCTGCTGTTCAAATATGATTATGAACTGACCCACAGCCCGGCTGGTGCGCAGCAGTGGACTCCGATCAATCCCGATCCGGAAGACATGGCACCCGACGCACGCGATCCTTCGAAGCGCGTCCCGACCATCATGACCACTGCCGACATGGCCCTGAAGATGGATCCCGAATACCGCAAGATTTCGGAGCGCTTCCTCAACGACCAGGCAGCGCTTGACGATGCCTTTGCGCGCGCTTGGTTCAAACTGTGCCACCGCGACATGGGACCGAAGGTCCGCTACCTCGGCCCCGAAGTGCCGGCTGAAGACCTGATCTGGCAGGATCCGGTTCCGGCTGGAACCAAGCCTTCGGACGCAGATGTCGCAGCGTTCAAGGCCGCCATCCTGAACAGCGGGCTGACTGTCAGCCAGTTGGTCAAGGCTGCATGGGCGTCGGCTTCAACCTATCGCAAGTCTGACCATCGTGGTGGCGCCAACGGTGCACGCGTCCGTCTTGCGCCGCAAAAGGATTGGGCGGTCAACGAGCCTGCCGAACTGGCGACGGTGCTTGCCAAGATCGAAGAACTGCGTGGTTCGCTTTCGGTTGCCGACGCAATCGTTCTGGCTGGCAGCGCAGCAGTCGAAAAGGCAGCCAAGGATGCCGGCTTTGACGTAACCGTTCCGTTCACCGGCGGCCGTGGCGATGCGACGCAGGAATGGACCGATGTCGACAGCTTTGACGTGCTCGAACCGCAGGTTGATGGCTTCCGCAACTATATGTCGCAGAAGTTCTCGGTGAAGACCGAAGAACTGCTGATCGACCGTGCGGCGCTGCTTGGCCTGTCTGGTCCCGAGCTGACTGCACTGGTCGGCGGCCTGCGCGTGCTGGGTGCCAACCATGGCGGACGCAGCCATGGCGTCTTCACTAACCGCGTTGGCCAGTTGACCAACGACTTCTTCGTCAACCTGCTCGATATGGACACCTTCTGGGATGTCGTCGAAGGCAGCGAAGATGAAGAATATGTCGGTTACGCTCGTGGCGGTCGTACCGAGCGTTGGCGTGCTACCCGTGCAGATCTGGTGTTTGGTTCGAACTCACAGCTCCGCGCCATTGCCGAAGTCTATGCCGAAAAGGGCAACGAACGGAAGTTCGTCGAAGACTTTGTGAAGGCTTGGGTGAAGGTGATGAATGCGGATCGATTCGATCTGAACTGATCACACAGCAGACCTAACGACAAAGGCCGTCGCGGATTGTTCGCGGCGGCCTTTTTCTTTGCCCGTATCGGCTTCGCAATTTTGAGAAATGTTACTCCTCGCCGGAATCCGTTGGGCGCGCAAACCCAGGCTGTGCGTATGTCGTTTCGGCATATGCAGGCATGCCCGGTTGCTGTGGCGCGGCACCGGGAATAACAGGAACGCCATTGTTGCCATTGTTGTCGCGATCGTCGCTCACGCCAAGTGGCTTGGCATCGTTCATGGGTTGGCCGAAGCTTTCAAATTCGTCTTCGCCCCACTCATCGTCCTTGGAATCTCCGTCGTTGGAATCCTCATCGCCATTTTCCGTAGGAGTCGCTTGCGCGATGGTGGGTCGCGGGGTCGAAATTGGCGTCGCCACCGGTTTCACGACCTTTTCGGAATCCTCGTCGGACGAAGGGACCGCCAGGATCACCAACGCGAATAGGCCCAGAACGCCGAGAATGATTTTGAGAACATTGTCCATGATCGAACCCGTAAATGTAAAAATCCGTGATTTCGGTAGCAGAGGGTGCTTAAAATTTCCTTGCCGGATGGTGGCGCAAAAAAGGCCGCCGACCCGATGGTCGGCGGCGCAGTCGCTTTTCCTCCCCAGGAAAACTCGTTTCAACCCAGTTTGGCGGCACTTCCAAGCCGGTGGTAAAGGCGGGCGAACTTCTTCGATTCTTCACCATCTTCCACGGTGGGCAAATATTGGGCCAGCGCCTTGCGGATCAGCTTGAAGTCCTCGGTTGAAAGGACTGCGCGGGAACGTGCGGGTTCACTCATGGCTA
>JALREL010000140.1 GCA_023262005.1 Sphingorhabdus sp. | reverse complement strand
CGCTGCTGCACCCGCTCGATCGCCGCCTCGGCGGTCAGCCCCGAATCTATCGCCTCGTTGATCCGCCGCGACCAGCCTTCGTCATAGGCGAACATCTTATAGGTATCGAGGATCTCCTCATGCTCCCCACCCGCACCGAATTCGGCCATGTTCGCCATGCGGTCGATCTGCTCGCGCATCTTGTCGAATGCGGAATAGACACGTGCGCGCTCGGCCTCGGTATCCTCCGCCATCGTGTGTTCGATGCGCACATTGGGCTGGTGGAAAATGGCGATGCCGGCCGCCGCACCTGAAACAAGTGGCAGGCCGTTCAACACCGAGGTTCCGGTCTGGCCGCTGCCAATGGTTCCTGCTTCGTCGATCAGGCCGGCATTGGCGATGAGCTCCGAAAGCACCATTGCGGTGGTCTGCAACGCCTCGATTTCGACTTCGGCATATTTGCGCGGCTCGGCGTGCTGGACCGCGAGCACGCCCACCGCCCGTTCGGAACGGACGATCGGCACACCGGCAAAGCTGTGAAAGCGTTCTTCTCCCGTCTCGGGCATATATCGGAATGCCGGATGCGCGGCAGCTTCATCGAGGTTCAGCGTTTCGACATTGTCGGCAATCGTTCCAACAAGTCCTTCGCCAAAGCCCAGTTTGGTGACGTGCACAGCGTCCTGATTCAGGCCGCGCGTTGCAAAAAGTTCGAGAACACCATCGCGCAGCAGATAGATAGAGCAAACCTCGCTCGACAGCGCCTCACCGATGATATTGACCACTTGGTTCAGCTTTGCCTGCGCGTGATTTCCCGAAGCCATCACTTCGTGAAGGCCGGTCAATATGTTGCGTGCGGCTATGGCTGCGCTTTCCATGCCACCCAGTTAGCAGATGGCATGGGCGCACGCGATACCCGATACAGGCTCGCAGCAAAAAATTACGTATGCAGTCGGGTTTAAACCGAGGCTAACTCCTGTGCCATCGCGTCTTTCAACTGCAATTTCTGCTTTTTGATGCGGTGTATCAAATCATCGTCTGGAAATGGCCGGGTTTCTTCTTTTTCAAGCAGCGCTTCGAGTTCGGCATGTTTCAGGCGCAGGGCCGACAGATGATTTTCACTCACCGCTATCTCCTTCTGGCTTGTCGCCCGGAGAGCCGATTCATTTCGACTCACCAGAGCCAAGACGGAAAGTAGAACATGTTTTCCACAGCCTGTCTCGCGAAAAAGCATCCGCTTTGCCGCAGGTGATTTTCGTTCTGGCGACACGGGGCCAGGGTGGCTATCAAGGCTGGATTACAAGTTGTTATGAACCGGGGCGCCATGAACGACGAGGGTATCCGTCAGCAGATTGAATTGCTTAAGATCGAACACCGCGATCTTGACGATGCGATTACTGCGCTCCAGGCCAATCCAGTGTCGGATCAACTGCAAATTGCGCGGCTGAAGAGGAAGAAACTGGCCCTGAAAGACAGGATTGGCGTGCTTGAGGATCAATTGATCCCGGATATCATCGCATAAACACGGCATGTTCTGGTTAACGTTCCTTTATGGAACATTTTCAGGAATGCAGTGGAAAAGTGGTAAATCTTGCTGAC
Source organism: Sphingorhabdus sp. (assembly GCA_023262005.1). Lineage (GTDB taxonomy): Bacteria > Pseudomonadota > Alphaproteobacteria > Sphingomonadales > Sphingomonadaceae > Sphingorhabdus_B > Sphingorhabdus_B buctiana. The sequence continues at coordinate 4,046 of JALREL010000140.1, read as the reverse complement.
AGCGGTGGAGTCGGTTTGGCATGGGCATTTGATGCATGCGCCGCAGTACCAAATAACGCCCAAGCTGATTGACGGTCTTTACACCGAAGCGATGGTGCTGGCCGATGAGGCGCGTTCCTATTTCGACAGTGATCGCGCGCGCGAAATCTCACCCGCGGATGTCGCAGTCGCCTTTTCCTGCGAATCCCTGAAGGTTACGACCCGGCTGATGCATGTCATTGCATGGTTGCTGAATCAGAAAGCAATACGAGCGGGTGAAATCCATGCGTCGGATATCATGCGCGAGTTGGATGAGCTGGGCTATGCTCCGGCGACCGATGATTGGATGGTGCAGCGCATGCCCGAAGAGGCGCGTAACCTGATCATGGCCAGCGAGGACCTGTACTATCGCGTGCAGCGGATTAGCAGCCATATCTATGCGGAGCAGGAAAACACACCCATGCCGCACCGGATGATCGAGCGGTTGCGCCAGAATTTCTGAGTTTCGCAGCGATTACTCAAATCGGAAAGATTTGCAATTCACGGGGCGTGACGTTGCGGCTTTGACCCATTATATGGCCCGCATGGAACAAGTGACAGTAGCGAAGGCAAAGTCAGTCGAGGATAATGATCTTATCCGTGAAGCTGCTGCCCTGACGCGCGAATTCAGCGTTGCAAAACCCGGCATTTACTGGCCCGATTTTCTGGGCTCGGCCTTGCTCGGCTATCTGGGTCTTTATTTTGCAATTGCTGGTTCGTCACTGGCGATCCAACTCGCCGGTGCCGCAGTAGCCATTACTTTCCTGTATCGCGCGGCGCTGTTCATCCATGAAATCACGCATATGAAGCGTGATCATGTGCCCGGTTTCCGCTGGGTCTGGAACTTCCTTGTTGGCATCCCGATGCTGATTCCGTCCTTCACCTATGAAGATACCCACAACCAGCACCATTCGAAGATGCGCTACGGAACCGACCGCGATCCGGAATATTTGCCGCTGGCGTTAATGAAGCCGCACATGCTGGTTTTCTTCATGTTGGTCGCCGCCCTGGGTTCGATTGGGTTTCTGGTGCGTTTCGCGATCCTGTCACCGTTATCGCTGATAAGCCCTTGGATTCGCCGCGAGACCGTTGCGCGTTTTTCGACCTTGTCGATCAACCCTTCCTATCGGCGCGCGATGCCCGAAGGCGAATTCCGCCGTGACTGGATCATCATGGAAACCGGTGCGGCGGTCTGGTCGATCGGGATATTGACCGCCGTTTTCACAGGCTGGATTCCGGTCAAGGCCTTCCTGATCTATCTCGCAATTGTGGCTGCCGCTTTGGTGCTCAACCAGGTTCGCACACTTGTTGCCCATCTGTGGGAAAATGATGGTGAGGTGCTGAGCGTCACCGAGCAATGTCTCGACAGCGTCAACGTACCGCCGCCGGGCATCATGGGTGAATTCTGGGCCCCGGTGGGCCTGCGCTATCACGCGCTCCACCATCTGGTACCCAGCGTGCCGTACCACGCGCTGCCCGAGGTGCATCGCCGTCTTGCGGGGAAGTTCGGCAATGGCAGCAATTACGACAAGGCCAATTACCCCAATCTCCGCGGCTTGCTGTCGCGATTGGTGGCCTCGTCCTTCCGGGGTGGCAAGGCGGCTTAGTTCGCCTTCTCTTTGCTCAAACGCGACATCAGGATGGCGGCGCGTTTTGCCTGCCGTTTGATGCTGTCGAGATCGACGGTTTCGCCCGGTGCATGATCGCCACGGCTGTAGGTACCAAGACCGGCGAGGCCATCGACATCATTGGCGACAAAGCTGATATCGCCCGCGCCGCGTTTCAGCGGATCCAGCGCGGGCATCTCGGCCAGCCCCATGTCACGGTTTACGCCGTTCAGCCTGTCGAGCAGCGCCCTGTTTCCAGCCGTTGGCGCCATTGCCGGATAGGCGCCGGGATCGAAGCTGATTTTGGCGCTGGTTTTAGGCGCGGATTCAGAGACGATCTGCAGCATCTTGGCGCGAATGCGCGCGGATTGTTCTTCGGAAAGCGTCCGGAAGTCGCCCCGCGCATAGGCGATGCCGGGAATGATATTGGTCTTGCCTGCGGCAGTGGCGCGAATGCCGCTCGGGTCGAGCGCAGCTTCTTGCCCGGCCGCTATCAACCCGACATTAAATGTCAGATTTGGCTCGGGCAATTCTGTGCGGAAGCGGTGCAATATGCGCGCGAGCTCAAACGCCGCGCCATCGCCATAGGTGTTGCTGAAAATCAGCGAGCTGTGACCGGTGACGCCGCTGACCTCCAGCTTCCAGCTGTTTGAAGACCGCCGCGCGATCGAGCCCATGTCGCGCCCCTCATCGCGGACCAGTCCCTCAAAATCCAATGCGACATCGGCGCGCTTGCCGGCCTCTATCAACGGCCCGCGCGTCACTTCAATCGGATCGCCGGCATCTTCTTCGTCGCCGGTCATGTGGATTTCGATATTGGCGTCTTTAAGCGTTCCAGCCGCCTGCATAGCGCGAAGTGCAGCGACGATGACGGTCATTCCACCCTTGTCATCTCCAGCGCCCGGTCCTTGGGCCTCGTCGGTCGAGCCTGCTTTTATGCGGACAAATTTCTGGAACGAGCTGTCGGGTTCAAAGACGGTATCTAGATGCGCAATCAGCAAGAGGCGTTTGGTGCCTTTCTTGCCGTTTTTGGTCGCGACGAGGTGCGCGGATCGGCCGGCAGCGGCCATATCGATCCATTCAACCTTGAAACCCAGCGGTTCCAGTTCGGCGCGCATCATCTCACCGACGGTGCGCACGCCTTCGAAATTCATTGTGCCCGAATTCTGGTTGACCAGTTTCTCGAGCAGCGCAACCGACCGCTCATATTCGGCGTCGACAGTTGCAACCATTTTGGCCTCGGCCTTGTTCAACTGCGCAGTTGCCGGGGCTGAAAAGGCGAGCGCCAGCCCCGCACCCATGAGGGTGAGGGACTGGCGCACATTTTTCGTCATGCGAAAGCTCATGCAGGCAGGCCGCTGATCGCTTTCACTTCCATGAAGTCCTTAAGGCCGAACAGGCCGGCTTCACGGCCATTGCCGGACTGCTTGTAGCCACCAAATGGTGCGCCCGGTGCCGGGCCCCAATTGTTGATGGCAACCATGCCGGCACGCAGCTTCGGTGCCACTTCCGCCGCCTTCGCAGGATCGCCCGAAACCACAGCAGACAGACCATATTCGGTGTCGTTGGCGATTTCGATTGCCTGATCGAGATCCTCATAGGCCATGATGGTCGCGACCGGGCCGAAAACCTCTTCCTTGGCGATGCGCATGTTGGGCGTGACACCCGAGAATACGGTCGGCTTGATGTAATAGCCGCGGTTGAGATCGGCCGGGCGATCGGTGCCGCCGGTTTCCAGCGTTGCGCCTTCGTCGATGGCCGACTGGATCAGACCTTGGATCTTCTCATATTGCGCCTTGTTCACGACAGGGCCGATATGCGCACCTTCCTGCAGAGGATCGCCAACCTTTGTGCCTTCGAACATTGCCTTGACGAAGTTTGCCGCTTCCTGCGCGCGATCCTTCTGCACGAGGATACGGGTCGGTGCGATGCAGCTTTGGCCGCTGTTGATGAGGACGCCCTGCACGGTCGGTGGCAGGACTTCTTCGAACTTGGCATCGGGAAGCACGACGTTGGGCGACTTTCCGCCCAGTTCCTGATGGACGCGCTTCACGGTATCGGCAGCTGCCTTTGCAACAAGGATACCTGCACGGGTCGAACCGGTGAAGCTGACCATGTCGATTCCCGGATGGGCCGAAATCGCCGCACCTACGGTTGGGCCGTCACCCTGAACGAGGTTGAACACACCCGGCGGGACGCCAGCGGCATCCATCACTTCGGCAAAGATCGCCGCGTTGCCGGGGCATTCTTCCGAAGGCTTCAGCACCATGGTGTCACCAGCGGCCAGGGCCGGGGCAACCTTCAGCGCGATCTGGTTGAGCGGCCAGTTCCACGGCGTGATCAGGCCGACAACGCCAATCGGTTCATAAACGACCTTGGCGGCCCCGGCCTGTTCGGTGAAGTTGAATGTTTTCAGCGCCT
>JALREL010000101.1 GCA_023262005.1 Sphingorhabdus sp. | reverse complement strand
CTCAAGCAGACCAATCAGGTTCTGCGAGGTATCGCCCTTCATGCGGTCAGCTTCCTGGTAGGCGCGCTTGAACTGCTTCTCGGTGATGTCGCCGTAATAGCCCTTCAGCTTCTGCTTTGCGCGGAGCTGCAGACCATAGTCGGAAAGCTTGCCCTTGCGGCGCTGGCCGTGCTGACCCGGGCCATATTCGCGGCGGTTTACCGGCGATTTCGGACGGCCCCAGATGTTTTCGCCAAGACGACGGTCAATTTTATACTTCGAATTCTGACGCTTCGACATGTGTCAAAGTCCTTTCAATTTGCTGTCATTTTTGGTCCCGGAACCGCACCAAACCGCCAATTTGCGGTTTGCGGCCACTGCTTCACCGGGGTGCAGGGCCAATTGCGAAGGCGCGCCTATGGCGGGGAGTGTGGATAAAGTCAAGTATCGGCTCGACAGAATGGCGCCGTAATCCTAATGGCGCGGGGCATGACACTAAAAAATTCTCCCAATGCTGTAAAAGATCCGGCTGATTGCGCCGATATGGCAGAAGTCCGCGCCGGTGTGGATGATGTTGACGCGCAGATTGTCCAGCTGCTTGCCCGGCGTTTTGGCTACATGGATGCCGCTGCCCGCATCAAACAGGATCGCGACACGGTGCGCGATGAAGTTCGCAAAGCGCAGGTCATTGCAAATGCACGCAAGGCAGCGCTTGAACTTCGGATCCCGCAGGACGTCGTTTCTGATATGTGGGAAACGCTGGTCGAAGGCTCGATTGCTTACGAGTTTGCCCGATGGGACGCTCTGCGCGGTTGATTAGCGTTTGCGTTCCTTGAACGCGCTCAACACGCCGCGAAGCGTACGAATTTCAAGGCTGTTCCAACCCGGCTTGGTCAAAAGGTTGCGCAAAGTGAGCTTCGTGGCCCCGGTGCGTTCCGGCGGGAAGAAATAGTCGCGCTCCTCCAACAGTCCGAAAAGCTGCCCAATCATTCCGTCGAGTTCCTCCTGCGGGGCGGGCGGATCAAGTTCAACTTTGGGCGGGCTTTCAAGACTCTGGTGTTTCGACCATTCATAAGCGCAGAGGATGACCGCCTGCGCAAGGTTGAGTGAACCGAATTCCGGATTGATGGGCACGGTGATGATGGTCCGCGCCACCGCTACTTCGTCGGTTTCCAGCCCGGAACGTTCAGCGCCGAACAAGATGGCGGATCGGCTCTGTGCCGACAGCATTTCGTTGGCTGCTTCTTCGGGGGTCAGCACCGGTTTGGTGACCCCACGCTTGCGGACAGTCGTCGCATAGATGTGGCTGATGTCTGCGGTTGCCTCTGCAAGCGTGTCGAAAACTTCCGCCCGCTCCAGAACAATGTCCGCCCCGGATGCAGCAGGGCCAGCAGAAGGATTGGGCCAGCCGTCGCGCGGATTTACGATCCGCATCTCGGTAAGGCCAAAGTTAAGCATGGCGCGCGCCGCCTTGCCAATATTCTCGCCCAGTTGCGGGCGCACAAGGATGATAATGGGTGCGGAGGTCACTTCTTGGCGGCTTCGGCGACGTTGCTCGCGAAATCCTCAAAATCCTTCGCTTCTTCAAATTCCTTATAGACGCTGGCGAAGCGGATATAGGCGACGGTATCGAGGCCTTTGAGGCCATCCATCACATATTGGCCAATACGCGAAGATTCGATCTCGGTTTCGCCCAAGGTTTCCAGTTGGCGCTGGATGCCGGAGACGAGCTTGTCGATCCGGGTTTGGTCAATCGGGCGTTTGCGGCAGGCAACGGCCACCGAACGCTCTAGCTTTTCGCGCTCGAACGGCTCACGCCGTCCTTCGCTTTTCAGAACCGTCAATTCGCGGAGCTGGATACGCTCGAAAGTCGTGAAGCGCGCACCGCACCCTTCGCACTGACGCCGACGGCGAATGGCAGCTCCATCCTCTGTAGGGCGACTGTCTTTGACCTGGCTGTCATCATGTCCGCAAAAAGGGCAGCGCATTATTTCTCTTTTTCTTGGTTCTTTTTCTTGTTCACGTGCCGATAGGCCACGATGCCTGCACCGATAACTGCGCCGGTTGCAAGACCGATCGGTGCCAGAATGCTGGCCGCAGCACCGATCGCCGCGCCGCCTGCAACTTTTTTCACCGTATCCTGATCGGCAAGATGCTTTCCGGTGTGATAGGCGTCCTTGGTCGCGCCCCACAGTTCGTCAGCGGCTTCGCCAACATAATGCTTCGCCTGGTTGGCGATGCTTTCCTCCGAGAGCTTCTCAGGAGTCTTCGCACCGCATTTCGGGCAAAACTTCATGCCTTCGGAGATTTCAGCCGAACATTCATTGCACATTTGGGACATCACTTGCCTCCCTTCATCTCTGTATTAGATGAGTAAGTCACTTGCCCGTTTCAAGTGCAATTATAGCTCAGGACGGATAAATCGGGAAGCGGGCACACATTGCCTCCGCTTCTTCCTTCACCCGTGCCTCGATCTGGCCGTCGCCAGCCTCTCCATTTTTACGAAGCCCTTCGACGACATCTGCAATCATGCGGCCAATTTCGCGGAACTCTGCCGGGCCAAATCCGCGCGTTGTTCCCGCCGGGGTACCAAGACGCAGGCCCGAGGTAACAAAAGGCTTTTCCGGATCGTAAGGAATGGCGTTCTTGTTGCACGTGATCGACGCACGGTCGAGCGCATGCTCGGCATGCTTGCCCTTGGCCTGCTTGGGTCGCAGGTCGACCAGCATCGAGTGGTTATCGGTGCCGCCGGAGAAGCCGATTACGTCCTGCACCGCCGG
>JALREL010000159.1 GCA_023262005.1 Sphingorhabdus sp. | reverse complement strand
GGCGACCATCAGCAACTGCTTGTACTGTTGCGGAGCCTGCGGCAGCGCGAAGAACTTGCCGGCATGGATGCGGCTTGGAACGAGGAAATCGCGCGCACCTTCCGGCGACGAAGCGGTCAGGATCGGCGTCGAATATTCGGTAAAACCGATATCTTCCATCCGGCGACGCGTTTCCTTGATGATCTGCGTGCGCTTGACGATGTTGGCGTGAAGCGTTTCACGGCGCAGGTCGAGGAAGCGGTATTTCAGTCGGATTTCCTCAGGATATTCCTGCTCGCCCGCGACTGGCAGCGGCAATTCGTCAGCACGGCTCAACACCGTCACATTGCGTGCGAAAACCTCGATTTCGCCAGTCGGCAGGTTGGCGTTGACGGTCGCCGCGCTGCGCGCCTTCACCTCGCCATCGATGGTTACAACGCTCTCAAGGCGCAGTCCTTCGAGTATCGGGAGCGCGGGGCTGTCGCTGTCCGCGACGATCTGCGTCATGCCGTAATGATCGCGCAGGTCGACGAACAATACGCCGCCATGGTCGCGCTTGCGGTGTACCCAGCCCGACAAGCGTACGGTTTCACCGACGTGAGAAGCGCGCAATTCCGCGCATTTATGTGAACGATAAGCGTGCATGATTGGTCTTTTATCTTTGTGTTTTCGACAAGAAAATATGAACGCGGCGCTAGACCCTTGCAACGCCCCTTTGTCAAGTTGCGATTGGCTGTTATGGGCCTTCGCCAATGCAGATTCATCCGCTCATCACCGATAGTAAACAGCTCGCCGATTTTTGTGCGCGCCTCTCGAAATCGCGCTTCGTTGCCGTCGACACCGAATTCATGCGCGAAAACACCTATTATCCTGAACTTTGCCTGGTGCAGTTGGCGGATGAAAATGAAGCCGCAGCTATCGATCCCAAGGCCGATGGCCTTGATTTAGCGCCGATGCTCGAGCTCATCACCAATAATGAGGATGTGCTGAAAGTATTCCACGCTGGCGGCCAGGATATCGAAATTTTCTTCAATTTGACCGGTCGCACGCCACACCCGCTATTTGACACGCAAATTGCGGCAATGGCGCTTGGGCAAGGCGAGCAGATCGGCTATTCGAACCTTGTTGACCTGTGGCTCGGCATTCACCTTGATAAGGGTGCGCGCTTTACCGATTGGTCGCGTCGACCGCTCGATAAACGCCAGATCGATTATGCTATCGGCGATGTCACCCATTTGGCCGACATTTTCCCCAAGATGCTCAACAAACTGGTGCAGACCGGGCGCGGTGAATGGCTGAATGACGAGATGGAGCGGCTCGCCGACCCGGAAAATTACCGCAACGATCCGGAAACGATCTGGCGGCGCATCAAGATGCAGTCGCGCAAAGCCGATGTTCTTGGAAGGCTCAAGGCACTCGGTGCATGGCGCGAGCGCGAGGCGCAACGTAAGAACATCCCGCGTGGTCGCATCATGAAAGATGAGACCATTGCCGACATCGCTTCCCATCCCCCCAAGGCGCAGTCAGACCTGCCGAAGGTGCGCGGCCTATCCCCAGCGTGGAAGGAAAATGAAATCGGCGCGCGCCTGATGGCGGTCCTTGCCGATGCGCAACCGCTATCAAAGGATGAAATGCCCGATCGCAACCACAACGGCCCCGGCCCGGGCAAGGATGGTGCGCTGGTGGCAGATTTGCTTAAACTCCTTCTCAAAATCCGTTCACGCGAAATCAATGTTGCCTCGCGTCTAATCACCCGCAGCGAAGAGTTGGAAAGGCTGGCGGCGGGCGACCGCGAAGGCCTCGAACTGCTCAAGGGCTGGCGGTACGAACAGTTCGGGCATGACGCGCTCGATCTGGTCGAAGGTCGGCTCGCTTTCGCTGTCGTAAATGGCAAGCTTAAGATGACGCGGACGGAGGATGTTGACGGATGAAAAAGGCTCTTGCTGGTTCGCTTCTTATGCTCGCGCTGACGGGATGCATCCCTTCGGCTGAAAATGCAGACGCAAGCCAGACCTCGCCAGAGCCAACGGGATCATGCGATGCCAGCAAGCTTGATTATGCCGTCGGCAAAACCCTGACCGCGGAATTCGAAGCGAAACTGAAAAGTGAAGCCAAGGCTTCAGTGGTGCGCGTCGCGCCGCACGATGGCGTGATCACCATGGATTATAGCCCAGCTCGGCTCAACATCTTCATTGACGAAGCCAAGAAAATCATCCGCATAAACTGCGGTTAAGCAGCGATCAATCGCCTGACCAGCGGCAGGGTGATTGCAGACCCTTCAGCAAGTGCCAATGCATTTGCCTGTTTGGCAAGTTCTTCAACCGCCTGATAGCTGCGCTCTATTCGGCGGACGACAAAAGCCAATGCTTCAGGCCCAATCGAGGTTCCTCGATCTCGCAGGAATTTAAGCAGCAATTGTTCGACCAGTTCATCATCAGGTTCGCCGATTTCAAGCAATTGCGCCGCACCGATGCGCGAGCGAAGATCTGGAAGCTCGATGTTCCATTCGCCGGGCGCATGCCCTGACACCAGCAATAGCACTTCACCGGCATTTTTTGCGGCATTCCAGTGGTGGAACAGTTCCTCCGCCGAAATCTGGTCGGCATCGTCGAGCACCTTGCCACCCTGTGCCGCGAAATAGCGCGCCATTAGCGTCTTGCCCGAACGCGCGGGGCCCACAAGCAAGGCGCAGTGGCCCGGCCACTGGCTGCTGTTGCCAAGCGCCGCGAAGGCAATTGCGTTAGCCGGAGTGACGATCAGGCAATCGTCCATCCGTCCGGGATTGAGTTCGTCAAAAGGTAACGCAATCTGTTTCATCTGGCCGCGGACGCGTCGACTGCGCCCTGCTCCCTTACCTGAAACCGCGAGACTGCAACGCGGCGTTCAACGCCGCCGGATCGCCCTGGAACGACACACGCATGACCGAGGTTCCGCCAAGCGCAAGGCTCGTCGTCGAAACCGAACGCACACCGGGGATTGAGCGAAGCGATGCCTCTGCCCGGTCCACGGCTTCGGGTGTCGGTGTGCTGACCTGCACGGTAACGGTGACTTGCTGCGCCGCTACCGGCGACTGCCCACCCTGTTCGTTCGCTGCACGCCCGGAAAGCGCATCGACCGCATCCGCAAGCGGATCTTCGGTTTCGGTCGCGGCCTCTTCTTCGAGCTCTTCCAGGTCTTCCTCGTCAATCTCTTCGAGGAGGAGCGAAGCTTCAGCCCGCAAGCGACCGCTGACAAACGCCTGTTGCAGCAACTCGTCCATCTTGCGAACGCCTTCGGCCAACATCACCGGAATGCCTTCCGGATTTTGCGCACGAAGGATGAAACTGCCGAGGAAACGGTTTTCGGGGCCATAACGCGCCGCGAATTTCCCAATTACTGGTCCACCCGGATATTGCCGTTCAAGCCGGACAATCGGATAGATAACATCCGCTGCACCGAACTGGTCGAGAATGACGCGCCACCAGCTGCGGCTGCGCCTTTCCATCTGGCCGGCATTGATGAGCAGCGACTCTCCGCCCCCGCCATAAGGGCGCACATAATCGATCGTGCTATCCGCGGTGCGGAACTTGGCCCATGCCGCCTGCCATGGCGTTTGCTGTTCAAACACATAAGGCGCGCCATTGCTGTACATAACCGGAATGACGAGCAAAGGCGCCGATTTGCGGCTGACGCCCTTGACGCCCAATAACTGCCCTGCCCGCGCACGATCGAACGAAACGCCCAGCTTGGCAATGTAGCGTCGCGGCCCGATTTGCTCTTCTTCGACGATGATCGCAGATACGATGCCATCGAGCGTCGAATCCGAAAGCGTTGCACCAGCACCACCATGGGTTTTGGCCCACAGCATGCTCCACGCCTTGCGCTGCGCCTCTTGCCAACCGGCACGGCGGGCATCATCGGCATTTTTGCCCGTCACATTGACGATAACGCCAGTGACTTCAAAGTCGCCACTGCTGGCGATTGGCGGAATTCCGCGCTTTGGCCCTTCGATCTGGGCGTGCACCAGCACCGCACTGCCTGCCAGAAGTGGCAAGGCCAACGCATATTTCCACAGAGACTTTGGCACCCGGACCCTCATTGGGGGCCCTTTTGGCGACTTATGATTGGAAATCCAAGGGGGAAGTCGCTAGCGGCGATAAAATGAGCGACAATGAGTCTTACACATACGCCAAGGCGGGCGTCTCGATCGAAACCGGCAACGCTTTGGTGCGCGCCATCGCACCTCTGGCAAAGGCGACACGGCGACTGGGTGCCGATGCCGATTTGGGTGGCTTTGGCGGTTTCTTCGACCTGAAGGCTGCAGGCTTCAACGATCCGCTGCTCGTTGCCGCAAACGACGGCGTCGGAACCAAGCTCAAACTCGCAATCGAGAGCGGCCGCCACGAGGGTGTAGGCATCGATCTTGTCGCGATGTGCGCCAATGATCTTATCGTGCAGGGTGCCGAACCGCTATTCTTCCTGGATTATTACGCGACGGGAAAACTCGATAATGACGTCGCCACTGCTGTGGTGGCCAGCATCGCCGAAGGTTGCAAGCAGGCCGGCTGTGCGTTGATCGGCGGGGAAACCGCCGAGATGCCGGGTATGTACAGCGACGGTGACTATGACCTTGCCGGTTTCTGCGTTGGCGCGGTTGAACGCGACCAGGTGTTGACCGCCGATAAGGTTGCCGAAGGTGACGTCATTCTTGGGCTCGCTTCTTCGGGCGTCCATTCGAACGGCTTTTCGCTGGTGCGTCGCCTCGCGGCAGACAAGGGCTGGAAGCTAGATCGCCCTGCCCTGTTCGACATCGACACGCTGCTGATCGACGCACTGATGGCGCCAACGCGCATTTATGTGAAAAGCCTCCTGCCCCTCGTTCGTTCGGGCAAGGTGCACGCGATGGCGCATATTACCGGCGGTGGCCTTCTGGAAAATATTCCGCGTGTGTTGCCCGCCGGCCTGCACGCGCATGTCGATGCCGATGCATGGGCGCAGCCGCGCCTGATGGCGTTCCTGCAAGCCCAAGGCAATATTGAGCCCGAGGAAATGGCGCGCACCTTCAACTGCGGCATCGGAATGGCTGTCGTGGTTGCCGAAGGCGATGTGGAGGCAGCCAGCGCTGCACTCGAAGCCGCTGGCGAAACCATTTACCGCATCGGCCATATCGCGAAGGGCGAAAAGGGCTGCACGGTTTCAGGTTCGATCGAAACATGGAGCGCAAAGGCCGATTGGAGCGCGACGCATCATGGCTAAGGCCCGCGTCGCCGTGCTGATTTCGGGGACCGGAACCAACATGGCGGCCTTGCTCTATGCGGCCAAGGCAACCGATTGCCCTTATGAGATCGTACTCGTCGCCAGCAACAACCCCGATGCTGGAGGACTGAAGCTGGCTGAAGCTGAAGGCATCGCAACCTTTGCACACCCCCACAAAGGCCTGAGCCGCGAGGAGCATGACGGGATCATGCATGAAGCGTTGATTGCAGCTAAAACCGAATTTGTGGCGCTGGCCGGCTATATGCGCATCCTCAGCAGTGGATTTGTGGAAAAATGGGAAGGCCGGATGCTCAACATCCATCCCAGCCTGCTTCCCAAATATAAGGGCCTCCACACGCATGAGCGCGCAATTGAAGCGGGGGACAGCCATGGCGGATGCAGCGTGCACCTCGTCACAGCCGAACTCGATGACGGCCCTATCCTTGGGCAAACGCCGGTTGCAATCCTGCTGGGCGATACGGCCGACAGCCTTGCCGCTCGGGTACTGATTGCAGAGCACCAGCTCTATTCGCGCTGCCTCGCCGTCTTTGTCGGACGCGAGACCTCGCCCGATCATTTGGTAGCGCAAGTCCGCGAACGCGCGCTCTCCCTACCCGAGGCAGACGAAGTGGTGAGCCACGGTATGCCCTGCTTCGGCATCGTGAAGGGCAAAAAATTTGCCTATGTCAGTCTTGATCACCACGGCGATGGCAAAATTGCTCTGCTGGTGAAGATCAGCGGCGCTGACGAGCAGGCCCAGTTGATCGAGAACGATCCCGATCGATATTACCGTCCGGCCTATTTCGGAGATGGCTGGGTTGCCATGCGCCTCGATCCTGGCCGCAATGACTGGGACGAGATTGGCGAGTGGCTGGCACGCAGCTGGCGCAGCGTGGCACCCAAAAAATTGACCGCGCTCATCGACGCAGCTGAGGCCTTTTAGGCTCTTCCTAAGCCCGGGATCACCTTACCCACCGTTTTACGATAGGCTTCGTAATCCTTGCCGAACAGGCCGACCAAATCGCGCTCTTCATATTGGATGCCAATGAAGATGTAGACTGTCATCCCCACGGCAAAAAGCAGATGCCCAACGGTCATGGTTGGTGCAGACCAGAAGGCGATCAGGAATCCCGTGTAAATGGGATGGCGTACCAGCTTGTAGAAGAACGGCATCCGCATCACTGGTGTATGGGCTGGCGTACCGCGCCAATTGCGCCAGACCTGCGCCAATCCGAACAATTCGAAGTGGTTGATCAGCCAGGTGCTGATAAACACAATACCAAAGCCTGCCAGGAACAACGCCCATACCAGGTTCCGGCCGAGGGGGTTGGTGATATCCCAGACCACAGTCGGGATCGGATGCCAGAACAGGTAAAGCAGAGCGAGCACGATCGCCGAAGCGAGGCAATAGGTGCTCCGCTCAAGCGGTTGGGGCACTATCCGGGTCAGTGCGGTTTTGAAGCCTTTGCGGGCCATCACACTGTGTTGAATTCCGAATAGCGTGATCAAGCCGATATTCCAGATTGCTGCTATTGTCGGATCGGCAACCATGCCCTTGTCGATATGGGTTGGCAGATCTGGAATCCCCGCCAGAAACCCGACCAGATAGACGAAAGCCACGAAAAAGGCTGCATAACAGCCCAATGCCACCAATATATAGAATGACCGCATAGTCGTTCCTCCTGTCGAAGAGACGTGGAGGGGCAAGAGTCGTCAGGTCTTTGGCTGCCCCTTTACTGGCTGGCCAACTCGTCGGGATTATCGGCGCGATAGGGCGGATAGTCAATCGGACTCAGAGTTCACTTTCATCGACCAACGGTCGGCTCTCCCGCGTGGCCTTGTAGCGCGCATCTGGCTCATTTTCGCCCGGCGAGATCACGACATAATCGTCGTGCACTTCAAGCAAGGTCCCGACAAAAGGGAAATCAGCAAGGCTTCCCGTTACGCGATAGCTTACGGTATCGCCGACCTTGAAGGTCGCTGGATCAAAATTGAACTGAAAAGGGCAGTCTTCGCCCTCACCCATTCCGAGCATGTCCGTCTCCTCTTTGCCATCGGAAATAGCGTGCGTATCGGCGGGCGCAACAAAAAGGGCCGCCCGATTGCTCGAACGGCCCCTTTTGAATTTGCTAGTTGTCGGATCAGCCGACGATTTCTTCCGGCTTGAAGAAGAATGCGATTTCGATCGCCGCATTTTCGTCGCTGTCAGAACCATGGACGGTGTTTTCACCAATCGACAAGGCATAGGTCTTGCGGATGGTGCCTTCAGCTGCATCGGCGGGGTTGGTGGCGCCCATGATGTCGCGGTTGCGGGTGACGGCGTCTTCGCCTTCAAGCACCTGGACAACAACAGGTTCGCTCATCATGAAATCGCACAGTTCGCCAAAGAAAGGGCGCTCCTTGTGGACCGCGTAAAAGCCTTCGGCCTGCTCGCGGGTCATATGGATGCGCTTTGAAGCAACGACGCGCAGGCCGGCTTCTTCCAGCATTTTGGTGACGGCGCCGGTCAGGTTGCGACGGGTGGCGTCGGGCTTGATGATCGAAAAGGTGCGGGTAACCGCCATGGGAGAACTCCATTTGTTGGGAAATCTGTGATAGGGGAGCCGATGATGCTACAGTGACAGCAGTAACCAAAAGAGTCAATGGTGGTACTATCGGACTTGCTGATAGAATCAAACACTTCAAAGAGTATTTCGGATTGTTGAAATAAGAAGTCAAAAATAAAACTCAAAAATTTTAATTATTTATTCTTGTGGGTTTCGCAGAGTAAATTTTTATTGTATCTTTGTTGTAAATAAATAACCATGATGACAATGAATATGACTTCCGCAATCAAAGATTTCAAGTGGGTAATCAAACTACTTAAATCTTCAAAGAGTAAAGAACATCTGGATACAACACTTCGGTGTTTCAATCTTTGGGA
>JALREL010000117.1 GCA_023262005.1 Sphingorhabdus sp. | reverse complement strand
GGCCTGTGGGACGAAGTGAAAGATCGCCTTGCCGATGCAGGCACCGCGCTCTCGGGCGGTCAGCAGCAACGCCTTTGTATCGCACGCGCCATTGCCGTTAGCCCCGAAGTCATCCTGATGGACGAGCCTTGCTCTGCGCTCGATCCGATCGCCACCGCTCGCATCGAGGAACTGATTGACGAGTTGAAGGGCCGTTACGCCATCGTCATCGTCACCCACTCGATGCAGCAGGCCGCCCGCGTTTCACAGCGCACCGCCTTTTTCCACCTCGGTTCGATGGTCGAATATGGCGAGACATCGACGATCTTCACCAATCCGCGCGAAGAGCGCACCAAAGACTATATCACCGGTCGTTACGGATAAGGACCCGACATGGCAGAAAACCATACCGTCAAGGCATTCGACGAAGATATCAGCAAGCTGCGCGGCCTGATTGCCGAAATGGGCGGGCTCGCCGAAGTGGCGATCGCCGATGCCATCGACGCCTTAGTCAATCGCGATGAGGCCAAGGCCAAGCTTGTGGTTGCATCGGACGCAAAACTTGATGCTCTCGAAGCCGAAGTCGACCAACTCGCCATTCGCATCATCGCCTTGCGCGCGCCAATGGCAGACGACCTGCGTGACGTGATTGCGGCGCTTAAAATCTCAGGCGTTGTCGAACGTATCGGCGACTATGCAAAGAACATCGCCAAGCGTGTTGGCGATATGGGCGCGAAAGGATCGATCGAACCTTTGACGCTGATCCCGGCGATGGCAGAAATTGCGCAGGGCATGGTTCGGGATGTTCTCAACGCTTACGCATCGCGCGATTCCCATCTGGCTGTCGAAGTGATCGCGCGTGACGAGAAACTCGACAACTTCTACAACAGCCTGTTCCGCAATCTCGTTTCGCACATGATGGAAAATCCGGCGACGATCAGCACCGCGGCGCATCTGCTGTTCATTGCGCGCAACCTGGAGCGTATTGGCGACCATGCCACCAATGTCGCGGAGATGGTCTATTATGCGGCAACGGGTCGCTATTTCACCGATCGCAGCGGCGCGGTGCGCGTCGAAGACGACGCATGACGCCGAAAATCCTGATAGTTGAGGATGAGCCTGCGCTCGCCGAACTTCTGTCTTGGACGTTCGAGAGCGCGGGATTTGCCGTCGAACAGACCGCCGATGGCGAAGAAGCATTGCTGATTGCCGAGGAGTTCGGACCCGACATAGTCATCCTCGATTGGATGATCGAACAACTGCCGGGCATCGAGGTTTGCCGTCGCCTGCGCAAACGCAAGGAAACGGCATCGATCCCGATCATCATGCTGACAGCACGTGGCGAGGAAGAGGACCGTATCCGCGGGCTTGAAACCGGCGCTGATGACTATGTCACCAAACCCTTTTCTCCGCGTGAATTGCGCGCTCGGGTCGAGGCGGTATTGCGCCGCACACGTCCTGCAATAACTGGCAGCACGTTGGTGGTTGGCGATCTGGAGCTTGATCCGGTTGCTGTGCGGGTAAAACGCGATGGCGTTCAGATCGCCCTTGGCCCGACCGAATTCCGTTTGCTGCGCCATTTCATGGAGCGGCCGGGCCGCGCCCAATCGCGCAGCCAGTTGCTCGACGCAGTTTGGGGGCATGACAGTGACATCGAATTGCGCACGGTAGATGTGCATATCCGCCGTTTGCGCAGCGCCATCGAAATGCCAGGCAGGGAAGACCCGATCCGCACGATCCGTTCGGTCGGATACGCATTGGACAGCTGAAAGCTAAACGCGGATTTCGCGCCACTCGCCGGGTGCCAAACCTTCGACCGTCCAATCGCCGATCGACCAACGCACCAAACGCAGCGTCGGGAAACCGACCGCTGCTGTCATCCGTCGCACTTGGCGATTTCGTCCCTCGCTGATGGTCAGTTTGATCCAGCAATCGGGCACCAATTTGCGAAAGCGCACCGGCGGATCGCGTGGCCATAGCTGCGGATGGTCAATCCGCTCGGCCCTGGCTGGCTTCGTCATGCCGTCTTTCAGCATCACACCTTTGCGGAGGCGATCCAAAGCGGCATCGTCGATATAGCCCTCGACCTGCACCAGATAGGTTTTGGGCATCTTGTGCCTTGGCTCGGCGATGCGTGCCTGCAGCCTTCCATCGTCGGTGAGAAGCAACAGGCCTTCGCTATCGCGATCAAGTCGCCCTGCCGGATATACCCCAGGCACCTGGATATAATCCGATAGCGTCTCCCGCGCACCATCGCTGCCGCGGTCGGTAAACTGTGAGAGGACAGCAAAGGGTTTGTTGAACACTATCAGGCGCGACATGGTGGCATCGGTCTAGCAGCTATGCCCAAATAGGAAAGGCCGGCGGGTCTCCCCACCGGCCTTCGATGTTTCAGCTGGTGCTGAACGGCGGACTTAGAAGTCCATGCCGCCCATGCCGCCCATGCCACCGCCCATCGGCATAGCCGGGGCCTTGTCTTCCGGAGCATCCGCGATGGTTGCTTCGGTGGTGATCAGCAGGCCGGCGACCGATGCAGCATCCTGCAGTGCGGTGCGAACAACCTTGGTCGGATCGATAACGCCCGACTTTACGAGGTTTTCGTAAGTGTCGGTTGCAGCGTTGAAGCCCTGGGTTTCATCGCCTTCGCGCAGCAGGTTGCCCGAAACGACCGCACCGTCATGGCCGGCATTTTCAGCAATCTGGCGGATCGGAGCGAGGATCGCCTTGCGGATGATGTCGATACCGCGGGTCTGGTCGTCATTTGCACCCTTGAGGCCATCAAGTGCCTTGGTTGCATAGAGCAGAGCGGTACCGCCGCCGGGGACGATGCCTTCTTCGACAGCTGCGCGGGTAGCGTGCAGGGCGTCGTCGACGCGATCCTTGCGCTCCTTCACTTCGACTTCGGTCGCACCGCCAACCTTGATCACGGCAACGCCGCCAGCAAGCTTGGCAAGACGCTCTTGCAGCTTTTCACGGTCGTAATCGCTGGTGGTGGTTTCGATCTGCGCGCGGATCGCTTCAACGCGAGCCTTGATCGCATCGGCTTCACCCGCACCGTCGACGATGGTGGTGTTGTCCTTGTCGATCGAAACGCGCTTGGCCTGGCCGAGCATGCCGAGCGTAACCGACTCAAGCTTGATGCCCAGATCTTCGCTGATCATTTCGCCCTTGGTCAGGATCGCGATGTCTTCGAGCATCGCCTTGCGACGATCGCCGAAGCCCGGAGCCTTGACGGCAGCGATCTTCGCTTCGATCACAGCCTTGTCGTCGCCCTTGATGGCCAGCTCCAGCTCGCCGAGCGCCTTCTCGATCGCAGCCTTGTCATCGTCGCTGGCCTTGTCGCCGGCTTCGGTGAGCATCTTGCGGGTGGCATGCACCAGCTGATCGCCCTGGTTGCGTGCGGTAGCCAGCTCCTCGAACTTGCGGTCTTCCTCGGCATTGGCCTCGGC
>JALREL010000198.1 GCA_023262005.1 Sphingorhabdus sp. | reverse complement strand
GGCGGTCTTCGGGGCGAGCGATCAGGCGGTTGTGTGCCCACAGCAGGGCTTCGCCATCGATATTCTCTTTGAGCAATCCTTCGCGCATCATCAGGCCGAGGTTGCGGCGGGCGTGCCGCCAGGGTTCGTCGGCCTTTTTGTAGACGATGTGGCGTAGGTCGTTGAGGCGGCCAGGCATTGCAGGGCGTCCGGCTGCCAGCCAGTCTTCACGCGATTGCCCGCCTTTCCATGCGCGGGTGGTGAAGCCCAAAATCTCGGTCTTCACCCCGCAGCGTTCGAGGGTGCGGGCCATGATATCGGCACTGATTGCGGCGATACTGATCGGGCGGCCGCGCATCGAGCCCGAATTGTCGATCAAGAGCGTCACCACCGTGTCGCGGAATTCAATATCGCGCTCAACCTTGTAGCTCAGCGAGCTTCCCGGCGAGACAACAATACGGGCGAGGCGCGCGGCATCGAGCAGCCCCTCTTCCTGGTCGAAATCCCAACTGCGATTCTGCTGCGCCATCAGGCGGCGCTGCAGGCGGTTGGCAAGGCGCGTTACCGCACCTTGCAGCCCTGACAGTTGTTGGTCGAGATAAGCGCGCAGCCGGTTGAGTTCATCTTCATCGGCCAGATCAGTCGCGCCGACAACCTCGTCATATTTGGTCGTCCAGCTCTTATAGTCGCTCTCTGGCATGTGATCCCAGTTGCGGCGTTGCGGGTTGACCGGCTGCATGCCGTCTTCGCCCATGTCGCCGTCGGCATCGTCCATGTCGGTCGAGTCATAGTCGGCCTCGGATTCCTCGCCTTCGCCTTCTTGCGGTTGCGCGCGGGCTTCGGCTTGTCCGGCTTCGCCCTGGCCCTCGTCTTCGCTCTCGCCGTCTTGTTCTTGTTCCTGCTCGGATTCATCGCCGCCTTCATCGGCGTCATTGGGCTCAATCTCGCCTTCGGTAAGATCGAGATGCTCGAGCATCGTCTGCGCGAGCGAGGCAAAGGCGGTCTGATCGTCGAGCGCGAGGCCGAGCGCATCAAGATCCTTGCCTGCCTTTTCCTCAATCCAGTCGCGGAGCAGGTTAACACCCTGAGCTGCACCTTCAGGCACGGCTTGCCCAGTCAGTCGTTCGCGCACCATCAAGGCAAGCGCGGTCGAGATGGGAACTTCCTCTGCAGCCTGCGCACGCGAAATCGGGTCGGTGCGCAGCCGCATTTCGAGCGAATGGGTCAGGTTGCCCTTGACGCCCTCCATCGCGCGCGATCCAAGCGCCTCGATCCGCGCGGTTTCTATGGCATCGAATGCAGCGCCTGCCATCGCCTCGTGCGGGCGCAAAGCCGCATGGCGTGCGGCATCATGATGCTTGAGGCGCAGGGCGAAACTGTCTGCGAAACCGCGCGCTTCGGCAATTTGCTCGGGCGGCAGCGAACGGCCCGGCATCGGTACGCGGAAATTCTTGCCCGCTTGGGTGGGTGCGTCCGCAGTAAATGCAAGCTCGATCTCCGGCTCCTGCGCAATCGCGCGCGCCGTGCCGGTAAGCACCTGCTTGAACTGCTCGAGGGGAGAATTGTCTGCCATTTTCGACTCAGGGCCTTAACGGCAAAATCCAGCGACGCAAAGTTTCAGTTGCAGTTATAGGTCAGCAGTTCGTTGGGCTGCTGCGGCAACAACTGGCGGACTGCGCTGTTCATGGCCTGCACCTTTTCGATCGTTGCCGGATCGGCTGAACAGCTTTTCACATCATATTGGTTACGCGCATCGCGTGCCTGCTTCATCGCTTCGGCACCAAGCAGGTGGCGTTCGATGCGATAAGTGCTGTTGCCCGGCTGGAAGCTGACAATCGAGACCTGTTCCTCATTGCTCGGCACGAAAGTGCGGACCCAACGATTGCCATCTTCGACATATTGGGTGCGGCCGTTGACGCAGCCATTGTTTGTCCACTCGAATGGAACGTCATTGGTGTCGGATACGGTGATCCGGCTGCGGCTGCGGTCGATGACGCAAGTGAGCTTGCCTTCCTGTGCGACCTCTGCCGGAGCTGCAGGGTCTTCGGTATCGGTCAGGCGTGCTTTGGTAAGTTCATCGACTTCGGCAAAACTGGGGCGGGTGAACCAGACGATCAACGCTACGATCACCATCACCGCGGCAGCGCCGCCGGCCATCTTTGCATGCTCACGCCGTTCGCGTTCGAGCAATTGCCATGCGCTGCCGGCAGCACCCAGGGCCAAGAAGACCAGAATAACCGTCAGCATCGACCGATTGTCGCGGGTTTCGATGATGTCATATTCGACGTGCCGACGCGCTTCGGCAAAGCTCTTGCTCCGCGCGGATTCAGCGAGGCGGTTTTCTTCCTGGATGCGTGCCCGTTCTGCCGCTTCGCGTTCGGCTTCAGCCCGCGTCATTTCGGCGCGTGACAGGCAAGGCACATCAACGCTGCGGAAGGCGACATTATTGCGGCGCAGGAATGCGGCTGCTTCTCTTTGCGCAATGGCAAAGAAAAATTCGGCGTCGCTGCCATCTGAAAGGCTGCCAAAGCTGTTGACGCCCAGCACCCGCCCGCATGCATCGACCAGTGGCCCGCCGCTGTTGCCACCGCCAATGGCTGCGGTGTGGAGCAGGGTTTCAAAATCCTTGGCCGATCGCCCCGCGGAGATATTGCCCCGCGTTTTTACGGGTATCTGCGGACGGAGCACATCATCCATGTTGAGGCCCTGCGCGATATCGACCCCGCCCGGATAGCCGATGGCGAACACATCGGCGCCATCGCCGACCGGACCGCTGAAAAAGGTTGCCGGAGGCAGGCGGTTGCCATCGCTCAACGCGACAAGCGCGAGATCGTTTCTTGGAGAGCGGTCGACCACCTCTGCCGAAATTGCCTGGCCGCCATCTGAGGGGACGATGACAAGGCGGATCGCTCCATCATATTCTTCGTCAGAAACGACATGGGCGTTGGTGAGTACGCGATTGGGCGTCACGACAATGCCAGAGCCGTGGCCGATGGGGATGTTTCCGCCCGAGGCTGGAAACACCACGACGCGCACCACACTGCGGCTGGCGGCTGCGATATCTTCGGGATCGGCATGGGCGAGTGACGGCATCAGCAATGCCGAAACCAGAATAGAAAGGCCGATCAAAAACTTCCGCACGTGCGAATCTCCTCAGCCCCGTGACGACATCGACCACAAATCGAGCCTTCGTTCAATGCCAAGTGCCGAATTGCCTATTGCTTCCTTGCCGGTTCTTCGCGCGGACGCACATCGATACCGTTCCGGCCCACGGTCACATCGAGTGGCACGCCTTCGATCTGGCCGCTGACCGTCACCCCCTTGTTGGGATCAACGCGCACCTCGGTACCGTTGATGTTCACGGGCAGTTCGGGAATATCCGGAAGGTCGAGAGGTTCGATCGGCCCGGTGGGATCAGGCTCCTTCGCGGGCTTGGGCTTTGGCCTTGGTCCAGCGCCCTTCACCGCCTGGCTCATGAAATCGCGCCATATGCGGGCGGGCAGGCCTCCTCCGGTGATGTTGCGCAGCGGGGTATTGTCGTCATTGCCGATCCAGACCCCGACAACCAGGTCTCCGGCAAAGCCGACAAACAGCGCATCGCGATAGTCCTGGCTGGTTCCGGTTTTGCCATATGCAGGTATCGATAGCCGCGCCGCGCGCCCGGTTCCCTGGTTCACCGTGGCACCCAATAGTTCAAGCAGGGCCTTGTGCTGGGCATTGCTGAAGCTGCGTTGAGCAGAGAGCAGCCAGCCAAACCAGCCTTCTTCTTCTGCAACAAAGGCGCGCGGTTCGACGGGCCATTTGTTGCCGGCAACCCCAGCATAAGCTGACGTTAGCTCAAGCAAGGTCATGCCCGAACTGCCCAAGGCAAGGCTGGCATCGCGGGTCAGCGGGCTCTGCACACCCAGATCCTTCGCGGCGCGCGCGACAGCGCTATATCCAAGTTGGTTGTAGAGGCGGACCGCAGCAACATTGCTTGATTGGGCGAATGCCTGTTTGAGGGTAATCTGCCCACGATAACGGTCGCTGTAGTTTTTCGGGCGGTAATCGCCCTCGATAATCGGGCTGTCATCGACCTTGCTGTCGGGTGTCATCCCGCTGCGCAGGGCTGCGGTGTAAACGAACAGCTTGAACGTGGAACCGGGCTGGCGTTTGGCCTGTGTAGCGCGATTGAAGGGCGATTCCTTATAGCTTTTGCCACCAACCATGGCGACGACTTCGCCATTGGGGCGCATCGCGACCAGCGCCACCTGTGCATTGCCTAGCGGCGCGCGCGCGATGACCTTGCGGGCGATATTCTGCAAGCGGGAATCGAGCGTGGTGCGGATGACCTGATCCGAATAGCCGGTTTCGGCATCAAGCCGCGCCTGCGGCATCGCCCAATCGGCGAAATAAGTGCCGGTGGGCAGCGTTTCCTTATAGCGCACGTCGATCTTCGCGATCGGCGTGGCGTCGGCCTTCGCTTCGCTTATTGCGCCCGTTGCAACCATCGCATTCAGGACCAGCTTGGCCCGCTTAGCCGCGCGCTGGGGATTGCGGGTGGGGGCAAGCCGGTTCGGCGCCTGCACCAATCCGGCAAGCATCGCTGCTTGCGACAGCGTCAGATTTTCGGGCTTGCGATAGAAATAATGCATCGATGCGGCGCGCAGGCCATAGATATTGTCGCCGAAATAGGCGTTCGACAGGTAACGTTCGAGAATTTCGTCCTTGGTCAGCCATGCCTCCAGCCAGAAAGCGATGAGCGCCTCGCGGGCCTTTCGCGTCAGGCTTTTTTCGGGTGTTAGGAAGGTGAATTTGGCAAGCTGCTGGGTGATCGTGCTGCCACCCTGCTGGATACCGCTGCCAAAGGTATTGCTCCACAACGCACGCGCGATGCTGCGCGGGTCGACACCCCAGTGCGAATAGAAACGCCGGTCTTCGATCGAAAGGAATGCCTGAACGACATGCGGGGGCAGCTTCTTCACCTCAACCGGCTTGTCGACGATGGCTCCGTTGCGCGCGATCGGCGTGCCATCCCATGCCAGCAAGGTGATGCGCGGCGGTGCGATCGGCTGCAGCGATTTGGAAAGCGGTGCGGTTACCGCCAGCCAGAAAACAATCAGGATGAAAAGCAGCATCAAAGCCGCACCGGCACGGCTGAACCACCACCAGCGCGTTTTGCCCATCAGCCATGGTTTGCCGGGCGTCGCCGCTGGCGCAGCCGCAGCTTCCTCCCACGGTTTGGGTTCGTTGGGGAACATGCCGGCATAGGCGCGGTCGAACGCAGCCAATTTGCTGTCGATGTCGGTGATGGGTGGAGTTTTGGGTCGCCTGAAAAGCATCGATACGCTGTATTATAGGAATAAGACGGTCTAGGGTAGAGCAAAAATCAAATTACAGGAAGCTGTATGGATCAACATCGACACCGACCCTTACCCCGCGCGGAAATTCGAGGCCTCCCAGCCATGCGCGCATGATGTCTTGCAACTCGACCGAGCGTTGGGCGTGGACCAGCAGCCGCTGCCGGTGACGCCCGCGCAACATGGCGAGCGGGGCAGGGGCGGGGCCATATACATGCATGCCTTCGACTTCCGGGGCGGAGCCTCCCACCGCGCGCGCCGCCTCAATCGCTTCGCGTTCATCTTCGGAGCTGATGATGATCGCGGCAAAGCGCCCAAAGGGCGGCGCACCCGCGCGGCGGCGTTGCTCGGTCTCCGCGTCGTAAAATCCGTCCCGATCACCATCGACGAGTGCAGCGATAACCGGATGCGATGGATTGCGTGTCTGGATGTAGACTTCACCCGGCTTTTCAGCACGCCCGGCACGGCCCGCCGCTTGCGCGATTTGCTGGAATGTCCGTTCGGCAGCACGCAGGTCGCCACCTTCAAGGCCGAGGTCGGCATCGATGACGCCAACCAGCGTGAGTTCGGGAAAATGATATCCCTTAGTGACCAATTGCGTGCCAATGATGATGTCTACGGCTTTGTTCTCAACCAGTGCGACAAATTCGGCAGCTTTTTCCGGGGACCACAAGGTATCGGAGGTTGCGACAATCGTCCGTGCCTCGGGTAGCAGCCGGTTGACCTCGTCGCATATGCGCTCAACGCCGGGCCCGCAGGGAACGAGGCTGTCTTCTGCGCTGCATTCGGGGCAGGCATCAGGCGGCGGCATCACATGCCCGCAATGGTGGCAGGCGAGGCGGCGGACCAGCCTATGCTCGACCATCCAGGCAGTGCAATTGGGGCATTCGAACCGGTGCCCGCAATTTCGGCACAAGGTAAGCGGCGCATAACCGCGCCGATTGAGGAACAAGAGGCTCTGTTCGCCGCGCTCGAGTCGCGCCTCCAATGCTTTCAGCAAGGTAGGCGCGATCCAGTGGCCGCGTTCGGGCTGGTCCTGCGTCAGGTCAATCGCCGCGATGCGCGGCATCTTGGCCGCGCCGAAGCGGGAGGGGATTTCAAGGCCTTTATACCGCCCGATGGACACCATGTGGCGGCTCTCCAGCGCAGGAGTTGCGCTTGCCAGCACGACAGGGAAGCCTTCGAACTTGCCGCGCATCACTGCAACGTCGCGCGCATGATAGCGAACGCCATCTTCCTGCTTGAAACTGATTTCATGCGCTTCATCGACGACGATAAGCCCCGGATTGGCGAAGGGAAGGAACAACGCCGATCGGGCACCCGCCACTACTTGCACCCGCCCCTCTGCCACCCCGCGCCAGACGCGGCGGCGCTGCGATTGCTTCATGCCCGAATGCCAGGTTGCAGGCTCAACGCCAAAGCGCGCTTCAAAACGTTGCAGAAAGGGTTGGGTCAGGGCAATTTCGGGAAGAAGGACAAGTACTTGCTTTCCATTCTTCAAAGCTTCTGCAACCGCCTCGAAATAGGTTTCGGTTTTACCAGAACCGGTGACTCCATCAAGCACAATGGGCTCAAACTGCCCTGCCTTTACCGCATCACGCATCACTTTAGCGGCGGCTTCCTGAAGGTCGGATAATTCTGGATGATCGTGATCCGGATCAGGCGCGACAAAGGGGGCATCGATGCTGACCGTCACCGGTTCAAGCGCGCCGGCTTTTACAAGGCCGCGGATCACCGCTTCGCTGACGCCAGCCTGATCGGCGAGTTCACGCACCAGCCCTTGCGCATCGACCAAAGCATCGAGCGCGGCGGCGCGTTGCGGAGTCAGCCGCGCTGGTTCAACCCCCGATGGCCGATATTCGGTTACCGTCCCCCCTGCTGACAGGGCTGCCGATGAGGAAAGCACCATACGCAGCACCGCGGCATGATTTGAAAGATAATAGTCGGCCACCCAGTCGACCAGCCGACGCAATCCAGTCTTGATTGGCGGTACATCGACCACCTCCAGCAAGTTGCGCAGGCGGTGTTCCTCAACCGCCTCATCGCCGAAAACGCCTTCATCCCAAATCACGCCAACCATCTTGCGCGGGCCCAGCGGCACCACCACCACCGACCCCACTTGCGCGTCCATCCAGTCGGGCAGACGATAGTCGAGCGGCCCGATCACCTGCGTCAGCAGTATCACGCGAACGCGTTTACCAGCGGGTTTGGGGCGATTCATACGGTCGATATAGGGTGGCATATGGCCTGCGTCACGCCTGCAACCTCTTGTTCATGTTAGAGATGGAATTCTTTTGATATTCTGGCGTTATAGCAAAATAAAAATAGGAGATGCGCGATGACCATGATGTTCGACCGGCGCAAGTTGCTGTTGGCGGGGGCCGCCGGAATCACACTGGCGCTGCCCGGTTGCCAGATAGGGCCGCGCTATAGCCTGACCGAGGTAATCCGCAGGCTTTTGACACTGGCATCGCAAAACGCTTTCGCGCTGTTGCTGCAACCCGGCGGTTTTTACGACCATTCGGTGGCACGCATTGCCTTGCCTGATCGCTTTGGTAGCCGCAGCGGCACCCTGTTGGCCGCTATCCTGCAAAGTCAGACCTTTCGCGACCGGTTGCAGCGACAGTTGAACCGGGCGGCGGAAAGGGGCGCCGAACGGGCGGCGCCATTGGTGGCGGACACGATCCGGATGATGAGCATCGAGGCAGCAGACCAGATTGTACGCGGCGGCCCGCGCGCGGCGACGCAGTTCCTGCGCGGCAAGATGGGGATCGCACTTTTCGATGCAATGTTGCCCGGCGTGGCCGAGGGGCTTCGCATTTTTGATGACCAGGTTATCAATCGTGCGGTCCAGTCGGTAACCGGTTTCGATATGGCCGCGTTGGGGCAGGATATTACTCGCAAGGCCGACGATGCAATCTGGGCAGCCATAGGCCTTGAAGAGGAAGCAATTCGCGCCAACCCGCAAAAGACGAACGATCCATTGTTGATCGGGGTGTTTGGCCTGCTCCGCTAGAGCAGGGCGGGGCAATAATCGCTGTCCAAAGGCCGCTGCTTTTGCCTATAGGCGATGGAGTGATTCCAACCTCCATGAAAGAGCTGTTGCCCCATGAAATTCTTTGCCGACACCGCCGAAATTGATGACATCAAGGAATTGGCCGCAACCGGTTTGCTCGATGGGGTGACCACCAACCCTTCGCTGATCATGAAATCCGGTCGCGACTTCATGGAAGTCACCAAGGAAATCTGCGGGCTGACTGATGGCCCGGTATCTGCCGAGGTCGTGGCGCTCGACCATGCGGGCATGATGAAAGAGGCCGAAGTGCTTCGCAAGATTGCCGACAATGTCTGCATCAAGGTGCCCCTGACCATCGATGGCCTGAAAACCTGCAAGGCGCTGACAAGCGATGGCACGATGGTCAATGTGACCTTGTGCTTCTCAGCCAACCAGGCACTGCTCGCGGCCAAGGCTGGCGCAACCTTCATCTCGCCTTTCGTTGGCCGTCATGATGATAACGGCTTTGACGGGATGCAACTGATCAGCGACATCCGGCTGATCTACGACAATTACGGCTTTGATACCGAGATCCTGGTCGCCAGCGTGCGCCACGGTATCCATGTGCTCGAAGCTGCAAAAATCGGTGCCGATGTTATGACTGCACCGCCCTCGGTAATCAAAGGCCTGTTCAAGCATGTGCTGACCGACAAGGGCATCGAAGGATTTCTTGCTGATTGGGCGAAGACTGGCCAAGCAATTGGTTGATTTTACATTGTATCTGTGAGTTACTTCTCTTGGGTACAGGAGAATGGCGATGAAAAAGATCGACAAGCGCTTTTTGGGTGTGGGCGTTGCTTTGGGAGCAGGACTAGGCGTAGCCACAGGCAATCTCGCCTTATACCTTGCACTCGGCATCATTTTCGGAGTGGTTGTAGGCCGCTACAAGGCGCGTAACCAATAGCCATCTTGCGGACATCGCCTTAAGGGTTAATGGCTGTATAGTATAGAAAGGCGGGCTCGGCCTAGTCTTGCGAGAATTCTCTTCCGCAAGGACAAAACCAATGAACAAGCCCGAAATGGTGTTTCCCATCGCGCACATCCATTATGAAGACGAGATAGACGAGAGCGGCAAGGTTGTCGTTCCCGATGAAGTTCTCGACGCGATCAAAACGCTGATCCGCTGGACCGGTGATGATCCAAGCCGCGAAGGCTTGCTCGATACGCCGCGCCGCGTGGGCCGCGCATGGCGCGAATATTGCGCTGGTTACGCAGAAGATCCGTCATTGCACCTTTCGCGCACCTTTGAAGAGGTTGGCGGCTATCATGAACTGGTGCTGCTGAAGGACATTCCGTTCCAGTCACATTGCGAGCATCATATGGCACCGATTATCGGCAAGGCATCAATCGCCTATATGCCCACCGATCGAGTAGTCGGTATCTCCAAACTCGCGCGTGTCCTCCACGGATTCGCTCGTCGCCTGCAGGTGCAGGAACGACTTACCGCAGAAGTTGCCAACTGCATTTGGGAGAACCTGAAGCCTGAGGGTGTTGCCGTAGTAATCGAGGCGCAGCATGGCTGCATGACCGGGCGTGGTGTGAAGGTACATGGTGTAAACATGGTCACCTCGAAACTGCTCGGCTGTTTCCTTGATGATACCCGCAGTCGCAAGGAAGTGATGAGCCTGATGGGGTATTGATGCTTCCCCTATGCACGCATAGCCATTAAGCTATTGCGTTGCGGGGGAAAGTCTTGGCCGGTCGACCACATCATCCTGAACATCTGGTAGAACGCCTTGCTGTCGGTTCGCTGGACCGACTGCTTAATTTGCTGTTCGCACGGCCGGTTCAAATCGTTCCGATGCTGTTTCTCCTTGTGTCGCTTCTGGGCGCGTTAGCCTTGTCTTTTCCATCGGCAACCGAGAGCGGCCAAGCGACGCCTTTTGTCGATGCATGGTTCACTGCGATTTCGGCGTTGTGCGTCACCGGGCTCTCAACGCTGGATGTACCCAATCACTGGTCGGGGCAGGGAGAGTTCATTATCCTGTTGCTGATCCAGCTGGGCGGCCTAGGCATCATGAGCGCATCGGTTTTGCTGGTCGCACTGTTCAGCCGGACGCTCGGTTTTGGTATCCGGCGTGGGCTGGCAGCCGAGAATAGCGGGATAACGCCGGGCAATGTGCGCCCGCTGCTCAAGATCATCGTCGCCTTTACCTTCACTTTCGAAGCCATTGTCGCGCTTTGGCTGTTTGGATGGTTGTGGCTCGGCCATGGTGAGCCGATTGCCGATGCTGCGTGGAACGGGCTGTTTCATGCCATTTCCGCGTTCAACAATGCTGGCTTTGCCTTGTGGAGCGACAATTTGATGGGCTTCCAATCGGACTGGTTGTTTTTGACGCCAATCATGGCGGCGGTAATTGCGGGCGGTATCGGCTATCCGGTCTATCGCGACTTGTGGACGCAGCGCGGCTGGAAACGCATTTCGCTCCATGGCCGCTTGACGCTTTACGGCTATGCGTTCCTGTTGGTGGCGGGCGCGCTGTTATTCATTGTGTTGGAATGGCGAAATCCCGAAACAATGGGGGCCATGGAGCCGCACGCGCACATTCTCAATGGCATTTTCCAGTCGGTAACTGCCCGAACCGCGGGATTCAATGCGGTCAATATCGGCGAGATGTCCGACCAGTCGCTGATGCTCACCTCTATCCTGATGTTTATCGGCGGTGGCAGCGCGGGCACGGCGGGTGGTGTCAAAGTGGCGACGGTGGTCGTCATTTTGCTTATCATCTGGTCTGAAATCCGGGGAAAGCCGGATGTTGAAGCTTTTGGCCGCCGCATCGGCGAGCATAACCAGCGCCGCGCTATTTCGGTGGTCGCATTGGCTGCTGTGTTGGTTTTGGGGTTGGGGTACCTGCTTGTTGCGCTTTCCCCCCAAATCGCCCCACGCGATGCAATGTTCGAAGCAGTTTCAGCTTTTGCCACTGTTGGTCTTTCTACCGGCGTCACCGCGCAATTCACTGATTCCGGCAAATATCTTTTGATTTTCCTTATGTTCGTAGGGCGCGTTGGCCCGATTACGCTGTTTGCTGCGCTAGCATCGCGCGGCAAGCCGGTATTCTATCATTACCCCAAAGAGGAGGTTCTCATTGGCTAGGAAATCGAAAAACGCGGAGAAGAAAAGCGTCGCCGTGATCGGGCTTGGCCGCTTCGGTGAAGCCGTCGCGCTGCGGCTTGTCGAACTGGGGCATGAGGTTGTCGGCATCGATGGCAATGCTGAAATCGTCCAGAAACTTGCCGATGACCTTCCGCATGTCGTGCAGGCAGACTCCACCGAGGCGGAGGCGCTGCGCGCACTCGGCGTGAACGAGGTGGACTTTGCCGTGGTCGCCATTGGGGCCAGCCTGGAAGGCAGCGTGCTATCAGTCCTCGCGTTGCAGGAACTGGGCATCAAGGATATCTGGGCCAAGGCCTCGACCCGCCAGCACGGCCTGATTCTGACCCGGTTGGGTGTTTCGAAGGTCGTCTTTCCCGAGGCCGATATGGGTCATGCTTTGGCGGAACAGCTTTGCGGAGCGTGATCGGACATTTACCAGAGGCATTGACGGGCACATCTCGCCACTAACTCTTTCGAAATTCAACGGATTTGTCGCTATCCAACTGGGCTGCTCAGTGATAAACTTATGGTCATGGGCGAACAGAAGTTGCTGGCGGCCTTTGATGCCGTCGTATCCGATGTTTATGAAGCGGCACTGGTGCCATCGCACTGGGATGTTGCCCTTACCTCGCTGATCAGCCATTTCAGCCCGCCCCGTTGGGATGTCGCCATGTTGGTGTGGGAGAGGCTGCATCCTGCCACAGGGCGGTTTATCGGAGCGGCGGGTGTCAATGAGTTCGCTCGCGCCGGGTATATCGCGATGTTCGCCGGCCGCCAGCCTTGGAGCGTAAACGGCCACGCCCTTCCGGTTGGCAAGGTTGTGCACAGCGATGAAATCGTCCTGCGCGAGCTATTCAAACAGCACGATTTCTATACCAATTTTCTTGCCAACTGGGAGGATGAGGTTGCGATTATCGCGTCGCTTGATCGCCACGGGCAGGACCATTTGGGCCTGTGCATGCCAGCGCCCGATGTGGGCGATACATCGATATTGCGCCATGCGGTGACGCGGCTGGTGCCACATATCCAGCGCGCTTCCCGGATCAGTCGACGGATCGGCGAAGCGGATTTGCGTGCAGCCAACGCCGAAGCAGGGCTAGACGCTTCGCCGTCGATCATCCTGACGCTCGGTCCTGATATGGAACTGCTGCACGCAAACCCCAGAGCACAGAAATGGTTGGAGCGAACGCAAGGTGTACGTCAAATTCAGCACCGATTGCATTTTGCCGACCGCCAAGTTCGATCACGGCTGGAAAAACTGGCCAAGGGTCACGGAGCGAAACGGACTGAAACGGTTGCCATTACCGATGAATCTCGCACGACGTTTCTGGTTGCGATGCGGGTCGAACCCAATGTCGCAAACGATCTTGCCGGAGCGAACGGGGGCGCTGCATTGTTGCTGGTCGGCGGTGGACGGCGCGACGTCTCGGTCGAGATTGTCGAGCGGCTGCGAGACTGGTTTGACCTGACCCCTTCGGAGGCAAAGATCGCCGCATATATCGCTGACGGCAGGACGCTGGAGGAATATGCGAACGACAGGGGTGTGTCGATCAATGCCGCGCGTTTCCTGATCAAAGGCGTATTCGCCAAGACCGGAGTGGGCAGGCAGGCAGAGCTTGCCGCTTTGTTGCACGAAGCGCCCCTCGAATGGCAAAGCCCGATCGATAATTTTGTGACAACAGTCTGATTTCCTACCCATTTGGGCAGCGAGATGCACGTCGGTGGAAAATAGTCTCCATCCATCGGCGCGAGAGGCATGATTCGACCCGTTCATCCTCTCCGCCGTTTTCTGAACGGGAGACTGACCATGAAAAATCTAAAACTGATCCTTACGCTTTCGACGGCGGTCATGGGTGTGGGAATGACAACGCCAGCATGGGCGGATGCGACACCGGAATGTAATGATGGGCCAAATCCGTTATCGACCGAGTGCGGAAGCAATTCGTCGGCAACCGGCATCGGCGCAACAGCGACCGGCAATGGCACAAACGCCAGCGGCGGTTTCAGCACCGCCACGGGTACGAACAGCACCGCAAGCGGAATTTCCAGTACCGCGACGGGCGGCGGCAGTGCGGCAACTGGAACGGCGAGCACTGCAACTGGCAGCTCGAGTTTTGCAACAGCGAACTATACAACAGCAACAGGTTTCGGTGCGGCAGCCAGCGCCGAAGGCGCAACGGCAAACGGCTACACTAGCACGGCCAGTGGGGAGCTCAGCACAGCCAACGGCTTTGCCAGTGAAGCCAGCGGCAACAGTAGCACTGCTACCGGGACATTCAGCCGGGCGGCCGGGCTTGTCAGCGTAGCGAACGGGTTCAGCAGCAGAGCATTCGGCAATGGAGATATTGCCACCGGCTCGGCGGCATTGGCAGGTGGAACGGACGGTTTGACCACCAACAATACCAATGGCAATATTGCCATCGGCTCCAGCTATCAGTCCGTGTTCGGTATCGCTGCGCCGGTCGGCACACCGACTCAAACCACAGCTAATGGTGGCAACTCGGTTGCTATGGGCACGGTGGCGCAGGCGACTGGCCAAGGCGCTGTCGCTGTAGGAGGCTTGTCCAACGCCAATGCCGTTGACGCGACGGCGCTTGGCAGGGGGGCAAGAGCTACCGGAGTTCTGGCAACTGCAGTAGGTGCTGGTGCGCAAGCCCGCGTGACTGAATCCACTGCAGTCGGCACTCTTTCGATAGCCGCTGGCGTCAAATCAGTGGCAGTCGGCAACAATTCCGGGGCGGCCGGCGATCAAAGCATCGCAGTAGGCTTCACTGCGCAGTCGATTGGCCCCAATTCCGCTGCTATTGGCCCTCGATCGCAGTCACTTGGAACGTCGTCGGTCGCCTATGGTGACGGTTCGCTGGCAGAGGGGGCATTCTCTTCTGCTTTGGGCCCGCTTTCCGTTGCGTCGGGCGCAAACGCACTGGCAGCGGGCTATAGCGCGATTGCAGTATCGAATAACGGCGTAGCCCTTGGTGCCACTGCGCAGGCATCTGGGGTCGGTGCTACCAGCCTGGGCAGTGCAAGCCGTGCCATCGGCGCTAATGCAACGGCATTGGGGCAGGCGGCGACAGCCCGCGGTCAGGGCGCCGTTGCGGTTGGTGGAGCATTAGCACAAGGCACAGACGCCGTTGCCATGGGTACAGGTGCATTCGCCAATCAGGCTAGCAACATTGCGCTGGGCCCGAACGCACAGGCAACAGGCAGCTTTTCAATCGCCATCGGTGGTTTCTCATCCGCATCGGGAGCAAATTCGGTAGCCGTCCAGGGAAATGCTGGTGGGGCCAGTTCTGTCGCACTAGGTGGAACGGCATCTGCGGATAATTCCGTTGCTTTGGGTCTTGGTTCGATAGCCGATCAGGCCAACACCGTCTCGGTCGGTGCGGCAGGTTCGGAACGGCGGGTTGTCAATGTTGCAGCGGGAACGGCGGCTACCGATGCGGTCAATGTTTCGCAGTTGAATGCTGCTGTCGGCGGTGCTTCGGCCAGTGCTGCGACGGCGCAGGCTACTGCAAATACGGCTCTCGCAAATGCCGCCACGGCACAGGCTACTGCCAATACGGCGCTTGCCAATGCTGGCACAGCGCAAACGACTGCCAATAATGCGCTGACGGTCGCCAATGCGGCAGCGGCACAAAACACGGTCCAAGATACGCAAATCGCGGCGATCCAAGTCGTCAACACCACCCAGAACAGCCGCCTGACAGCTCTGGAGTCGCTTAGCATCGGCGCAATTCCCGCCCTGCAGTCCATCACCGCGACGCACAGCGCGCAGATAGGGGAGTTGTTCGCACTGTCTGACCGCGATCGGCGCGACGCCCGTCGGGGAACTGCGGCTGCGGTCGCGCTGGTTGCCGCTCCGATGCCGACCGAGGTTGGAAAGTTCAGCTACAGCGTCCACGCGGCGACGTATCGAGGCGAGCAGGCCATCGGTGTTTCGGTTGCCTTGCGGGCTAATATGGAAAACCCGTTCGCGATTACCGGAGGCGTTTCCTACTCGGGCGGGAAGAGCACCGCGGCACGCGTCGGCTTCACTGGGGAATTTTAGCCAAGCGCAAAGTTCGGGGTATCTCCAAGCAGTCTCCCGGGGTGCTCCCGAACTGTGCGGGCCGGGGCGACAGTTCCGGCCCGCAAACAAAAAGGCCGCCCGGTCTTGCTACGGGGCGGCCTTTTGTTTGGCTTTTTAAAAGCTATCAGGCTTCGTCTTCGCCTGCGTCAGCCGAAAGGCCTTCGGCAGCCTTGGCAGCTTCCTGGTCAGCCTTCAGCTTTTCGATACGTGCAGCTTCTGCAGCGTCGGCTTCGTCAGCAGCAGCTTCACGAGCTTCAGCCATTTCGATAGCCTGTGCCGCAAGTTCAGCCTGTTCGTCTTCGAACATCTGATCGATAACGTTGACGCCATCCTTCTGCAATTC
Organism: Sphingorhabdus sp.; assembly: GCA_023262005.1. Classification (GTDB taxonomy): domain Bacteria; phylum Pseudomonadota; class Alphaproteobacteria; order Sphingomonadales; family Sphingomonadaceae; genus Sphingorhabdus_B; species Sphingorhabdus_B buctiana. The sequence goes on along the minus strand of JALREL010000198.1, from coordinate 11,260 downwards.
GGCTTCGTCGTCCGAGCGGGCGACGTTGACGGTGACGTTGACCGAAACTTCCGGATGCAGGACGACCTTGACGTCGAACACGCCAAGCGTCTTGATCGGACGTTCGAGAACGATCATCGACTTGCTGACCTTTGCGTCTTGCGCGTTGAGGCCGTCGACAATGTCCTTCACCGAAACCGAACCGTACAGCTGGCCAGTGTTCGAAGCGGCGCGGATCAGGACGATCTGCTTGCCTTCGACATTGGTGGCATGCTTTTCGGCATCGCTGCGACGATTGGCGTTATCTGCCTCGATCTTCGCACGGTTGGCTTCGAACACCTTGCGGTTGGCTTCGTTGGCACGAAGCGCCTTTTTGTTCGGAAGCAGGTAGTTGCGGGCATAGCCGTCCTTAACGGTGACAACATCACCGATGTGGCCAAGCTTTTCCACGCGCTCAAGCAGGATGATTTCCATGGGGTCTTCTCCTTACTTCACGACGTAGGGCATGAGGCCGAGATGGCGCGCACGCTTGATGGCTTGGCTGAGTTCGCGCTGCTTCTTAGCCGAAACGGCGGTGATGCGCGAGGGGACGATCTTGCCGCGTTCAGAGACATAGCCCTGGAGCAGACGGGTATCTTTATAATCGATGCGCGGAGCATCCTTGCCTGAAAAGGGGCAGGATTTGCGGCGACGGAAAAACGGACGTGCCATGGATTAAAACTCCTCTTCACGACGCGGAGCGCGCGGCGCGCGTTCACCACGGTCGCTGCGTTCCTGCTTGCGCATCATCACCGACGGGCCCTTTTCATGCTCGTCAACGCGGACGGTCATGTAACGGATCACATCTTCGTTCATGCGGGTCTGGCGCTCCAGCTCGGCGATAGCTTCGCCCGACGCGTCAAGGTCAAGCATCACGAAATGCGCCTTGCGGTTCTTCTGGATCTTGTAGGCCAGGCTGCGAAGGCCCCAGGTTTCAGTCTTCACGACCTTGCCCTGATTCTCTTCGACGATCTTGGTGGCATTTTCAGCCAGCGCATCTACCTGTGCCTGTGACAGGTCCTGACGCGCCAAAAAAACATGCTCGTACAACGGCATGGGCGTCTTCCTTCTCTTACCGATCGCTGACGCCGCCCCGTGCGAACGCCCCTCCGGCTTTCTTCAAATCATTCGGGCAGTCCCGAGTGAAGGCGGGCGATTAGGCGGGATTGCCGGGAAATGCAAGGACTTTGGCCGATTTATTGTGGTGTCCGGTTTTCAACCCGGTCCAGTGTCGGCAACACTGTTACCCCACCGCGCGAAAGCCATGCGATCAATGCCTCAAGGTCCGTCGGTCCAACTGCGTGTGCGGTTCCTTCCTTGAACAGCGAAAAGGCATCGCCGCCATTTGAAAGGAAATCGCTGACGGTGACGCGATAGGATGCTGCTTCATCGAGCGGCGCGCCGTTCAATGTAGTAAAAAGCACGCGCTGGCCGACAGGCCTTGAGAGATCGAAGCCGAAGCGGAAGCCCGATGATGGCGAGAGCACCCTTACCCAATTTGGATCGTTGAACTGCTGTTCGAGCAATTCGCGTATCTGCCGGCCGGTCATTGACTTGGTGACGAGTGTGTTGCCGAAAGGCTGCGCCGCGAAGACCGAGCCAAAGGTCACCTTGCCATCGGTACCGGGCAATATATCGGCACGCAATCCACCGGGGTTCATGAAGGCAATCTGCGCCCCGCCATTATCAGGCCCGGCTGTGGCAGCCAGTTGTGCATCGGCGATCAGATTGCCAAGGAGGCTTTCGCCTGTTTTGCCGCCGTCGCGCGTTACGGGGCCGGCCAACGTACCGACAATGCGGCTTTCATCTGCCTTGGCAGCATCGCGATAGCGCGAAACCAGAGTCGCAAGATCGGCGCGGGGGCCAAAAACGGGGAAACCTTCGACCAATGGGACAGGGCCGCGCGACCCGGTAAAGGCCTCACTCTGCACCACCACATTGCGTGCGGTTTTGGAGATGACCTTGCCCGTAACCGGATCCACTTTCAGGTCGATGCCCGTTACCAGCCGCCCTTGCGATCCCGCACTGGTCAGCAAAATCGGCCTTGCCGGATTGATATTGCCATACTCGCAGACATAGCTTTGGTGGGTGTGGCCAGAGACGACCACGTCGACAGCGGGATCAAGCCGGTCCAATATCGGCAGCAACGTACCTGAAACGCCATCGCATTTCGGATTGTTGATATCACCGCTGTTGCTGGCACCTTCGTGGATCAGCACCACGATCACATCGGCTCCTTCCGCCTTCAATTTGGGCACCAGCGCATTGGCGGTGTCCGCTTCATCGGCGAAGCTGATGCCTTTGATGCGGCCAGCCGAAACCAGATTGGCGGTGCCCTCCAGCGTCATGCCGATAAAACCGACTGTCACCTGCGTTTTGCCATAGCCGAATTTCTTGAGGCCATAGGGTGGGAACAGCGTGCCGCCGTCAGCTTTTTTGGTGTTGGCGGCGAGCATGCGGAACTTGGCACCTGTGAAGGGCTTGTCGATGCGGCATGGTTCGGACTGGGTGAACTTTTCGCACCCGCCTGATTGCATGCGCAGCAATTCTTCAGTGCCGCGGTCGAATTCGTGATTGCCAACGGCGTTGAACTCCAGCCCGACCATGTTCATCGCCATGATCGCGGGTTCATCGAGGAACAGCGATGATGAAAGCGGCGATGCACCGATCAAATCGCCAGCAGCGACCACGACATTGTTGGGTGTGCCCGCCTTAAGCGAGTCTATAGCCGACGCGAGATAAGCAGCGCCCCCCGATGGAATACGCACCTTCTCGCCAGCAGGATTCAGTGCCTCGGTGGCTGTGCGTGGTGGATCGAGATGGCCGTGAAAATCATTGATGCCGATTATGCGGATGTCGACGGGTTGAATGGCAGCTTCGCGGTCCGATATGCTGGCGCATCCGGACAATGCGAGAATCGCGACGGTCGAGTAGATTTTTCTCATGCCGCTCCATGGCAAAGCGGTGGCGCGCGTTCAAGCGCGTGTTAAGGCCGGTTCAGGGGGCAATCAGAATTTTGTTCCGACCAGTTTCCTTGGCCCGATAAAGCGCATTATCCGCGCGCATCAGCAATGCCGAAACATTCTCTCCACACCGAAGCTCCGCCACGCCGCCGGAAAAGCTGATATGCCCGATCTCTGCCGATGTATTCCGGGCGTATAAGGTCCGATCATTCAGCGCCAGGCGGGCATTGTCCAGAATGTCGGCGGTCTTTTCCGCCGTTTTGTCGGGAAAGATCAGGGCGAATTCCTCGCCGCCGTGCCGGGCAACATGGATAGACTGGCCGACGACCTTTTTCAGCGTATCGGCAACATAGCGGATGACGCGATCCCCGGTGGCATGGCCATGTGCGTCATTGATCGATTTGAAATGGTCGATATCGCAAAAGCCGATCGACAATGGCTGCCGCTTGGATCGTGCCAGTTCAATCGTTTCCTTGATGTTGATGTCGAACGCGCGGCGATTGGGCAAATCGGTTAAGGGATCGCTCAGCGCCAGTTTCTGGCTTTGCACAAGGCGGCTGCGCAACTGACCCATGGTCTTCGCACGGTTTTTCAGTTCAGCCTCTGCCCGTGCAGTACGTTCCATCATCTGTGCCGTGATTTTCTGCAATTTGACGATAGCCGTTTTGCTCTTTTCGGGATCACCAAGGTCGGAAAGCGAAATCCCCAGATTGATGCCGAAGCTTGCAGCATCGCGGCTCGACTGCTCGGTGGTTGCCCGCGCTTCGCCAATCTTGTGCTTCGCTTCCTCAATCATGTCCGAAAGCGCCCGTTCGCTCATCGTGGCACGAATGTCGTCGAGCAATTTGACTGCATCGACCGGATCGATCCGGCCATATTCCAGAAGGTGCGTTTCGATTTTCAGTCGCTGCATTCCCGAAGTGCCGGCGACATAAAGCCAGCCCAGCTCATAATGATCCGGAATTGGATCGAGCCCGGCATTGGCCAGAAACTCGCACACTTGCTCAATAAGTGGCAGGTGGCGGACGCGGAAGCGCTCCACGACGGACAAATTGTCTCGATCATTCGCCTGTTTGTCGGGGGCATGCTTTCGCTGCCCAAATAGCCATTCGAACAGCCTCGGATTATGAGGTGCAGCTTGGCCTTCGAAATTGCCATGTAACATCGTCATGGCTTCGTTAACGGCAGATATCTGTAGTCGTTGAATCCGCAGCGTCCTGCCAGCGAATGGCGCAGCGCCTAGACGCTCGATTTGACCAGTTTCGCCAATATGTCGGCCGCAAAAGCACTTAGCGTGTCATCGCGCGCGCCCATGATAACGATACGGTCGCCCGGCTGGGCAATCTCGACGATGCGGTTGCCGCAGTCTTCTCGCGAGGGGATATATTCGGCCTGCTTGCCAGCGGCGACAACCGCGTCTGTTATCGACTGGCTGCCCAAAGTCTTGTCGACGGTGCCGCCGAAATAGACCGGGTCGCACAGGATCAAATGATCGTCGCGGTTGAGGTGCTTGGCAAACACTGCGGCCAGTTCGCTACCCATGATGCGGATCGGACCATAGCCGTGTGGCTGGAAAAAGGCGATGACGCGGCCCGGAAAGGCTTTGAGCGTCGCAAGGGTCGCCGCAGTCTTATCCGGATTATGGCCGAAATCGTCGATGACGGTGATCCCGCCTGCAATGCCGACAATGTCGAAGCGGCGTGCGAGGCCGGCAAAACGTTCTACCCCATGCACCGCCTGCGCCAGCGGAACATCAAGGGCCAGCGCCGCTGCGATCGCCGCTAGGGCATTGGATATGTTGTGACGACCCGGCACTTGCAACGTCACTGGCCAGCTCTGCCCATTCGCCTTGAGCGTGAAGCGGCTGGCCAAAGGCATTTCAACGACATCGACCGCACGTACATCTGCCCGATCGGTAAAGCCGAAGCTGATCGCGCCCCCAAGTCCCATAGGGGCGAGCAGGGCAACGCTTTCAATATCGTCCGCATTCCAGACAGCGCGCTTTGCGGTGCAGGCAAAATCGCCGAACAACTGCCGCAGTTCATCGAGCGATTTGTGATCGAGGCTGATATTGTTCAGCACTGCGACTTCGGGCCGGAACAGGGCGATCGAGCCATCGCTTTCGTCCACTTCCGACACGAAAACCCCACCATGGCCAACGCGCGCGCTGGCGAAGGGTGTTCCGTCCGAAACGAAATTCTTCATCACTCCGCCATTCATGATGGTTGGGTCCAAACCTGCATCGGTCAGGATCCAGCCGATCATGCCGGTGACGGTCGATTTGCCGCTGGTCCCTCCGACCGCGACGGAGCGCGGTGCCGCGTTGAACAGTTCGGCCAGCAGCGCGGCGCGGGTCATGCGTGCGCAGCCCATTTCCTTTGCCTTTGCTACATCGGGAACGCTGTCTTCAACCGCGGCAGAAGCGACCAAAATCTGGTCTGCGCTTTTCAGGCCGCTGCCGTCTTGCGGGAAGATATCGATGCCGAGGCTTTTCAGCCATTCGAACTTTGGGGCGAGACGACCTTGATCGAGCGCACGATCCGATCCTGCAACCTGCGCCCCGCCATCGCGCACGATATTCGCGAGTGGCAACATTCCCGAGCCGCCAATACCGCAAAAGAAATAGGATTTGTTTTTTGACATCCGGCCCCGCTATTGCGCAGGGGCAATTTTGGCAATCGCTTATCGGTGGAGGGACAATGAGGATCAGCATTTGCGCACCATCAACCCCTTTTACCCGAGACGATGCTGCGCGGGTAATCACACTCGCCGCGCACAGCCATCCGGAGGCCGAACTAGTCTTTGATGAGCAATGTTTCATCGAAAATGGCCATTTCGCGGGTACTGACGAGCAGCGGCTGGAAGCCTTTGTGCGCCTTGCCAACGATCCCGCATTCGACGCCATCTGGTTTGTGCGCGGAGGCTATGGCGCATGCCGGATTGCCGAGGAGGCTGTTCGGCAGCTCAAGGCACCTGCGCGGTCGAAAACCTATTTGGGGTATAGCGATCAGGGCAACCTTTTGGCAGCGCTCTACAAGGCCGGGATTGGTTGGCCTGTCCATGGCCCGATGCCGACGGATATTCGCCGAGACGGTGGCGACGGCGCGGTCAAGCGGTCTTTATACTGGTTGGTAAAAGGCGACACTAAGTCTCTGGAATCAAATATTGAAAGTGGCAGAAGTTATGTCGCATTCAACCTGATGACGCTCGCCATGCTCGTCGGAACGCCCCTGATGCCAAACCTCAAAGGGCATGTGTTGATGGTCGAGGAGGTCAGCGAATATCTCTACGCTTTCGACCGCGCCTTTTTCCATGTCGGGGAGCATTTGAAGGACGCAGGTCTTGCCGGGCTGCGGCTTGGCCGGGTTAGCGATGTGCCAGAAAATGACCGCCCCTTTGGCGAGACGGCAGAGGAAATTGCACAGCGTTGGTGCGCGCGCTTCAGGATACCATTTCTTGGCGAAGCGGATATCGGACACGATATCGAAAACAAGATCGTCCCGTTCGGCACTGTTGGCTAAACGGGATTGCGCAAATCCACCTGCAGCAGATCGTCAATGAACAGGCTGACCAACTCGGCCTGTGTCGCAACGCCGGACTTGGCATAGACATGGCTCAGCTGGGCGCGGACGGTGCCCTGCGCGGCGCCACGTAATCGGGCTATCTCGGCGGCGTCGCAACCCTTTATGGCGAACAGTGCCACTTCGGCTTCGGCATCTGTCAGTTTCCAGTCGCGAAAGCGCATCTGGATATGATCGGTAAGCGCGCCTGAAGCGATTGTCAAAATCCGCTCCCGTTCTTGTGCTTCGGCCAGCAGCCGCCTCGCCATCCAGGCGCCAATGCCAACACCCGCAAGCAAGGCAAAGGCAATCAATGCCTCGATCAATATGTGAAAATCCATCTCGCCCGCAGCAAGATCGCCGATGGCATCAGCTATGAAGAAAATGGCCGCAACTGCCTGAATGCCGACAATGATCGCAACGAGACCGGCCCTTGCGGGGCCGGTCGTTACTGGATTGGCGACTTTATCCGTCATTGCTTCTTTCGGTTCGTGAAGGGAATCATTGCCCCCAATGTGCCGCGACCATGCCGCATTGTTTCGAACAGGACACCCAAAATGTGCAGAGCGATCAGCGCATAAAGCAGGTTCACCGCGGTTTCGTGGACTTCCTCCATGAGTTCCTCACCGCCTTCGTCGCCCTCATGCTCTTCTTCTTCTTCCTCCGATTCTTCTTCGTTCCCGACTTGGTAAGAAGCTGCTTCATAGGCTTCGCCGACTTCGCGGACGTTCGGATTGGCAGGCGGCGGCCCTGACATTGCAATCCCGCTGCCGATGATCAGCGCGAGGCACGCCCAGAGCGCATATACCATCATCGTCCCGAGCGGATTATGCGATGTATGATGTTGTGCCTCACCGCTTCGTGCGCTGGCGAAGTAACGCACAGCCCGGAATGGGTTGGGCGGGAATGCCGAAAAGCGCGCATTACGGGTGCCGACAAATCCCCAAAGCCAGCGCAGCAACAGCAATCCGGCGAGGGCGTATCCTACCCAGACATGCCATCCGGAGCCCTCTTCGGTGAAAATCGCGTTGGCAAGGACTGCGGCAGCAACGCCCCAGTGTGTCAGCTTGACGATAGGATCCCAGCGTTTGGGAAGGGCAGGGTTTGGCATATCGGTCTCCGTTTCGGAATTGGTCCTTCCCGCAACTGGTGACGCCTCACGCCATCTGTCCATCCGACAATTGCTGATACGCGCTGCATAAGCAGATGCTTACCGCCAATGGGTTGACCAAAAGCTTGAGCGAACTCTTTCATTTCGGGCTTTGTCGCCTACATTGGCGCAATGCAGGGCACTTTTGGAAAATGGCTATCCAACTGGGTCTGGCTAGTTCCAGCGCTTGCATTGACCGCAGTTCTCGCGAGCCTGACCGCGTCTATGCCCGTTGCATTGATTGGCATCCTGCTCGCTGGCGCGGTTATCGCGGCGGTGCATCATGCCGAACTCGTGGCGCATCGGATCGGCGAACCTTACGGGACACTGGTGCTTGCGCTTGCGGTGACGGTGATCGAGCTTGGTTTGATAATCACCCTGATGTCCGCTGCTGGTGAGGGCGCGGCCACACTGGCGCGCGATACTGTTTTTGCTGCAGTGATGATCATCCTCAATGGATTGGTCGGCATTTGTTTGTTGATTGGTGGATTGCGGCACCGGGAACAAAGTTTCCAGCAAACAGGCGTCAGCGCATCGCTTGCCACATTATCGGCGCTAACCGTTTTCAGCCTGGTCTTGCCCAATTACACCGTTTCCGAACCGGGGCCGGTCTATTCAACATCGCAACTGGCATTCGTCGCGATCATCTCTGTAATCCTGTACGGTACATTTGTCGCGGTTCAGACGGTGCGCCACAGGGATTATTTCCTTCCGCCCAAGGAAAAGGCGGCCAATGTCGATGAGCATGCAGAGCGGCCTACCGCCCGCGTGGCGCTTTTTTCCTTCATGCTTTTGATTGCATGCCTTGTTGCCGTTGTTTTGCTGGCAAAGCAGTTGGCCGATCCAGTCGAGCAAATCGTAGCTGAATGGGGTGCCCCGCGTGCACTTGTCGGGGTGATAATTGCGGCTTTGGTGCTTTTGCCAGAAAGTGTCGCTGCCGTTCGGGCGACACTCGCCAATCGGCTGCAGACCAGCCTTAATCTGGCGCTGGGTTCCGCCTTGGCCACGATCGGGCTAACCATTCCTGCTGTCGCTGCCCTCTCGATTGCCATGGCAATGCCTATTGCGCTGGGTCTCGATAGCAAATCGATGGTGCTGCTGATGTTGACCTTGCTCGTCAGCGCGCAGGCGCTGGCGACCGGCAAGACCACGATCCTGCAGGGCGTGGTACATCTCGTTATCTTCGGGGTCTATTTGTTCACAACTATCATTCCCTGATACGCACTCATGCTTGCATCGTTCGCCATCCGGCCATAGGCGGCAAGAAACGACGAATTGCATGAGGGAGCAAACATGCGGGCATTTATTTTTCCAGGGCAGGGCAGCCAGGCTGTCGGCATGGGCAATGCACTGGCCGAGGCGAGCGCGGTTGCACGTGAGGTGTTCCAGGAAGTCGACGACGCATTGGGGCAAAGCCTGTTCAAGCTTATGTGCGAAGGCCCCGAAGCCGACCTGACTCTCACCGAAAATGCGCAGCCCGCGATCATGGCCAACGCCATCGCGACTTTGCGTGTGCTGGAGAAGGAAGGCGGTGTGAAGCTTTCCGAAAAGGCGCATTTCGTCGCTGGTCACAGCCTCGGGGAATATACGGCTCTATGCGCGGCGGGTGCTTTTGACCTTGCGACCACCGCCAAGTTGCTCAAGCTGCGCGGGCAGGCGATGCAGGCCGCAGTCGCTGTCGGCGTGGGCGCAATGGCTGCTTTGCTCGGCGCCGATATCGAAAAGGCAGAGGCGCTTGCGTCTGCCGCCGCGCAGGGCGAAACCTGCACCGTCGCCAATGACAATGACCCGACGCAAGTTGTGATTTCGGGCCATAAGGGCGCGATTGACCGCGCGGTGGAGCTGGTCAAAGACCATGGCATCAAGCGCGGCATTCTCCTTCCGGTTTCCGCACCATTCCATTGCCCGCTGATGCAGCCTGCAGCTGACCGCATGGCGGATGCGCTTGGGCAAACCACGATCAATGCACCCTATGTGCCGGTATTTGCCAATGTGCTCGCTGCGCCTGCTTCGGAGCCCGATGGAATTCGCAAGCTTCTGGTCGAGCAGGTTACCGGGCGCGTGCGCTGGCGGGAATCGGCGATTGCGATGCGCGATGCCGGTGTGACGCATTTCTATGAGTTTGGCGGAAAGGTTCTTTCGCCGATGGTCAAACGCAGCGCGGGTGATGAAGTTGCAACCACCAGCATCATTTCGATGGACGATATCGAAGCTGCCCTGAAGGAGCTCTAAGCCATGTTGCTGCAAGAACGCGATGGATCAATCCTGACCATCACCCTGAATATGCCGGAAAAGCGCAATCCGATTTCCGACGTCGGCGTCGTCGATGCGTTGTGCAAAGCATTTGAAGAAGCAGACCGCGATATTTCGGTGCGTTGCGTCATCCTGACCGGCGCAGGAACAGCTTTTTCGGCTGGCGGAGACTTGAAACAGATGCGCCCCGATAGCGGCGGACTGCGTTCGGGCAATCCGGTCGAGACACGGCGCAATTACAAATATGGTATTCAGCGCCTGCCGCTGATGTTCCAGGCATTGGAAGTGCCTGTGGTGGCTGCCGTGAATGGCCACGCCATTGGTGCCGGGCTGGACCTTGCGACGATGTGCGATGTGCGCGTCGCGGCAGAAAGCGCCAAGTTTGCCGAGAGCTTCGTCAAGCTTGGCATCATTCCGGGCGATGGTGGTGCGTGGTTGCTGCCGCGTATCGTCGGCTTCAGCCGCGCGACCGAACTGGCGCTGACCGGTGAAATGATCGATGCGGCCGAAGCGCTCAAGATTGGTTTGGTTAGCCATGTTGTGCCCGATGCCGACCTGCTTGCAAAGGCGCGTGAAATCGCCGCCAAGATTGCCGCCAATCCCCCGCACGCCGTGCGCATGACCAAGCGCCTGTTGCGCGAAGGGCAGATGGCGGACCTCAAGAATATCCTCGAAATGTCAGCCGCAATGCAGAGCTTGGCACATAACACCCGCGACAATGATGAGGCGATCAACGCCTTCATCGAAAAGCGCGCACCGGTTTTCACAGGAGAATAAGATGTTCGATCTCTCAGGCATGACGGCGCTTGTGACGGGCGCTTCGGGCGGAATTGGCAGCGCGATTTGCGCAGCGCTGGCGGGGCAGGGGGCACGGCTCGCGGTTTCGGGCAGCAATGTCGAGAAACTGGAGGCGTTTCGAGCGTCGCTGGCCAATGAATACCAAAATGCTGATCATGTCGCGGTGCCGTGCAACCTTGGCGACAAGGATAGCGTGGAAGCACTGGTACCCGGCGCACTCGAAAAGCTGGGCCAAATCGACATTCTTGTGAACAATGCAGGCGTCACGCGCGACAACCTCGCCATGCGGATGAAGGATGAGGAGTGGGAAGAGGTGATCCGCATCAACCTCGAAGCAGCATTCCGGCTGATGCGCGCGGCGACCAAGCCGATGATGAAGGCCCGTTTCGGCCGCATCATCACCATCCCCAGCGTTGTCGGCGCGACCGGCAATCCGGGGCAGGTGAACTATGCCGCGGCAAAGGCCGGGGTGGCGGGCATGTCCCGGGCCCTGGCGCGGGAGGTAGCCAGCCGAAATA
>JALREL010000050.1 GCA_023262005.1 Sphingorhabdus sp. | reverse complement strand
AGCGACGCCACCATGGCTGCCCTCCGGTTCCGCTTCGCTCCACCTACGGTCACCCATGGTGCCAGAGGCAATTATGCACTAACAAACAACACGGACCACTCGGTGGGGGCCGGTCACCTGTTGGCTTGCCCATCTCTGATGAGGAGTGGCTGGCCGTGCAAAATGGCCAAAGTGACGATGCTGGCTTTGGCAGCACAATCTTGCGCACCATGACGATGGTATCGGACGCGGCGCTTAACCTAGTCTCTTCCGTAAACCAGATTGTCATCCTGCTCATTGCAGCATTGCTGTGTGTAATCCTCTCTATTCCGGCGCCAAGGCCAGAAGGTGATTCCTCCATCAGCCTGTTCAGGACAGGTGCAGTGCGGATCACCCATACCCCATATTCGGATCGCTGGATGAACGCGCGAAAGCCCATGCCAGCAGGTCGGCGTGCCGTTCTCGCTTCATTGAACAGCGGCGGGGGCAAGCTTGCCCAGATTTCCAATGTCCAAAAAACGGCAAACAAGCTGCTGCGCTATGCCGACGATATTCGCACTTATGGGCGCCCGGATTATTGGGCCTCGCCGGCTGAATCGCTGGCGCTGGGCGCGGGTGACTGCGAAGATTCGGCGATCCTGAAAATGGCCATGCTTGCAGCCTTGGGAATTCCAGAGGACAAGATGTTCCTCACCGTTGGCAACGATCTCGTGTCGCGCAACGCCCATGTTGTTCTGACCGTGGATGTCGATGGCGAACTCTATGTGCTCGATCAGCTTGCGGACGATCTGGTCAAAATGTCCAATTATCGCGACTTCAAGCCTATCATGACCTTATCCGGTAACCGTTCTTGGTTGCACGGCGAAAAAATCTAAGGACAGCTTCGTGAATATCCATGCTTTTATCGACAATACAGTCGCGTCCAGTTTCTACCTGGTTTACGTCGCCTGGTTCTTCGTCAAGCTATTCCTCTACGTCATCCCGCTGGCCAACATCATGCTGTTGTCGAGCGAGAACAAGCGTTTGAACCTGTTCGTCCTATGCCTGTATATGGTGCCCGTGGTGGAGATTGTGGCCTATTTCTACATAGTCACCATATCGCTGCCGCGCATTTTTCAGGATTACGAGAACAAGCACCTGTCGAGCCGGTGCCTGGAATATGGCCTTGCAGCAGGGATTGTGAACATCGTCATCCTGACGCGGCTGACCGACTCGTTTGAGAGCTACCTGACCTTTTACAACTATCGCGATGGACTGGTTACTTCGATCATGAATGGCAGCCTGCTATCGGTGTGGCTTGTTCTCGCCATTACGCACCTGAAGCTGCTCCACGATGTGAAGATCACCTATATCCGGGGAAGAATTTCGGAGTGAGTTTGTGCGGCTGAAGCAGTTTGTTCTGCATCAGCCGCGGTCAGCTTGATCTGCGAGTAGCGCTACGAGCTGTCGCACATGTTCGCGCAGTTCCTCAACGCCTTCAGGTGAACGCCCCTGCGCAATGGTTTCGGGCACATGCATTGCCTTGTCGCGTAGCGCGCTTCCCTTGCCGGTCAGGGCGATCATCACGCGGCGTTCATCTTCGGGGTCGCGGGTGCGGCTGACCAGCCCGGCTGCCTCCATCCGCTTGAGCAGGGGGGTCAGTGTGCCGCTATCCAGATATAGCCGCGCACCCAATGCGCCCACAGTTTGCGGCTGCTCTTCCCAAAGCACGAGCATGACCAGATATTGCGGATAGGTGAGCCCAAGCTCGCGCAGCACCGGCCCATAAAGCCGGTTGAGCAGGTTGGTGGCAGCGTAAAGTGGGAAGCAGACCTGCAGGTCTAGCAGCAGGGGATTGTCGTCCTTTTTCTTCGCTGCCACCTTGGTACCTCACCTGGTTGTCACGTTAAGTGCAACATCGACATTGCCCTTGATCGCGTTCGAATAGGGGCAAACCGCATGTGCCGCCTGCACAATCTCTTCCGCTTTCGCCTGTTCGAGGCCGGCAATCACGACATCGAGCGTCACCGCAAGATTGAAACCGCCGCCGCCATTGGGCAGCAGGCCAACTTCACCGGTGACTTCGATATCGTTGTCGCGCACCTTGTCAACCATGGCACGGGAAACGTGGATGACGGCATTTTCGAAGCAGGCGGCATAGCCGGCGGCGAAAAGTTGTTCGGGATTGGTGGCGCCGCCTTTGCCACCAAGTTCCTTGGGCATGGCAAGCGGCAGGTCCAATATGCCGTCTTCGCTTTTGATGCTGCCGCTGCGGCCGCCTACGGCGGTCACTTTCGTAGTGTAGAGATGGTTCATGGCTGGCTCCTTGAATTGAGAATCAAGCAAATATATTGTGCACAATATAATAGCAAGCAATTAATGAGGGCGCAGTTAGGCTGGTGCCGTTTCAGTTTCGCAGTTTTGCGGGAAAATGGCTGGGGTGGCAGGATTCGAACCTGCGAATGCCGGTACCAAAAACCGGTGCCTTACCACTTGGCGACACCCCAGCAGACCAAGCAACACGGGCTTGGGAGAGCGGCCTTATAGCGTCCTAAAAACGCTTGGCAACACGTGCTGTCGCTTAATTTATGCGATCGACCCAACCATGGGGATCAGGCGCGGTACCGCGCTGGATATCGACCAATTTTGCGCGCAGTTTTTGCGTAAGCTGGCCTGGTCCGCCGCTGCCGATCGTGAAGCTGCCTTGCGCGCCATGCACGCTGCCGACCGGGGTGACGACCGCCGCTGTACCGCAAGCAAAGCTTTCGACCAGTTTGCCGCTTTCGGCGTCGGCGTGCCATTGATCGATGGCATAATTTTCTTCGCGAACCGTGAGGCCTTCTTCACGCGCCAATTCGATCAGCGAGGCGCGGGTGATGCCTTCCAATATCGTTCCACCGGTCGGCGGGGTGATGATTGATCCGTCATCAAAGACGAAGAACATGTTCATTCCGCCCAGTTCTTCGACCCAGCGATGCTCGGCGGCGTCGAGGAAAACGACTTGGTCGCAGCCATTGGCGGTTGCTTCCTGCTGCGCAATCAGGCTGGCCGCATAATTGCCGCCGCATTTCGCCGCGCCCGTGCCGCCTGGGGCAGCGCGGGTATAGCTTTCCGAAATCCAGATCTTGATCGCGGGTGCGCCGCTCTTGAAATAATTGCCCGCTGCCGAACAGATAATCATGAACAGATATTCGGAAGAGGGCTTTACGCCCAGGAATACCTCGCTCGCGATCATGAAGGGGCGGATATAGATCGAGCCACCCTCGACCGGCGGAAACCAGCCCTTGTCAGCCTCGATCAATGCCTTGATCGAATCGATGAACAGGCTTTCGGGCAATTCGGGCATCGCCAACCGCCGCGCTGACTGGTTGAAACGGCGCGCATTTGCATCCGGGCGGAAAAGCGCCATGCTGCCATCGGCAAGGCGATACGCCTTGAGGCCTTCAAAAATCTCCTGCGCATAATGCAGCACGGCAGTGGCGGGATCGAGCGTCAAAGGACCGCGCGGACCAAGCGTGGCGCTGTGCCATCCTTGCCCTTCGCTATATTTGATCGTGACCATATGGTCGGTGAAAACCCGCCCGAAGCCCGGATCGGCGATCAGCCCCGCGCGCACATCATCCGCGACCGGCGATGGGTGCGGAAGCCGTTCGAGTTTGGGCAGGGCGGACTGGGACATGCGGAAATCCATTTTGAAATAAAATTACGAAATTGGCGGCGTTCAGGAAATGCTTGCACTTAGTTATGGGCTGCGTCAAGATACGTCAACATGGCTGTCCCATCTTCTTCGAACGAGCTGTTCACGCCCGCTGCCTCCCCGCTCTTCCTGCGCGAAGACGAAGTGCGGCGTGGTGTTGAGCTCCTGTATTTCGGCTATACGCGCCTGACGCGCTCGGTCGATGAGCTGCTGGTGGAGCATGGCTTTGGCAGGGCGCACCATCGTGCGCTCTATTTCATTGCGCGCCAGCCCGATTTGCCGGTGAACGCGCTGTTGAAGATATTATCGATCACCAAGCAGTCGCTCGGCCGTGTGCTCAATGATCTTTCCGCCAAGGGCCTTGTCGAAACCCGCGCGGGCGAACAGGATCGGCGGCAGAAATTGCTGCGGCTGACCGAGAGCGGACTAGCGTTTGAGGCGCAGCTTTTCGAAACCTTGCGCACCGGGCTCTCCGCGGCCTATGCGGCTGCCGGGCAGGAATCGGTCACCGGTTTCTGGCGGGTGCTGGAAGGGCTGATCCCCGAGGATGAAAAGCCGATGGTCATGAAATTGCAGGGCAGGGGGCGCTGATGGACCCGCGTATCGAACGGTTGGAAGCGGTCATCAAGGCGCGCAAGGGCGCGGATCCGTCGTCAAGCTATGTCGCCTCGCTTTTCGCCAAGGGCACGGCCAAGATTGCGCAAAAAGTGGGCGAAGAAGCCACTGAAACCATCATCGCCGCGCTGCATGAAGGTCCGGAAAAGCTGACCAGCGAGGCCGCCGACCTGCTCTTCCATCTCAGCATTTTGCTCGCCGACGCAGGGCTCAGCATGGACGATGTGCTTAGCGAGCTCGAACGCCGCGAAGGCGTTTCGGGGATAGAGGAAAAAGCCAGCAGGAAAGGATGAAGCGTGCCCGTTGATGCCACCTTGCCGTATGACGACCAGAATATCTTCGCAAAAATCCTGCGCGGGGAAATTCCCAATCGCACGGTGTATGAGGATGAATGGGCGCTCGCCTTTCACGATATCAACCCGCAGGCGCCGATCCATATCCTTGTGATTCCCAAGGGCGCCTATGTCAGTTGGGATGATTTCAGCGCCAAAGCCAGCGAGGCAGAGATTGCCGGTTTTATCCGTGCTGTTGGCCATGTCGCGCGCGAACAGGGTCTGGTGGCACCGGGTTACCGCCTGCTCGCCAATGCAGGGATCAACAGCCATCAGGAAGTTCCGCACCTGCACGTCCACCTTTTTGGTGGAAAAGCCTTGGGTCCCATGCTGTTGCGGTGAAATTTTGTTGCGCAAGCTCAATTAGGCACTAGGTTCGGCCCCAGATATAAATATTGGGGAGAATCTTATGATTTTCGGGCGCGTAAAACCGCTTGATGCGATTTTGGCAACAGCCGAGAAGAAATCGCTCACGCGTACGCTTGGAGCCTTGCAGCTAACCATGCTCGGCATTGGTGCCATTATCGGCACCGGCATTTTCGTTTTGACAGCCGAAGCCGCCAATAAGGCCGGTCCCGCGATGATGATCAGCTTTGTCATCGCCGCCGTGGTCTGCGCGCTGGCGGCACTCTGTTATTCGGAACTGGCCTCGATGGTGCCGGTCTCGGGCTCTGCCTATACTTACAGCTATGCGACCTTTGGCGAGATTGTCGCCTGGATCGTCGGTTGGGCGCTGGTGCTGGAATATGCCATTGCTGCCTCTGCGGTTTCGGTCGGTTGGTCCGGCTACATGGTCAAACTGGCGGAGGAGATATTCAGTATCACAATCCCCAATACCTTCGTCAAAGGCCCGTTCGATGATGATCCGGGCCTGATCAACATTCCGGCGATGCTGATCGGTCTGGTCTGCATGGCCTTGCTAATTGTGGGCACCAAGGAAAGCGCGCGCTTCAATGCGGTGCTTGTGGCGATCAAGGTATCGGCGCTGGCGCTGTTCCTGGTCCTCGCCCTTCCAGCCATCGACGCGGCCAATTTCGAACCGTTCAGCCCCAATGGCTTCTTTGCCAAGGAAGTCATCGATCCCATCACCAACAATATGGTGACGGTGGGTGTGGCGGCAGCCGCGGCATCGATCTTCTTCGCCTATGTCGGCTTTGACGCGGTCTCCACTGCGGCGGAAGAAACCATCAACCCGCAGCGGAACATCCCCATCGGCCTCATCGGCTCGCTGGGTTTCTGCACCATCATCTACCTGCTCGTCGCGGCTGGTGCCATTGGTACCATCGGGGCGCAGCCGGGCGGATCGCTCGCGCAGTCGGATGACGCGCTGGCCTTCGTGCTTCGCGAAATCGGCCAGGGCTGGGCTGGTGACCTTGTGGCGATTGCCGCCGGTATCGCACTGCCTTCGGTGATCCTGATGATGATGTTCGGCCAAACCCGCATCTTCTTTGTGATGAGCCGCGACGGGCTGCTGCCGGCGATGTTCTCGAAGATCCACCCGCAGTACAACACGCCGCACGTGATCACGATCCTGACCGGG
>JALREL010000209.1 GCA_023262005.1 Sphingorhabdus sp. | reverse complement strand
GTCTCATCGAGATGAACATCGCCGACATCGACGCCGCCGAGATCAACTCGTTCACGCTGGGCGCCGACCCGACCACCGGTGAAGTGGTGGCGGTGAAGCCCGGAAAGTACGGGCCGTACGTGAAGCGCGGCGACGACAATGCGTCGGTTCCCGACTCGCTCACGCCCGACGAACTCACCCTCGACATGGCGTACGCAATCGCACTCGTAACAATCTGCGGCACCCTTGCAATATTTATGTTGCCCGCCATCGGTGAAGTGATTGGTTTTAGTGGCGCAGAGTTCGGCTCATGGGTTGGCGCGAGTGTTCACGATGTTGCCCCAGCACACGGCAGACCCGCCGCTCGGACACCGGCATTATGCCCCGGATATGATCGATACAGCGCCTGCGGCGCGCGGGGCTCAGAAGTTTCCCCGGGCAGCCTCCTGCAAAATCAGCTTGTCCAGGGTTAGGTCCGATACCGCCCGTCGTAACCGAGCGTTCTCCTTCTCCAGCTCTTTCATGCGCCGGGCCTGATCCATCTTCAGGCCGCCATACTCTTTGCGCCAGCGGTAGTAGCTCTGCTCGGTGACGCCAATCCGGCGACATGCATCCGCCACCGTTCCGCCCTGCGCCAGCACGATCTCCGCTTCACGCAGCTTGCCGATGATCTCTTCCGGCTTGTGCTTCCTCGCCATTCCATTCCTCCTTCGTGACCAATTCTAAAATAGAAATTGGGCCACTCAGAAGGGGGCAGATCAACTGGCGCCTCCGGCTCGGGTCACTTTGTGAAGATGGTCCATAACGGAATCGAATATGGCATGATGCAGGCGATCGCTGAGGGTTTCGATCTCCTTGAGGCAACGGCAAATTCGGCATCACCGGCGAGCGAGAAATTTGACCTGAAGCTCGATGCGATAGCCGACGCGTGGCGCAGTTCGAGCGTCATCTCGTCCTGGCTCATTGATCTCGCAGCTGCTGCGCTCAACAGCGACCCGGAGCTATCGGCATTCGCTGGTCGTATTGAGGATTCCGGCGAGGGGCGATGGATGCTCCACGATGCCATCGAAAGCAACATCCCCACCCCTGCGCTGGCATCAGCCTTGTTCGCCCGCTATCAATCCAGAAGAGGCAACGGGTTTGGAAACCAGCTTATATCCGCCATGCGCATGGGCTTTGGGGGGCATAAGGAGTTCCCCGGTCGAACGTAGACACAAACCCGTTCAATGCCGCGCGTAAATTTTCTGGCCCGCGGCACCGAAAGAATAAACGACAAAAGGCTGGGGTTTTTGCCCTGGCACTTCCATCCCCGGCGAACCAAGCGGCATCCCGCCGACGGCAAGACCCGTCACACCCTTGGGTTTGGCAGCCAGTATCCGCTTCATATCTTCAATCGGGACATGGCCTTCAAAGGCGATACCATCGATGATCGCGGTATGGCAGGACTGAAGCGTGGGGGATATGCCCAGCTTCTTTTGCAGCGCCGCGCGGTTGGAATCGTCCACCACCTTCAAGGGTCGTCCGAGCGCCGCTTTGACCTGTGCCGCCCATTTTTCGCAACAGCCACATCCCGGGTCCCGGTGCATGACTGCGGCGGCCGACGCTATCGCAGGAGCCCCTGCCAGCGCGAGCGCAAGAATAAGTTTTCGCATGGAGATTTCTTTCTTTCAGATTGGACGCGGGGGACAAATAGCCGCCCCCCGCGCGACAATCTTTGGCCTATTTGTCCTTCATACCATCCATATCATGGCTGGCGTGATCGTCGTCGGCTTTTTCGGCCTTGTCCTTGCAACAGGCCATTTTGCCCTGTTCGTCCTTCTTGCAGCAACAACACTCCTTCTTGGGAGTAGGGGCCGGTTCGGCGGCAAAAGCCGTCGTGGACATGGTGAGCGCGAGCGCGCCAAGCAAATATTTGGTCTTCATGATTTTACTCCGTGATCAGGTTGAAAGATTTAGCAGATCCGGTTGGCGCGGAGGCGGTGTCGGAGGTTTCAAAGCAGTCCCCGTGATTGCATTCTGCAACTCCACCATGGGCACAACATCTTTCCAGACCGGGCTTCGGGATAGGCTCGGCGCGTCGGCCATGCGCGGCATGCAGGCATGACAGGCCGTGACCATATCCTTGCCGTTGCTATCCGGCGTCGAACGATCGGAGTCGCCCATGCCCGAGCAATCGATCGCCACCGGCACCATGCTGGTCTGCGCTGGTGTCGCACAGCTTGGCCCTGCCTCAAAAACAAGCCCAAGGGTGAGCAGAAGCACGGCCAGCAGTTTCATGTCTCCCGCCTTCTCCGGCGGAGCGGCCAGCGCATGATCAACAAAATCGTGCCCGCTATGCCGAGCGCCAGACCGCCAAGGGCAAAGGCAAGCAGCCAGGGGGTGTTGAAATCTTCATGCTTCTTCCAGTCCATGATGTGCAGGCTCCAGAAGAAATCGTAGAGTCGCCAGGTGCCCGTGCGGACGGCGGTGATCCGCCCGTTTTCGGCTGCCACAAAAATACTTGTCTGGTCAGGGTCATTGAATTCGACGCGCCAAGCCGGAAGCGCGCCACGATATTCCGGACTCTCACGCGTGACCCGAGCAGCCTTGCTGACAGCGAACGGGCCCGTTTTCCAAGCGTTTTGCGCGATTCTCGTTGCCAGCGCTTTATCCACAGGGGGCAGCATCCGACCGGTTTCAGCATGGAACAGCGTCAGGCCTTTGGGTGTAGTGACTTCGGCAACAGCATTGCCGTCGAGCATTCGCCAGGTCATCGATTCCACCGGCCCATCGGCGTTGACCACAATCCTGTCTGGCGCAATCAAGGGCAAGCCAGCAGGGATCGCTTCTACTCGGTCGCGAGCAATGATTTGCTCGCCGCGCACCTTTTCAATCGGCAAGAAGCTCATCAATGCGCCGCTGGCAAACCAGAGCAGCAACTGAACACCGATGATGAGCGACAGCCACTTGTGCACCTTGCTCGCGCCAATGTGGAGGCGACGCGCCATAGGCATATACTACCCCGTTCCTTTCACTGACGCCTCAGAACCAGACACGCACACCCATCACAAAGTGCGGATCAGATACCTGCCCGCCGTTGGCACGGGTGAAACGAGCTGACTCGCCAAACTGCCGGACCCACTCAAATCCGATATAGGGCGCGAATTCCTTCTTGATTTCATAGCGCAGGCGCGCGCCAAGCTCCAGATTTGACAGGCCGGCCCCCACGCCGAGCTCGCGGATCGTTTGCGCCGACAGATTTGCCTCCAACCGCGGCTGCAATATCAGTTTTTGCGTGATGCGTTGGTCATAATATCCTTCGAGACGCCCGCGCAATTCACCTTTGTTCGAAAGAAAGGCGGCTGCAGAAACCTTGAACCAATAGGGTGCAAGTCCCTCGACACCGACCACGGCATAGGTGCGCGAAGGGTCTGGCTTCAGGTCATAGCGAATGCCTGCCTGAAGGTTCCAATAAGGGGAGACAGCGCGCGAATACAGCCCGGACAGTTCCAAGTCGTCGAGCGGGCCTCCAAACTCGCCCTCTCCTTCATATTTGAACACAAAACGATTTATGTCGCCCCCAAACCAGGCTTCGCCCTCCCAGCGGTAACTGTCCTTGCCCTTGTGGACGACATATTCCGCCAGATCGAAAGAGAGGTAGCGGAACGTCGTACCGCCGCTCTCCTTCATCATAGCATCGCGCGCCCGCGCCATCTCTTCCTGCGGGAAAATGCGGTCAGCATACCAGTCCGACGGCGGCGCGGGCGCTGGGGCGTTGCCCGGCTCGAGATTGGTGCCTGTCGCGGCCCCGTCCTTATTCATTTCAGGCGAGACCGCTGCTTTGGGCGTGCAATGGCCCATTTTCGCATGTTCCGGAGGGCAGTCAGGGTCGGCGACAGTTGAGGCTGGCGAACTCCCCCCCATGGTCATGCCCGGCATAGCATCATGTCCTCTCGCCGGTTCCGGCGGCGATTTCTCCTCTGCATTCGGGTCGTTTGCAGGTGTGCAATGCCCCATCTTCGCGTGCTCGGGCGGGCAGTCGGATTGCGCGCCTTGCTCTCCAGACCGGTCGGTCATTCCCGGCATTGAGCTATGATCCATGTTTTGCATAGCGTCCGGATCACCGACAGGCTGGGGCGACGGGCGCGATGGGGCAGGCGGCGCCTTGACGACCGGCTTTGCAGGCTTACTCGCGGGTTTTTTTGGCTTCTGCATACCGGGCATCGAAGAATGGTCCATGCCCTGCACCGACTGCGCGAAGGCGGGCGCGTTGAATGCGAGCACGGCAGCGCTGGCGAGCAGCAGGCGAGAAACGCTCATTGCGCTTCTCCCCGTGGCCGGACGCTGACAACGCGCATCATCCCGGCGTGCATGTGATACAGCAAATGGCAGTGGAACGCCCAGTCGCCTAGCGCGTCGGCTGTGAAATCGAAACTCGCCTTGCCGCCGGGCTGGACGAGCACCGTATGCTTTCTTGGTGCATAATCGCCTTTCCCCGTCACCAGTTCGAAGAAATGGCCATGCAAATGGATCGGGTGGCTCATCATCGAATCGTTGATGAGATTGATCCGGACACGCTCGCCCTCAATGAAGGGGATGGGTTCGTGATAGTCCGACATCTTGATCCCGTCGAACGACCACATGAAGCGCTCCATGTTGCCGGTCAGGTGAATGTCGAGCGAGCGTTCGGGTGCGCGCACATCGGGATTTCGGTCGAGCGCTACCAGATCATGATAGGTCATCACCTTGTGGCCAACATTCTCGAGGCCCTGCCCCGGCTCGCCCATGCGGTCGACAGGCATCGGCGAGATGGTCTGAACGCTCGGGTCCCTTTTGACCTGCGGTGCCACGCTGAAATCGCGCATGCTATGGCTCATGCCGCCCGCACCATGGCCCATCGCGCTATGGTCGACTGCAGGCGCTGCCGCATCAGACGGTGTACAATGGCCCATTTTGGCATGCTCGGGCGAGCAATCGGCCGCGATCGCACCCATCGCCATGCCCGAATGGTCCGCTCCCGCTGTGGCACCGCCGGACATGTCCATGTCGCCCATGCCCATGTCTTTCATCGTCGCCAGCGGTCGTTCGCGCAATGGTGGCACTTGTGCGGACATGCCGGCGCGCGGCGCCAATGTGGCGCGGCCCATGCCCGAACGATCATTCGCTTCGGCCACCAGCGTATAGGCGCGATCGTCGGTCGGCGTCACGATCACGTCATAGGTTTCGGCAACCCCGATCTGGAATTCGTCGACCTCGACCGGACGCACATTGAGACCGTCGGCCTGCACGATCGTGAGCCGCAGCCCAGGGATGCGCACATTGAATATCGACATGGCGGCGGCGTTGATGATCCGCAGCCGCACCCGCTCGCCGGGCGTAAACAATGCTGTCCAATTGTCCTTGGGGCCATAGCCGTTGACAAGGAAAGTATAGGTCGATCCGTTGACATCGGCGATGTCGGTCGGATCCATTCGCATCTTGCCCCAATCGATCCGCTCTTTGAGCGGTTGATCCTTGCCTGCCAGCAGACCGCCAAGCGTCTGCTTTTGCATGTTGAAGTGCCCGGGATTGACCTTCAGCTTGCGAAAGATCGCTTCGGGCGAGAGCTGGCTATGATCGGAAAGCACAACGACATGCTCACGATCGTAGGCAATCGGGTCCGTACCTTTGGGATCGATGACAATCGGCCCATAATGGCCGAGCTGTTCCTGCAAGCCCGAATGGCTGTGATACCAGTAGGTCCCCGACTGAATCACCGGGAACTCATAGACGAAGGTCGAACGCGGCTTGATCCCGGGAAAGCTGACACCCGGCACTCCATCCATCTGAAACGGCAAGATGAGGCCATGCCAATGAATCGAGCTATCCTCATCGAGATCATTCGTGACCGACAAGCGAACATTTTGCCCTTCGCGCAACCGGATCAGTGGTGCCGGGACCGTGCCGTTGATGCCGATGGCGCGGCTTACCTTGCCATCGACGCGCATGGTCTGGCGGGCGATCCGCAGACTGATATCGGTCCCCGAAACTGTCGGAAGCGGGGCAGTGATCCCTCCGGAAACCGGTTGCGCCCAAGCCGGAACCCAGCTCGCAAAGGCTGCCGCAGTTCCGCCAACGGCAGCCGTGCCGATGAATTTTCGTCTGTCGATGTTCATAATTCGTCCGGTTTGAAAATAAGGCTTATCACCTGAGTATACGCAGCGCGGTCATCTTCCCCTCATATCAAAACCATCTTTCTGCGACGGGTCCAGGTCCTCACGCTAAAGTCGCTCAAGAATGCGTTTCATCTAACCGATTTCGCGGTCCTGCGCCGCAATGATGTCGCGGCATAGCTGCACCAGCTCAGGGTCGGATAGCTTCGCCTCGCGGCACATCAATATCGCGCCCGAATGGTGAGGAATCATCGAGCGAACAAATTGCGCGTCGCCTACTCCGGCCTGGGTCCGCATGCCGATCCACCCTGCGGCGAAAATGGCAATCGCGATGACCGTGACGAGGAGATTTCCCCGCTTCGAGCGGAACATATGGCGCATGAAAACAAGCATCAGAAGCGCCATCGGCGCGACCATCATCATCGTCATGTAGACATTGCCGATGTTGAAGTAGAAATGATCGAGCGTGGCGATCATCGCGTACATCACGAAGAACATCACGAGAAAGTCGGCAGCGAGTTCGAAGCTGAGCGTCAAATAGCTGTTGCCGCTCTTGCGTTCCGCTGGCGTATCCTCGTGGTCGGCATGCTCGGGCGATGGTTGATGATGACGCGTTGCCATTATTTGCTCCAATAAGCCAGATTCATGGGAATGTGCTCACGGCTAAGACTCGGCATTCTCTAAAGTTCCCGCCAGCTGCGCCTTCAGTTGCGCGCGCGCGCGGTAAAGTCTTGTTTCGACAGTTTTCTCGCTGACCCCCAAGATCGCGGCAGCCTCTGCCTGGCTGTGTTCTTCGATCGTGCGCAGCGTCAGCACTTCACGTAACGGGTGCGGCAAGGCGGCAATGGCCTTCTCGACGCGAGCAAGTTCTGCGCGGCTTTCGGCTTCGCGGCCCGGCCCCGGAGCCTCGCTTTGAAAATCCTCGTCGGCTTCGATCGGGCGCGCGAAAGAGAAGAACGAGCGAACCGCGCGCCTGCGCGCCCAGTCACGGCATTTGTTCAAGGCTATGCGCGACAGCCAGAATCGGAAAGGGCGCTCGGCGTCATAACGATGAATGGCCGCAAACGCCGAAACAAAGCTTTCCTGCAGCAAATCGGTCGCCTCTTCCGGATCGCCGACATTGTTCCGGATCAGCCGGTAGAGCGGGTCTCTATAGCGGCGCATCAATTCGCGAAACGCCTGGCCCTGACCAGCGACGGCAAGGCTCGCCAGTTCCTGATCGTCACATTGCGAAAGGTCGAGCGTCACCGCGCATCGGCGGTCAGGGCTTTGACCACGGTGCTGTCGAACATTTTCGCCTGTTCGGGATTCAGGACCTCTCGCATGGCGAAAAGATGTTCCAGGGTCTCCTTTTGCAGTGCTCCCATGACCGTATGACTGTGGTCGATTGCGGCGGTGACCTTGGGACCGTAGCCATGTTCCTCCTCAATCGCTTCCGCCAATCGTGCATTTGCGGCCCGCATCTCGAACTCGAGCGCCTTTCGCCGAACCGCGTAGCGCGCTTCGATCGCGTCGATCTTGCCATGTTGCTGCGGGGTCAACTTAAGCGTCTTGTGCAACACAGCGTGAAGCTCGGTTTCATTTGCCCTGGGCTGCTCAGAAATGAGACGCCCGACAAACACGCCAGCGATCGCGGAGGCAAATGCAATGAGCGCAATGAGCAATATCCGCCGAGACCCCATGATCAGCGCGGATCCAGCAGGGCCGATGGTGCCAAAGCGGTCATAGGCGCAAAGGGCGACAAGGGGCGAGCCGCTTGGACGGGTTCGCCCATAGCCATGCCGGCAAAGGCCCCTCCACCGAGCGACACCATAGCAGCAAGCGCCATTAAGCGCTGCGCGCCGCTGACCTCGCGCTTGCGCACTGCGAGTGTCGCCATCACGCGATCATCAAAGCCCTCGAGCAAGCCCGACGGAGGTGCGCGCCTCAATTGTTTCAGCAAGTCTTCCATCATGTCCTCATTCAAATCCGTTCCTCCTGCTATACGCGCCGGCGCAAAACATCCCTCATTCCGTTTCGCCGTGAGGGGCAAGGCGATCACATGCGTATGTATCACCGAACGCAATTTATTGGAGACTTAACATGCGTAGACCTGCCCTTGCTTTCACTCTTGCCGGCCTTGCACTGGCTTCCATCCCAGGCATGGCGTTCGCTCATGCGAAACTTGTGTCCTCGACGCCGGCTGCAAACGCCACAGTTTCGAAGGCCAACGTCAAGTCGATCAACCTGATCTTCAACGAAAAAATCATAGCATCGACCATGAAGACTGAACTGCTGATGACAGGCATGCCCGGGATGAAAGACCATGCGCCAATGAAGATCGCCTTCAGCTCGATGATGGGCAAGGATGGAAAATCGATGATGCTAATGCCGAAAACGGCACTAGTTCCCGGAACATACAAGGTCACATGGTCGGCAGCGGGTGCAGACACGCACCGTATGGGGAGCGAATTTTCCTTCACGGTCAAATAATCTGTGGCTGATCCGCTTCTTGTCGCCATCAGGCTCGCACTATTTGCGATCCTGATGGCGACCGTCGGCCTCGCTGCATTCAACCTGTACGCGCTCAACCGGATAGAGCGTGAGCGCGATGTCGCATTCGATGCACGCATCCTATTCCGGGTCATCACATTGCTCGGCACCATTGCGTCTGTCATCGGAATGCTCATGGTCGCTGCCGCGATGGATGGCGTGAGCATAGTGTCGGTCCGCGCCGAGATGATCTGGATGCTGGTGACGGAAACCGAGATCGGCGCCGCAGGACTCGTGCGAGTTGGCGCGCTCATCATAGCTCTGTTGTTATGCCTTACTGACAAATTGACACTGACTGCGCTCTCCGCGAGCATTGGCCTGCTTGCCTGCATCGCGCTGGCATCGCTCGTCTGGACGGGGCATGCGGGTGCCACCGAGGGGACCGTCGGGGCGCTCCACCGCGTGAGCGATATTGTCCATATGATCGCGGCCGCGTTGTGGCTGGGCGGCATTGCCGCTTTCGCGGTGATGCTTCGTGCACCTGCCGATGGTCTGTGGGGTGACAGACTGAAAACAGCACACCGATCGCTCGATCATTTTGCCAGGGTTGGCACCGTCTCCGTCGCGCTGATTATCGTCACCGGGCTGATCAACAGCTTCATCCTGGTCGGCCCCGAGCGGCTCGCCTTGCTTTTCACGACAACCTACGGCCAGCTTTTGCTCGGAAAAGTCGGGCTTGTCGGGCTCATGCTTGCGCTTGCGGCGCAGAACCGCTGGCGCCTGACGCCGCAGCTCGGAATTGGCCTTGAAATGGGCGACACTGTCGACGCGGTAACCGCTTTGCGCAAATCAATGGCCATGGAAGGTGCGGCGGCATTGCTGATCCTTGGCCTTGTGGCTTGGCTGGGCCAGCTCGAACCGCCTGCCGGCATGACGATGCATTGAGCCGAAAAGGAACCCCTTGGTTGGGACGTATGACGCTCGGCTTGGGCTGGGCGATCCTTGATGCGCATACTGGCGAGAACCGGCTGCACAGCCATGTGGCGCATCAGGTCAGCCTCGCGCTCGAGGTTGACTGCGCGATCGGGGGACCACACCCGTTACGACTGGCCCGTGGCGAAGCCGCAATCATCCCGGCAGGTATACAGCACTGCCTGACCCCGGCGGGCGCGCCTGTCCGAACCATCTATGTCGACCCTCTTTTCGATGGCTTGCGCGACCTGATCCAAACGCCTGTGCCAAAACAACTGAACCCGAAGGAAGCCGCGGCCCTCGAAGCGATCACTAGCGGTGAAATGGCCAAGCAGTGGATAGGCGCTTTCGTAAACAAGAGCTCCTCGTCCAGCCCGATCGATGGCAGGCTTCATGCCGCGTTGAGCGAGATTGTACCCGGGACCAGCCCCTCCAAGCTGGCACAAGCGCTCGGGCTCTCGACGACCCGGCTGCGCGAACTTGCCATTCGCGATTTCGGCGTCCCAACAGCCAAATTGCTCCAGTGGCTCCAGTTGCAACACGCGATTGATGCGCTTCGACAAACCCGCAATCTGGCGGACGCAGCGGCTGCCGGGGGATTTTCGGATCAGGCCCATTTTACGCGTCGGCTTGTCGAGTGGTTCGGGGTCACACCCTCGCTTGGGCTGGCGCAGCTCGAAATTTTGGTGATCCGCTGACGTGCATCAGCGAAACGTTCAAGACCGACCCCTTCTTGTAAGTCATAAAGCGGCCAAGATGTTTTTGGAGTGCTTCCATGACCCTTTTCCGCGTCCTTTATGCCCCCACCTATTTTCTGTTCTTTGTCGCGGGCGCGGCGATGCTCGTGGCTTGGGGTGTGTCGCCTTTCTGG
>JALREL010000025.1 GCA_023262005.1 Sphingorhabdus sp. | reverse complement strand
CAGCACTTCGGATGTCGAACGGCCAGGCTTTTCAACCACGGCAAAATAAACACCATCGCGTTCGACCAATTGCTCCTGCGTCAGGCCGACCTTGCGCAGGAAACCCTCCATCGCTTGCGGCGGGGCGCCAACCTTGGGGCCCTTGGTCTCTTCCGACACCGCCTCGGTTTCCTGTGGCAGGCCCTTGGCAATCAGCGCCAGTCGGCGCGGGGTGGCGTAGGTGACGATCTCGGCAGCCGCGAGGCCTGCCTTGTCGAGTTCGGCGGTGAACAGGCGCGCCAGATCCTCGCGCGCCTTATCCTGCATGCGCGCAGGGATTTCCTCGCTGCGCAGTTCAAGAAGGAAGTCGGTCATTCCGCCCACCCATTCTTGTGCATCCATGCCTCGCAGCTGCCCTTCGCCAAGTCACGCACGCGGCCGATATAGCTGGCGCGTTCCTGCACGCTGATCACGCCGCGCGCCTGCAAAAGGTTGAAGAGATGGCTTGCCTCGATCGCCTGGTCATAGGCGGCGAGCGGAACGCCTGCCTCGATGCAGCGCTTGCACTCTGCCTCTGCATGTTGGAAGCCTTTGAAAAGCTGTTCGGTGTCCGCGACTTCAAAATTATACTTCGAATGCTCGCGTTCATTCTCAAGGAAGACGTCGCCATAGGTGACACCCGCCGAGTTGAACTTCAGGTCATACACCCAGTCGACGCCCTGAATATACATCGCCAGGCGTTCGAGGCCGTAGGTCAGCTCGCCCGCAACCGGTTTGCAGTCAAACCCGCCAACCTGCTGGAAATAGGTGAACTGGGTCACTTCCATCCCGTCGCACCAGACTTCCCAGCCAAGGCCCCAAGCGCCGAGCGTGGGCGATTCCCAGTCATCCTCGACGAAGCGGATATCGTGCTTCAGCGGATCGATGCCGATTGCATCGAGCGAACCCAGATAGAGTTCCTGCAGGTTTGCAGGGCTGGGCTTCATGATCACCTGATATTGGTAATAATGCTGCAGCCGGTTCGGGTTCTCGCCATAGCGACCGTCGGTCGGGCGGCGCGACGGCTGGACATAGGCCGCATTCCATGGATTCGGACCAAGCGCGCGCAGCGTGGTCGCCGGGTGAAAGGTACCCGCGCCCATGCGCATGTCATAAGGTTGCAGGATGACGCAGCCCTGTTTGCCCCAATAATCATGGAGCGTCAGGATAAGGTCCTGGAAAGTTAGGGGCCCGGATTCAGACATGGTTCGCCCTTGGCGGATGGACGCCCCTAAATCAAGCATCTGTGCCGCAGCGCAGCAAAAGGCCTGCGCAAAGCCGCAGCCAAGCTGGTTTTTGTCAGGTTTTACATACAAAATGTCAGGGGTTGTTGACATTGTCAGCGAATCGCGACATGTAGTCATGGAAAGCTGACATATGGACAATAAAAGCTGACATGGAAAACCGATTGAGAGTGTTGCGTGCCGAGCGCCAATGGAGCCAGGCCGAGCTTGGCGAAAGGCTGGATGTCTCACGTCAGGCGGTGAACGCGATCGAAACGGGGAAATATGACCCCTCGCTTCCGCTCGCGTTCAAAATCGCCCGGCTGTTCGGCATGAAGATAGAGGAAATTTTCGACGATGGTTTCGATGGAGAACAAAATGACTGATCTTTCTCCCATGGATGATGCCCCAGCCGAGGGCAGTATCGGCCGCCCGATTGCCTGGATGGCGGCGGCAGGCCTTGCCACTGTATTCACTGCAGGTGCGATCGTCGGCGTGATTGCCGCCTCGAAGGAAGATGGCGGTGCATTATCGACAACCGCCATTGCCATTATCGCGGCGTTTGTCGCGATCATTGGTGGCCTGATCTATGCCCAATGGCGGCTTGCCCGCCGGATCGCGGCGAGCGGCGGAGAGATGACGCGGCGCGAGCGGCTGAACCGCAACATCATGATTGCCTGTGGCGTGATGGGCGGGTTAATCGGTTTGGTGCTCGCGATCACCAGTGACACGTTGACTGCTGATCCACTCACCGTCTTCAGCGAGGCACCCCTGCCCTTGGCGCTGGCCATTTTGCTGGCGCTATTCTGGGGTGCGGTCATGCCGGTCATCGCATGGTTCTGGCATACCCGCGCTATCGATGAACAGGAGGCGCACGCCTATCGCGATGGAGGCTATTATGCCGCCTATGCCTATCTGATCGCCGCCCCGACCTGGTGGTTCCTCTGGCGCGGCGGGATTTTGCCAGAGCCGAATGGCATCGCCATCTTCATTGGCTTTTCGTTAATCTGGAGCAGTGTCTGGTATTGGAAAAAATACCGCTGAACCTGAATTTCCCTTTCCCCCAACCTGACTGAAAACAAGGACCTAAAAATGAAGAAACTGCTTTTGAACAGCACCCTGCTTGCAATCACCCTCTCCCTTTCGGCCGTGGGCGGGCCGATTTCCTCCCCGGCGCTAGCCGCAGATACACCTGCGCCGGCCGCCGTACCCACTGTCGATGTCGACCCTGCTTTATGGGTGGTGAAGGATGCCGACACAACGATCTATCTTTTCGGCACTGTGCACATTTTGAAACCCGGAATGGGCTGGTTCGACGAAGCGGTGAAGGACGCGTTCGACAAATCCGATCGTCTTGTGCTTGAAATCGTCGAGCCCGACCAGGCAACCACGCAGCAGCTGTTTGCCAAATATGGCCTCGACCAGAGCGGCAAGACGCTGACATCGAAGATGACCGAAGAGCAGAAGGCCACTTACACCAAGGCGATGGAAAAGGTCGGTCTGCCGGCAGCGGCATTCGAACCCTTCGATCCCTGGGCCGCCGCCGTGACCATGCAGGTCATGGGTCTGCAAAAGGGCGGTTATGATGTGAATAGCGGCGTCGAAACGCAGCTGACCGCAGCAGCAAAGGCATCGAAAAAGCCGATTGGTGCGGTCGAAACCATGGAACAGCAACTGCAGATTTTCGACTCGCTGTCGCAAGAAACGCAGGTCAAGTTCCTCGTGGAATCGGCGGCAATGGTCGACCAGATGACGAGCAGCATGGACAATATGGTGACGCTGTGGGCAAAGCCCGACCCCGATGGGCTGGCGCAAGTGATGAACCAGGGCCTGTCCGACCCCAAACTGCATTCGGCGCTGCTCACCAACCGCAACGCCAACTGGGCGGCTTGGATCAAACAGCAGCTTGAAAAGCCGGGCACCACCTTCATGGCTGTGGGTGCCGGCCACCTTGCAGGCAGCACCAGCGTGCAACACTTGCTATCGGCCTATGGCATCGAGGCACAGCGCGTCGAATATTAGTCGAATATTAAGCGTAGCCACAAAGTTGGATGGGGCGGGCCGCATAGCCTGCCCCATTTGTTTTGTGCGGGGCGCCCAACGTTGGGCGTTGCGACTCTAACGCTTGCAATTACGCGGATTTGCGCCTAATGGCGCGCGCTTGCCGTGATGGTCATCCCTGGAGGCGTGACGGCAAATATCGAACTTATTTGGAGAAATATTATGAGCGATCTGCTGACTTTGTCGGCTGAGCCGCGCGAACGGGCTGGCAAGGGAGCCTCCCGTGCATTGCGTCGCGAAGGCCGTGTACCTGCCGTAATCTATGGCGACAACAAGGATCCGGAAACCATCCACGTCGAGGAAAAGGCCCTCGTCAAAGCGTTGATGACCGGCCATTTCGGCAACTCGATTGTCGAAGTCACCGTCAACGGCAAGACCGAGCGTACCCTGCCCAAGGATGTGGCATTCCATCCGGTCACCGATCGCCCGATCCATGTCGACTTCATGCGTCTTTCGAAGAACGCGACTGTCCATGTCGACGTCCCCGTGTCGTTCACCAATGAAGACGCATCGCCTGGCCTGAAGCGCGGTGGCGTTCTCAACATCGTTCGCCACGAACTCGAACTGATCTGCGACGCCAATGCGATCCCCGACGAAATCGTCATCGACGTGACCGGTTTCGACGTGGGCGATTCGATCCACATCAGCCATGTTACGCTGCCGGCTGGTTCGAAGAGCGCGATCACCGACCGCGACTTCACCATCGCGACCGTTGTTGCTCCTTCGGGCCTGAAGAGCCAGGAAGGCGACACGACCAAGACCGAAGGCGAAGCTTGATTTGACGTGCAGCCCCTGCGAATGCGGGGGCTGCAGTCGGACAAGGCCTGAACGGTTCAAAGCCAAGTGGCCCCCGCCTGTGCGGGGGCTTCGTTTTTTC
This sequence comes from Sphingorhabdus sp., assembly GCA_023262005.1. Classification (GTDB taxonomy): domain Bacteria; phylum Pseudomonadota; class Alphaproteobacteria; order Sphingomonadales; family Sphingomonadaceae; genus Sphingorhabdus_B; species Sphingorhabdus_B buctiana. Next base: position 3,815 of record JALREL010000025.1, on the reverse strand, counting down.
AGGAAGGTGCGATGCAAATCTGGGCAGGCCTAGGCAATCCAGGACCGCAATATGCCATGCACCGACACAATGTCGGCTTCATGGCGATAGATGCGCTTGCTGATCGCTATGACGCCCCGGCACCAGCCAAGAAATTCCAGGGATGGGTGCAGGAAACCCGCATCGGCGGTGACAAGATCATCCTGCTCAAACCCGGTACCTTTATGAATGAGAGTGGCCGCAGCATTCGTGCCGCGATGGATTTCTACAAGCTCTCGCCTGCCGACATCACCGTCTTTTATGACGAACTCGACCTTGCACCATTCAAGATCAAGGTGAAGCAAGGCGGGGGTGCCGCAGGGCACAATGGCATCCGCAGCACCATCGACCATATCGGCGCCGATTTCCGCCGCGTGCGGCTTGGCATCGGCCACCCTGGCCATAAAGACAAGGTAACCGGCCATGTCCTTGGCAATTTCGCCAAATCCGAAATCGACCCGCTGGCCGATATGCTGGGTGCGATTGCTGCCGAAGCCGACTGGCTCGCCAAAGGCGATGATGTGCGCTTCATGAGCGAGGTCGCGCTCCGGCTGCAGGACTGATCCAATGCAGCGTGTCCTGATTGTCGGGCCATGCGGTGCAGGCAAATCAACGCTCGCAGCACAATTGGGGCCGGCCCTCGATTTGCCACTATTTCATATGGACCAGCTCAACTGGAAACCCGGCTGGGTCGAAAGCAGCAAGGAAGAAATCCGCGAAAAGCTGGCCGCTATAACCGCACAGGAACGCTGGCTGATCGACGGCACTTATGGAGGCACGCTGGCGCCGCGGCTCGAACGCGCCAATACTGTGCTCTATCTCGATTACCCCATTCGACTGTGTGTCGCTCGGCTTTTGAAGCGGATCTGGACCCACAGGGGGCAATCGCGGCCTGACATGACCGAAGACTGCCCGGAACGGTTCGACCTTGGTTTCCTCTTCTACCTACTGCGCTGGAACAGCGGCCCCAAACACAGGCTGGAGGCTGCACTGAAAGGCCACGAGGCCAAGGTCATCCGATTTCACGATCCGATACAGTTGAAACGCTGGCTGGACTCGCAATCGGCGTGAATCCAGATATCTTAGCATTCGAAGGAGAGCCAAGATGTCCGACATGGAACGCCGCACTGTAATCAAAACCGCATTGGCCGCAGGCGCCGCCGCTGCCATTCCCTCCACCGCCTCCGCTTCAGACAAGCCACTCGCCGGCAAATCGATTCTGATCACCGGAGCCTCGTCCGGTTTCGGCTATCTGGGTGCGCTGCATTATGCGCGACTGGGGGCAAAGGTGATTGCCTCGATGCGCGGGCTGCCACGCAAGGAAGCCGATGAACTCAAGGCCGAGGCGGCGAAGGAAAAACTCGATATCCATATCATCCAGATCGACGTCACCTCGGATGAGCAGGTCGCCGATGGGGTTGAAGAAGCGGAGCGTATCGCTGGCGGGCCGCTCGATATCCTGATCAACAATGCCGGTGTCGGCTATGCCGGGCCGATCGAATTGCAGGATATGCAGGCAACTGCACTGATCTTTGACACCAATGTCTATGGCCCGCACCGCATGGCGCGCGCCGTGCTGCCCGGCATGCGCAAAGCGAAACGCGGGTTGATCTTCAACATTTCCTCGCAACTCGGTCGGGTGATCGTGCCCTCTGCCGGCCATTATTCTCCCACCAAATTCGCGTTGGAGGCGATGAGCGAAGCAATGGCCTATGAACTGGTGCCGCACAATGTTGACGTCTGCGTGATCCAGCCGGGCGGCTATCCGACCAAGGTTTGGGTGAACCGCAACCAATTGGCGAGCGAACTGAAATCAAGACTTACCGAAGATCAGGCTGCGGCCTATCCAGCACTGGTCAACTCCATGGGTAAGGAAGATGGCACCCGTAGAAGCGCCGATCCGATGGATGTACCCCGCGCCATCGCCGAAATCGCAGCCATGCCAGCCGGCACCCGTCCGCTGCGCCGTGCAGTGCATCCGGGCATGAAACCGCAGGAAGCAATCAACAAGGTATCTGCGGAAACGCAACTGGCCATGCTGGGCAATTCGCCATTCGGGCCCTGGGTGAAGGCGGTCCACGACTAACCCGATCATTCCCCTCGGGGTGGCATGATCGGCGATCCATCGCGCGTTTGGGCCAGAACGATGACGCACATGTTGCGCCATTGCCGGTGGCTGCCGCAAGCGACGCCGGCATAGCGATATTGCGGCAAAAACAGCAGTTTGCGATGCCCGCGATCGGGTACGCCATCATCGACGACCAGTTGCTGGACGGCATTTTGCGCGCTCGTGTAGTTGTAAACGATCACCTCGCCGACATAGACATTGCCACCGCGGGCTTTGACACGCTGCCCGGGTCCCTTCCCGTTGGAATAGTGCCCAGTCTGACCGCTGGCCCCCTGCGCACGCACATGATCGGCGGCAGCGCGGGCCAATAGGTCGCTGGGCATCAGGGTATTGACCGCGCGCCTGCGGCGCAACTCGCGCGCTGCTTCAGAAACCGCTCTAGGACCTTCATGGGTTGTGAAGTCTGGTCCATCTCCCTCTCCCATAAGGATATCGCCATCGAAGCGGTCCCTCAAATCATCCAGTTCCCGCGCAAAGGCGCCCGGATTGCTTCGAAGGAAATTGACCTCTTCGAGAATGTCTGCCTCGACGCCACTGCGACCCGATAAAGGTGCAGCCAACATACCAAACATCGAAATTAGGAGGACTTTCGATTTGAATCCTGCTGCCATCTTGTCACCCGAGCGAATGTCGTTCCAGGCGCTGGCCTAGCAACACTTGCCTGAACGGCAGGCTACAAACAGTTGAACCATGGCAAGGCTGGCCTTTCGCGCCCACTACCGCTAAGGCGCGCGCAATTCATTCCCAACGAGGATTTTATGGGTTTCAAATGCGGTATTGTCGGGCTGCCCAATGTGGGCAAGTCCACCCTCTTCAACGCGCTGACCGAGACGCAGGCAGCGCAGGCGGCCAACTATCCCTTTTGCACCATCGAGCCCAATGTGGGCGCGGTGGCAGTGCCCGATCCGCGCCTGCATATAATCGCCAAAATTGGTGGCAGCGCCAAGGTTATCGAAACCCAACTGAGTTTTGTCGACATTGCCGGCCTGGTGCGCGGTGCCTCCAAGGGTGAAGGACTCGGCAACCAGTTCCTCGCCAATATCCGCGAAGTCGATGCCATCGTCCATGTGCTGCGTTGTTTCGAAAATGACGACATCCAGCATGTCGACAACAAGATCGATCCGATTTCGGATGCCGAAACGGTCGAGACCGAATTGATGCTCGCCGACCTCGAAAGCCTCGAGAAACGCGTGCCCGCCTTCCAGAAAAAGGCGACCGGCGGCGACAAGGAAGCGAAAATTGCGGCAGCCGTGCTGGGTCGCGCGCTCGACCTGTTGCGCGATGGCAAGCCTGCGCGCTTGCTGACACCCAACGATCCCGAAGAGGCGCGGATCTTCCAGCAAGCCCAATTGCTGACGTCAAAGCCTGTCCTCTATGTTTGCAATGTCGAGGAAGCCTCGGCTGCAAATGGCAATGCGCTTTCGGCCAAGGTGTTTGAAAAGGCGAAGGCTGAAGGTGCCGAGGCCGTTGTGGTTTCGGCGGCGATCGAAGCGGAAATCTCGACCATGCCGGCCGAAGATCGTGAGGTTTTCCTCGCTGACCTTGGGCTTGAAGAAACCGGCCTCGCCCGCGTGATCCGCGCCGGATACGAACTGCTCCACCTCATCACCTTCTTCACGGTCGGCCCCAAGGAAGCGCGTGCCTGGACGGTGTTCAAGGGTGCGAAGGC
>JALREL010000182.1 GCA_023262005.1 Sphingorhabdus sp. | reverse complement strand
TCTTTTTTTAACACCGCTTATTGGGTCCGCAGATAGATGGTATGGCGCGATCCTTAATCCTTCGGCAACTGCGTTTCTTCCTGTTTCAGCGTCGCTTCAATCAGCGGCTGGGCGCGAAGCAGTTCAGGATAGGCTGCACCCATTTCAGCGGCAAGGCTGCCGACCAGACGGTGCATCAAGGGCTCTTTTGCACCAAGCAAGTGCGCGTGACGCATTGCGCGGCGCATGATGCGGCGAAGCACATAGCCGCGCCCTTCGTTGGAAGGCATCACGCCATCCGCCAGAAGGAAGCTGGTCGAACGCAGGTGATCCGCAATCACGCGGTGGCTAGCCTTGCTTTCGCCTTCCGCTTTAGTTCCGGTCAATTCCTCGGATGCAGCAATCAGCGCCTTGAAGGTGTCGGTATCATAATTGTCGTGCACGCCCTGCATGACGGCGGCGATACGCTCCAGCCCCATGCCGGTATCGATGGACGGCTTGGGCAGCGGCACATCGGTGCCATCATCCTGCCGTTCGAATTGCATGAAGACGAGGTTCCAGATTTCGACAAAACGGTCGCCATCTTCATCGGGGCTTCCCGGGGGACCACCGAATATATGCTCGCCATGATCGTAGAAGATTTCACTGCACGGCCCGCACGGTCCGGTATCACCCATCGACCAGAAATTGTCACTGGTGGGGATGCGGATGATGCGATGCTCCGGAAGGCCCGCGATCTTCTTCCAAAGGTCAAACGCCTCATCATCGGTGTGATAGACTGTCGCCGTCAGCTTATCGCGATTAAGGCCCCAATTTTTGGTCAGCAACGTCCACGCATGATGGATGGCCTGTTCCTTGAAATAATCGCCAAAGGAAAAATTCCCCAGCATTTCAAAGAAGGTATGATGGCGCGCGGTATAGCCGACATTGTCTAGGTCATTATGCTTTCCGCCGGCGCGCACGCATTTCTGACTCGAAGCTGCACGTGGAAGCGCGCGCGTTTCAAGGCCGGTGAACACATTCTTGAACGGCACCATCCCTGCATTGGTGAACATCAGGGTCGGGTCGTTATACGGCACGAGCGGCGCGGAAGGCACCACATCATGATCATTGCCCCCAAAATAGTCGAGGAAGCCGCGGCGGATGTCATTGGTCGAAGTCATAGCAGCCGCGACTTAGGCGACGGCAAAGCGTGCTGCAAGCCGGTTATATCGCTTAGTGTCAGCGATTATGCATATGCATAAGGCCCGCCCTTTTCGAGCGCGGTTTTCCAGGCGGGCCGAGAATGGATTTTTTCGACATAGGCGGTCAGCTTTGGCTTGTCTTCCGCCAAGCCCATTTTGACTGCTGCTTCGGCAGGAAAGCTGACCATGATATCGGCACCTGTCATGCTGTCACCAACCAGCCAACCAGACGGAAGCAAGCGGTCTTCGATATAGCGGAAGTGGCTTTCCAGTTGCTGGTCGATGCGCGGACGCAGCGGCGCGGCTGCATCGCCCAGACGCGATGTATAGAGATTGAGGAGGATCGGTGTCATCGCCGACCCTTCAGCAAAGTGGATCCATTCAAGGTAGCGGATATGGTCGTCGGTACCGCGGGCAGGAACCAGATGCGCCCCGCCATGGCGTTCGCACAGATATTCAACGATCGCAGCGGATTCATAAACGATCTGTCCATTGTCATCGATCACCGGCGACTTGCCCAGCGGATGGACCTCGAGGAGTTCTGGCGGGGCGAGGTTCGTGACAGCATCACGCTGGTGATGGACGATTTCATAATTGGTCCCCAGCTCCTCCAGCAGCCAAAGGATGCGCTGCGAGCGGCTGTTGTTCAGGTGATGGACCTTCAGGGTCATGTCTCTCTCCTCGATCGGTTATTTCTTTGCGGTGACAATCCAGGCAGCAGCCGAAAAACGTACTTCGTCCTGTTGCAGATGGCTTTCGGCGAGCATGCGCAGCCGGTCCAGAAACTGTTTTCGGGCATCGCCTTCGAGCATCCGGATCGCGCGGGCTGCAGGGCCAATATGCCCAAAAAAGTCGAGTGCGTCGGATATAGGATCCTCACCGCTTCCCGCGACATAATCAAAATCGACAGGTTCGAAAGCAATGTCGCCCCAGCCTGCCGCGGACAATATCCCTGTAACGTGCGCAGAATCGGCAAAGGCAAATGGCCCCGGCGCATGTGGATCGGCAGCGGGTGCCGACGGCACAAGCGCACCAATCTTGGTTGCCCAGGCATTTTCGCCGGGGCTCCTGAAACAGGAAAAAACCAAATTCGCGCGCGGCGCCGCTGAACCGTGCAAATTGGAAAATGCGGCAACGGGATCGTCGAAAAACATCACGCCATGCCGGGAAACATAAAGGTCAGGCGCAAAGGAAGGATCGCTCCATGTGGACGCGTCGGCAACGGCGAAGCGCAGATTGGGGTGATGCGAACCGCGCGCGGATGCGGCCGAAATGAGATCGGGGGAGATATCCAGCCCAAGCACTTCTGTATCCGGGCCCGCAGCTGCAAGCTCGATTGAAAGCTCGCCAGCACCGCAACCTATGTCGGCAATGCGTCTTGTATCTGCGAAACTGGAAATTCGTTCCAGCAAGATTGCGGTCAAAGGTGCGAAGGAGCGATCGGTGCGTTGCCACTGCCGGGCCCAACTCGAACCGACCTGCCCCTGCCATTCGCTCTTGTCTGTCATGCCCTCGACCCTAGTCGAGGGAGCAGCGCGTGCAACCACTTTTGCACTTGCGACTCACCCAGCTTAGGCGCAGCATCCATCTGGTCAGGGACTGGCAAATGCGCCACGGCCAAATCCCCCGTCCCGCCCTGACATATTTGCCAGCCCCTGATGTTTTTGTCGCGCGTTGGCGCACATCCTGAAGGCTGCGCCAGCACGCTCCACTTGGACAAGAGGAGACGAATGATGGCAAGCACCACCGAAGGCGCCAAAACGATCGGAGTAAGGGCGATCGCCCTTGTTGGCCCGGCAGGATCCGGGAAGACCAGCCTTTCGGAAGCGATGTTGTACGCAGCGGGAGCAATCAACCGGCTGGGATCGGTCGAAGCCGGAACCACCATCGGCGATTCAAGCCCGGAAGCGCGCGCACGGCGCGGCTCGACCGAGATCAACCTCAGCCGCTTCGAATATCTGGGAGACAAGTTTGCGATTATCGATACCCCCGGTTCGGTGGGCTTTGCTGCAGACGGTTATGCCGCATTGGGAAGTGCTGACATGGCAATCGTTGTGGTCGACCCTGAAACTGAGCGGGCGGCGCTTGCAGAACCCATATTGCGCCGGCTGGAAACGCTCCAAATCCCGCACGCAGTCTTCGTGAACAAGATCGATGCCGCGCGCGGCCGAATTCGCGACCTGCTAGCCGCCATGCAGCCCATTAGCGGCCCGCCATTGGTTGCGCGGCAGATTCCGATACGTGAGGGTGAGAAGATTACCGGTTTCATCGATATCGCCTTGGAGCGGGCCCATCGTTATGTGCCTGGGAAAGAGAGTGAGCGGATCGATATCCCAGCGGATCTGGCAGAACGTGAAGCAAATGAGCGTTTCCACATGCTCGAAACACTTGCCGACCATGACGATGCGTTGCTCGAAACACTGCTGATGGATGAGCAGCCCAGCCTTGAGCGAGTCTTGCAGGATCTGACCGAGGAAGCGCGTGCAGGCTGGGTCGTACCGGTGATGTTTGGATCTGCGCTCAACGGCTTTGGTATCCATCGACTGCTGAAAATGCTCCGCCATGAAGCACCATCGGTCGAACAGGCTGCCGGAAGAATGGGAACCAAGGGCGATGGCGTGCATGTCTTCAAGGTAGCAAATGGCGGTGCAGTCGGGCGGTTGGCATTGGCCCGGGTGTTGGGGAACGGTTTGAATGAAGGTGCCGAACTGTCGGCAGATATGCGCGCTGGTGCCTTGTTCGCCGTGCAAGGCGACAAAACGAACAAACTGCAGGCAGCCGACGCGGGAGACATTGTTGCAATCGCGAAAGCCGATGCCGCGCGCTGCGGAATGATATTCCGTTCTACCTGCGATGCTGGCTCAGCAGAATTGATCGACATGCCCCCACGCAATGCGACCGTTGCACTGCGCGCCAGAAATCGCCAGGATGATGTCAAACTTTCCACAGCGCTGCACAAGCTGGTTGAAGAGGACCCAGCGCTCGAATGGACTCAGGACGAGACGAGCCATGAAACGTTGCTGCGGGGCGTCAATGACGAGCATCTGAATGTGACATTGCAGCGATTGAAGCGCCGTTACGGCGTCGAAGTGGTGACCCACGCCCCCCGTGTCGCATATCGCGAGTCGATCCGGAAAGGTGTGACGCAAAGGGGACGGCACAAGAAGCAATCCGGTGGGCACGGCCAATATGGCGATGTTGTCATTGAGGTTCGGCCGTTGCCACGCGGTTCGGGCTTCGTCTTTGAAGAGAAAATTTCGGGTGGTGTTGTGCCAAAGCAGTGGATACCCGCTGTAGAGGCAGGCGTTCGCGATGCGATGGAGCGCGGGCCACTGGGTTTCCCGGTGGTCGATGTCGCCGTGACGCTGATCGACGGCAGCTATCACTCGGTAGACAGTTCGGAGCTGGCCTTCAGGTTGGCAGGCAAGCTTGCGATGAGCGAGGCATTGGCGCAATGCCAACCTTATTTGCTCGAACCTGTCGTCCATGTCGCAATTGCAGCCCCGCCGGGCACAGGTTCCAAAATGGGTTCCGTGGTTTCGTCCAGACGCGGCCAGATTTTGAACCTTGGAACACATCCCGATTGGCAACGCTGGGAGATGGTCGAAGCCCACCTTCCCGTTTCGAGCCTCAACGGCCTAGATGCCGAATTGAGGTCGTTGAGTCAGGGATTGGCAACCTTCACGTCAAAATTCGACCATCTCTCCGAACTTTCCGGAAAACTTGCGGACGAGGTCGTCAAGCAAGCAACGCTCGAACCCGCTTGATGGTCTAAACGCAATGGCCCGCCCCAGGGTGGTCCGGGGCGGGCCGAGCGCACCGATCAGGCGTGGTGCGCATTTCGGCTCCTTGGGAGAGAGCCTTGGGGGACGGTGGACGATTATTCGTCGATCAGTTCGGTTCCATCATCTTCAGGCGAGCCGACCATCATTTCCTCTGCCACCTGGTCGGTCTTGCCGCGAATGGCTGCTTCCAGCTTGGCTGCCATTTCAGGATTTTCGCGCAGCCAGATTTTCGCATTTTCACGACCCTGGCCGATACGGATTGAGTCATAGCTGAACCAGCTACCCGATTTCTCGACCAACCCGGCCTTGACGCCGATATCAAGCAGTTCGCCGGTCTTGGAGATGCCTTCGCCATACATGATGTCGAATTCCACCTGCTTGAACGGTGGCGCGACCTTGTTCTTGACAACCTTCACCCGGGTGGTGTTGCCAACGATATCCTCACGGTCCTTGATCTGGCCGGTACGGCGAATATCGAGGCGAACCGAAGCGTAGAATTTGAGCGCATTACCACCAGTGGTGGTTTCCGGCGAACCATACATCACACCGATCTTCATGCGGATCTGGTTGATGAAGATCACCATGCAGTTTGAACGCCCAATCGAGGCGGTCAGCTTGCGCATGGCCTGGCTCATCAAACGGGCTTGGCTGCCCATCTGCATGTCACCCATGTCGCCTTCGA
>JALREL010000084.1 GCA_023262005.1 Sphingorhabdus sp. | reverse complement strand
GGCGACGTCGCGCAGGAGTTCGTCCGGGCGGTGCAGGACCAGGGCGGGCTCATCACGCTCGAGGACATGGCGAAGTGGCAGCCCTACGTCGAGGAACCGCTGCACGTCGCTTACCGCGGCGTCGAGGTCTACAAGCTCGACATCATTGTTCTTCTGCGCGTGGTTCAACCTTTTATAGTGGTTGTGCACCGCGACCGAGAGGACGCGCTTCGCCTGGAACTGGCCGATGACATAATCGTCCAATACGTCGCAGATTTCCTGCGGCGTCGGAACCTCGCCATCCTTCTTGCCGGTCAAAGCACCTTTGGTCTCTTCGCGGATGATATCGTTGCACAGGTCGACGCATTCATCGCAGATGAAGACGGTCGGCCCCGCAATCAGCTTGCGCACTTCGTGCTGCGATTTGCCGCAGAAGGAGCAATATAGGGTGCTCTTGGTGTCGGAGCCGCTCAACTTGGTCATAACCGTCCTGTACTAAACTGGGCAAAACCTAAGATGAATTGCCCAAACATTATCATCCTATCGCGATGTCACAATTTCGCAATAGCTGAAAAACCCGCCATTTCGTTTCAGAAACGCGGTGGAAAATCGGTAAAGATGCGAAGTTATTGTCAGCTATCGCTGCCTTCAGCAGTTACCGGGCGCTTGTCGAATACCTCATCAACGATGCCAAAGGCCTTGGCTTCATCGGCTTCCAGGAAGGTATCGCGGTCCATCGCCTTCTCGATATCCTTCAAAGGCTTGCCGGTATATTTGGCGTAAAGATCGTTCATCCGCTTACGGATACGAAGGATTTCCTTGGCCTGAATTTCGATATCCGACGCCATACCGCGTGCGCCACCCGAAGGCTGGTGCACCATGATACGCGCGTTGGTAAGGGCGATACGCATGCCCGGTTCACCCGCAGCGAGAAGGAAACTACCCATCGAGGCCGCTTGACCGATGCACACCGTGCCAACGCGCGGGCGGATATACTGCATCGTATCGTGGATGGCCATGCCGGCGGTTACAACGCCGCCCGGCGAGTTGATGTACATCCAGATATCTTTCTTGGGATTATCCGATTCGAGGAACAGCAGCTGCGCCGTAATCACGGCGGCCATATTATCCTCAACCTCACCCGTGACGAAGATGATGCGTTCGCGCAGAAGTCGCGAAAAAATGTCCCAGCTGCGCTCGCCGCGGTTCGACTGCTCGATAACGACGGGAACAAGTGCCTGGGTGGGATCGCGGAACGGATCGTGCATGAACGCCTCTATTATTGGTGGTTAAGCTCTAGCCCTACATCGGGGCAGCGGGTGAAAGTTTCAAGCAGGAAAAGGGTTAAGATTGGTATTCTGCCCTGCAATCAGGCCTTTGTAGTCAGCGTAAACGAAAAGGGCCCGGATCACTCCGGGCCCCTTCAATGATCGCATATGGCGATTACTTCTTGGCAGCAGCCTTTTTGGCAGGTGCCTTTTTCGCCGGCTTTTCACCCTCGTCCTTGGCTGCTTCCTTTTTCGGGGCGGCCTTCTTCGCGGGCTTTTCTTCCTTGGCGGGGGCCGCTTCCTTCTTGGCAGCAGCCTTTTTCGCCGGAGCCTTCTTAGCAGGCTTCGCCTCGGGTTCGGCTTCGATTGCAGCTTCCAGTTCAGCGCGGGTCACCGTCTTTTCGTCGACATTGGCCTTGTCGAACAGGAAGTCTACGACCTTGTCTTCGAACAACGGCGCACGAAGCTGGGCCGCTGCCATCGGATTTTCCTGCAGATATTGTACGAAACGCTGACGGTCTTCCGGACGGTATTGTTGTGCAGCCTGGGTCACCAGCATGTTCATTTCCTGCTGGCTTACCTCGACGCCATTAGCCTGGCCGATTTCCGAAAGGAGCAGACCGAGGCGAACGCGGCGGACAGCGATGTCGCGATAATCGTCGCGCTCAGCTTCCATTTCCTTGCGCGCAGCTTCCGGATCTTCCTCACGGGCAGCTTCCTGCTCCAACTGCGACCAGATCTGCTCGAATTCAGCCTCTACCATCGAGGGCGGAACCTCGAAATCATGATCGGCGGCAAGCTGATCAAGAAGCTGGCGCTTCATATAGGTGCGGGTCAGGCCGTTAAGCTCCTGCTCGACCTGGACCTTCATCAGTTCCTTGAGCTTGTCGATGCTTTCAAGGCCGAATGCAGCGGCAAGGCTGTCGTCCGCCTTGCTTTCAACCGGCTTCTTCACTTCGCCAACGACGATATCAAAGGTCGCGGCCTTGCCTGCCAGTTCCTTCGCGCCATAATCCTCAGGGAAGGTTACGTTGATGACCTTGCTGTCATTGGCCTTCACGCCAACCAGCTGGTCTTCAAATCCGGGGATCAGCTGGCCTGAGCCAAGCTCGACCGACATGCCCTCGCCCTTGCCACCATCAAACGGCACGCCATCAACCTTGCCTTCAAAGTCGATGACAACAACGTCACCCACAGCTGCTTTATAGCTCTTTGCAGCGGTTTCGAAATTCTTGTGGCCCGATGCGAGGCGTTCCAGAGCTGCATCGACTTCAGCGCCTTCGGCTTCAACCGTCAAACGCTCGATCGAGAGATTGTCGATCGACACTTCAGGAATGCTCGGCAGCACTTCGAAGTGGAAATCAACGACTGCATCCTTGCCGGGCGCATAATCATGATCGAGGTGCACGTGCGGCTGGGTTGCCGGGCGCAGCTTGTTATCGCTGATCGTCTTTTGCACAGCTTCCTGGATCGAGCTGTTGAGCGCTTCCTGCAGCAGGGCATCCTTGTGCATCTTCTTGACGAGGTTCGCCGGAACCTTGCCGGGGCGGAAGCCGGGCATGCGCACCTGCGGCGCAATCTTTTTAACTTCGCTGTCGATCCGCGCCTCGATGTCGGCAACGGTGACGGTTACGCGATAGGCCCGCTTCAGGCCTTCATTCTGGGTTTCCTGGGCTTGCATAACTAAAACTCTAATCCTCAACTCTGCGCCAGTGGCGCGTCAAAAATCTCTGGACGGACTTGGCTGGAAACGGGGCGGTTGCGGAATGGTGCGGGCGAAGGGACTCGAACCCCCACATCTTGCGATGCCAGAACCTAAATCTGGTGCGTCTACCAATTCCGCCACGCCCGCTCCGCCACACCCGAATAGGCCGTGCGGTCGCGTGCCTCTAACGGCAAAGTGCGCCTAGGGCAAGTGCCGAAAACGGCGGGTTTGCTCTGCGGCGCGACGTGCCGTTAACGGCCCCCGGTTCGCTTGGGCGGGCGCAATTGCAAAGTGGAAATCATTTGGCGGATTTCGGATATGTCGCGATCAAAATAGTGAATGGCCGGCGCAACAAAATTGACGAGGTACAATCGGCCATCAACGACTGCAGCCACACCCTCTCCCTTGCGGGAAAGCCCCTCATCAGGTGCGGCATATTCATAACTAAACCGCACGCCCGGATGATTTCCCAATGAAGCCGGTTCGACTTTGCCAATTGTGAAAACCGAAGAAGCAAGGATCATCCGGTTGGAATTTTCGAACAGTTCGACAATTTCGGTGGGAAGCATTGCAGACCGGAACTTTGGCAAATCCTTCTCCGCCATCAGCGGTTTGAAATAGAGGGCTTCACCGTCGCGAACATCGGCAAAGAAAGTGAGTTCGTTGAGAGCGAGACCATCACGGGTCCACCGTTCACTTCGACTTGAAGGCTTGGCCGAGGATCGGTTCCAACCCGCCATTGGCTGCACCTTCATTGATTTCCCCGCTACTGGCAGCTGTTCATTCGATACCAGCGCCGTCCACTCAGCCTTGAGCGGCATCGATACCCCAACCAAAGCGAAGAGCGAGATTGCGAAAGGTAAAAATTTCAAGGCCTTGCCCCACCAGCCATGCTTGCAATCAACGCCCGATCTGTAGCATCGGGTGCTTTTTCGAGGTAGCGGCGAAGCATGCGTCGCCCCTCAACTTCTTGGCCCTGGCGCAGAAGCAGCAGCCCCAAGCCTCTCCAGCTTTCCGCCAATTCGGGACTGGCTGATGCCGCTGCACGATAATCGCGTTCCGCCGCCGCGATATCGTCTACTTTGCCTCGTGCCCGGTGCAGTTCCGCCCGGGCATAGAGCAGTTCGGCACTCCATTGTCCTCGCGCCAAGCCAGAGAGTAAATAATGTGTCGCGGCAAAGTCGTTTAGTCTGATCTGGTCATCGATCAGCCGCGGCCACCAAGGGGCGATGGCGGCTTGATAGCGAGCGGCACCGGTATCTGTGTTTGGTGTCTTTTGGCGGGCCGCCGCGCGCAAATAATTCATCCGATCCTGTGTAGTGGGGTGCGAAGAGAAAAAGTCATTTGCTTCTTCTGCCAACGCTCCCGCTTTGCCCGCTTTGGCCTGCGCCTCCATTTCGCCGCGAAACTGTTCCCAGATTTGCGACGCTGCCATCGGGTTGTAGCCGGCATCGCTCAGATATTGGAGCGCGGCCATATCCGCCCGCTTTTCCATTTCGCGATTGAAGCGAAACATCGATCCCATCAATCCGATCTGCGCCAGCAACCCGCCCGGGACAAATCCTGCCCAAGTCATTGCATCAGACTTTGCCTTGATATCGCGGAAAGACTGCAGGCTGTGCTGCATTTCGAAATGCGCGAATTCGTGGGCCAGAACGGTAGCCAACTCCGCCTCGTTGCGCGCCCGCAACAGCAGGCCGCTCCATACCAGCATCATGCCATTAGGGGCCATCGCCGCGTTGAATTGCGGCGTCCTGATCAGATAAACACGCGCACTACCGCATTTTTCAGTACCCACCGCGCGGCACAAAACACTTTTGACATAGGCATTGAGTTCAGGATCCTCGATGAGAAATTTGGAGGCGCGCACTTGCTGCTCCACCTGATCCATTTCGAGCCAAAGCCCCTTTTCGAGCGCGTCTTTGGGTTGATAACCGGCATGCGACGGCAGCAACTCCAACGGCTTGGCGGGAAGCGCAGTTGCGCCCAAAGCAACCGCTGCGGTCATAAGGATCGAATTCAGCCAGCGTTTCATTGCGCTCCACCCTGACCAGAAGCTGGTGAAGGGAGGCCATTAAGCAGTTGCCCGATACGGTGGCTTGCCCCTTCCGCGGTTCGCACATCGCCAGACGCTCTTAAATCGACACCCAGCCACACAATGTCGCCATTGCGCAAGTCGACCAGCGCGGCATAGGCAAAATGGGTTCCGGCCGCATCCTGATTGCCCATCAAAGAAGCGACCAGCTTGGCAGCGCGCCGTCCCGACGATTCAAAGCTATCTTGGTTCAACAGAAACAGGCCGTAATCGGCTTGCACATCAGAGGCGAGCCCTGACAGCCCGCTTCCCAAACTCCAATCAAATGCAGCGGCTTTCGATGGCAGGGGATCTTTGCCAAACAATTTGTGCCTGATGATCATACTGACCACCAACCGAAACAAAGCGCGATGTTCAATCAAGATTTGCCCAGTCGCACCCTTGTCTTCGTGCAACACCATCTCAAAACCGCGTTTGTTTCCAGCCCTGACCAAGGCTGCAGTCAGCTCTCGGCTGGCAGCGGCATGCCAATCGGCATTGTTCTGAAATATGCCCGCTGTTGTCTGTTCCCCAACCTTTATCTCAGGCTGGAAGAGCAGAATTCGGGGTTTGTCAGAGGAAAACGCAAAGCCTTCTCGCAGGGCAAACTTCTCGGTCGCGACCGGCATTTGCGCAGACAGCGGCGCAGCAATCGAAAGTGCCGCTATAGCAGCCAATATGTGAAAAACTCGTGCCATCGCTGCTCCGCACGACCGAACGCCGCAACACCCAATTCTCGCGCCGTTCCGCCTGCCGCGCAAGGCCTTATTTATCTCTAAAGGCGCGGAATTGTTCGGATTGGACTATTGCGAAGCTGCTTCGGCGAGTGCCGTCCCGCTTTGCGCTTTCAGATCCACAATCTTGTCGCGCTCATAGCCAATGACGCCGCTGATTGCCGGAATGCGCGATATCGCAATTCCCATATAGTTGGGCGTTTTTCCGGCTGCACGGAAATCGGCGGGAACACGGGTCAATGCAGCCAAACGCGGATCAATTGCGGTTTCACCATCAACTGGTGTCCACGCAAAAGCGTTGGCGGCAAAGCGCGGCGAACTGCTATCCCCTTTTTCGGGTGGTTCGCTGTTTGCCGGGTCCGGGCCGACGCTTCCAAGGTCGGTCACCTGACCGGCATTTGCCTCGAATGTGACACTCCCCATGCAATAGCACACCCCAAATCCAAGAAGCGGATCGACCTGGCCATAAATCCGATATGTTCCAGGAGTCACTTCGTGGAGATAGCTGCTTCCACCCTTGCTTTGGAAACGATTGAACGTGCCAACCGTGAAATTGGCAAGCTGCCCGAACGAGAGGAACTGAAAATTGGCTTCGGTGGGTTCCACCGGCTTTTTTGGTTTCTTTAAACCCGAAGATTGTTTGGAAAGCGCAAGGTCACGCTCATATTTTTTGAGCGCCTTTTCATAATCCTCGCGCGCCTCGACAAAAGCAGCCGCTTTCAGTTTTTCATAAGCCGCCTGGTCATCAGCTGAAGGAATGCGAACAAAATGCAGCGGCATCGCGTTGGGTGTGCGAACATAAACATAGGCTTTAGCAGGATTGATCGTGACTGCTGTTTTGCTGTCTTTGACGGGCTTGGCTTCAACGAAAACCGGCGGCTTTTCTTTCGCCGATACTGGCACGGCAAGCAGTGATGTGGCTAAGGTGATTGAGGTCAGAAGCGGTTTCATCGCGGCAATACCTTTCCAGCGGCAGGGGCAGATGCGGCAACCAATGCCTGCAGTTTAAGCGCCTTCAATCGGCTCTCCTCCTCTTCGGCTCCGGTCCCTTCCTCGAAATTGAACTCTTCCCACAATTCCTTGGAAAGCCCGATCCGTTCATAGCCCTTGAATCCCATGCACTGGCGCATGTTGACGCGGCGCATGCGGCGCTTTTCGCCGGGGACGAAAATTGCCGCCATCATGGCGTTGGCGATTACTCCTCCGGCAGCACCAGCAAGAGTTCCCGCATAAGGATAGGGTACATCGGCGCCTTTGAAGCTTGAAACAAGCGCTCGCGCATAGCCATCGCATTCGGTTATGTCGGCATATGCGGTCGCAAAGTCGGTGTCGTTGCGACGGAAATAGTAATATTTGTCGTAATTGCCCGCATCTTCTGGGGTAGCCGTAAACTCCAGCTTGGGCATTTGCAGCGAGGCGACCTCGGCAGCGTCGAATTCCACGGCACCAAATGGCGATGCGCTTAGTTCAGTGCTTTCAGCTTGCACCGCAACACCCGACAAAACGCAAACGCCCGCGACGAGCGCACGACTCAATTTATGCATGATTCCCCCGTTATTGGGCCAATTTGCCCACATCCGACCCTGTAACAGCCCGAGCTATAAAAGCTAAACCGGGAAACGGAAGCCGCATTTTGGCGGCCTCCGTCTTTTTTAGCTGGCGAGAGCTTTCTTCAGCAACTCATTGACCACGCCTGGGTTGGCCTTGCCCTGCATCGCCTTCATCGTTTGGCCGACGAAGAAACCGAACAGTTGTTCCTTGCCGGCACGATATTGTTCGAGCTGGCCGGGATTGTTGGCGAGGATTTCGGCGATCACCGCTTCGATAGCGCCAGTATCGCTGGTCTGTTTGAGGCCCTTTTCTTCGACAATTACGGCCGCACCCTGCCCTGTCTCGAGCATGATTTCGAACACCTGCTTGGCAATGCTTCCCGAAATCGTGCCATCGGCGACGAGTTTGAGCAACTCGGCAGCCTGGGCAGGATTGACCGGGCTTTCGTCAAGTGACTTGCCGAGCTTGTTAAGCGCGCCAAACAATTCGGACAGCAACCAATTCGAACCCTGCTTGGGATCAACGCCATGGCTAAGCAGTTCCTCGAACCAGAAGGCGGTTTCGGCCTCGGCGGTCAACACGGCCGCGTTATAGGCCGTGAGGCCAAGCTCATTCTCATAGCGCGCGCGTTTTGCATCGGGCAGTTCGGGTAGCGATGCTCGGCATTCCTCAAGGAACGCGTCGTCAAGCTCGAGCGGGAGCAAGTCCGGATCGGGGAAGTAGCGATAATCATGCGCGTCCTCTTTGGAGCGCATCGAGCGGGTTTCCAGCTTGTTCGGATCGAAAAGCCGCGTTTCCTGGACCACCGTGCCGCCATCCTCGATCAAATCAACCTGGCGGCGCGCCTCAACCTCGATTGCCTGCATCACAAAGCGGATGGAGTTGACATTCTTGGTCTCGGTCCGCGTGCCGAATTCTTCGCCAGGCCGCCGTACGCTGACATTGACGTCAGCGCGCATGCTGCCTTCTTCCATGTTGCCGTCGCACGAACCGACATAGCGGAGAATGGAGCGGAGCTTCTTCACATAAGCCCCTGCTTCTGCAGGAGAACGCATATCGGGGCGCGATACGATTTCCATCAAAGCAACGCCCGAGCGGTTGAGATCGACATAGGACATGGTCGGATGCTGGTCATGCATCAGCTTGCCGGCATCCTGCTCGACGTGAATACGTTCGATGCCGATCGTGCGAGACGGGCTGTTCGGATCCTTCTCATCGAGCGTCACCTCGATCGCGCCTTCGCCCACTAGCGGGTGGTAAAGCTGCGAGATCTGGTAACCCTGCGGCAGATCGGCGTAGAAATAATTCTTGCGGTCAAAACGCGACCATTTGTTGATCTGCGCATTGATCGCCATGCCAGTGCGCACT
>JALREL010000024.1 GCA_023262005.1 Sphingorhabdus sp. | reverse complement strand
CATGGTGCTGCCGCTCTATGCCGCGCTCGACCGGCTGGATAAATCACTGATCGAGGCGAGCCTTGACCTGGGGGCAGGGCATTTGCGCACGCTGATGAAGATTGTCGTGCCGCTCGCCGGGCCAGGCATTTTGGCGGGTGTGATGATTACGCTGATCCCTGCATTGGGCGCCTATCTGACGCCTGACCTTATGGGGGGCACTGAAAGTCAGATGATCGCCAATGTTATCGAGCGCCAGTTCAAGCGCGCCAACGACTGGCCCTTTGGCGCGGCGTTATCCTTCCTGTTGATCTATGCGATGTTCATCCTGATTGCGCTGCAATCGATGCGGCGCGACAAGGGAAGGGAGGCGCACTGATGGCGCTGTTCAAACGCACACCGGTTGCCCCGCTCGAATATACCCGCAAGACCTGGATGCGCGGTTGGGTCGGTGCGACGATGTTCTTCCTCTACGCACCGCTGCTGATCCTGATGATTTTCAGTTTCAACGACAGCAAGCGCAACGTTGTGTGGAAGGGCTTCACGCTCAAATATTACGAAAAGGCGATGAACAATGACTCGCTGGTGGAGGCGATGGTCAATTCGCTTACCATTGCCGGATTGGCGACGGTGTTCAGCCTTGTTCTTGGCGCATTGGCGGCTGTCATGCTCTGGCGCTTCCGCTTTCCATTCAAGGGAGCGGTCGAAGGAACCATGTCGCTGCCGATCATCGTTCCAGAGATTTGCCTCGGCGTCGCTTTCCTGATCTTCTTTGCCAAGATTTCGTGGCCGACCGATCTTCCTTGGCCGTTAAATCTTTCAGCGATCACGATTGCGCACATCACCTTCTGCTTCCCGTTCGTGGCGATGGTCGTGCGTTCGCGTCTGGAAAGCTTTAACAAGGAAGAGGAAGAAGCGGCAAAAGATTTGGGTGCGTCGGAATGGCAGACCTTCCGCGACATCCTGCTTCCGCACATGAAGCCGGGCCTGATCGCGGGCGCGCTGCTGGCTTTCACGCTCAGCCTCGACGATTTCGTCATCACCTTCTTCACCAGTGGGCCCGATACCATCACCTTCCCGGTGAAGGTTTATTCGATGGTCCGTTTCTCGGTCACGCCAGAAGTGAACGCCGCCTCGACCATCCTCATCATCCTCACCATCGTCCTCACCGCTGTAGCGCTCAAGCTGCAGGGTGTGAAAGCCATTGCGGAATCCCATTGAAATGTCCGACCAGCAACCCATCATCCAGATCCGCAACGTCTCCAAACGCTTTGGCAAGGTGACCGCGGTCGATAATGTCAACCTAGACATCATGGCGGGCGAGTTCTTCGTTTTGCTCGGCCCTTCGGGCTGCGGAAAGACGACGCTGCTGCGAATGATCGCCGGGTTCGAATTGCCCACCGATGGCCAGATCATCATCGATGGCGTCGATGTCAGCGACGTTCCGCCCAACAAGCGGCCAGTAAATATGGTGTTCCAGAGCTATGCCGTGTTCCCGCACATGTCGGTGGCAGACAATGTCGCTTATGGCCTAAAAATCCGCGGCGTCGGCCGGGGCGAACGCGAGGAACGAGTGCGCGAGGCGTTGGAATTGGTCAAACTTGGCGGGTTTGAAGACCGTATGCCCGACCAGATGTCAGGCGGGCAACGCCAGCGCGTCGCGCTTGCGCGAAGCCTGGTGATGCGCCCCAAGGTGTTATTGCTCGACGAACCGCTTTCGGCGCTCGACGCCAAATTGCGCGCGCAGATGCAATTTGAGCTTTCGGACCTGCAGGACCAGGTAGGCATCACATTCGTGACCGTCACGCACGATCAGGATGAGGCGCTGTCGATGGCCAGCCGTATCGCCGTGATCAACAAGGGTGAAGTCGCACAGCTGGCCGGACCATCAGATCTGTACGAATTCCCCGCCAACCGTTTCGTTGCCGATTTCGTGGGGTCGGTGAATATTTTCGAAGGCAAACTGACGCTCGATGAGCCCGACAAGGCGGCGGTCGATTGCCCCGGGCTTGGCATGGTGTATCTGAACCATGGCGTAACCGGCCCACATGGGGCCGATGTCTGGGTCGCATTGCGGCCGGAGAAAATCTATCTCCATGTTCCGGGTGAGGGCAAAGCGGTGCGCGCCGCAGCCAAGGATGCGCCAGAAGGGCACAATTTCGCACGCGGCGTGATCAAGGGGATGAGCTATCTTGGGGACATCACCCTGTTCGAGATCAAGCTCGACAGCGGGGAGATGATCCGCGTTTCGCGTCCCAACCTGTCACGCCACGACCAGGAAGATTTCACCTGGGATGATCGCGTCAGCATGCACTGGCGCGCGGACAGCCCGGTGGTGCTGCTCAGCTAAGTTCAATCCTCCGCTGGTGGGGCGGGGCGAAGGTCGATCAGCGTTACGATGATATTGGTTGCCGGTTCGGCTTCGGTCGCTGAACTGCTCGGCATGCAAAAACGATAGGTAGAACCAAGCGGCATCAGCTTGAGCGCTTCGGCAAACATCGGGGTTGCCATGGCCAGCGGAATCTTTTCCCACTGGCGCTGCTGGTCGACGACGCCCGTCGCCGCATCGAACAACGAAAAATCGACCAGTGCCATATCGGCATCAGTAGCCACGCGCCCTTGCGCCGCCTTCATCACAGCATAGCCAAGGCCAGACGCGGTCGTCTGGTTGCAGGTGCGATCCGCAGGCGCGATCACCGGCTTTGGTGAGGGCGTTGTGAAAGAGAGCAGCTCTACCTCGAACACCAGGTCGGAATTGGCGGGGATCGGCCCGCTGCCCTCCGCTCCATAGCCGAGCGCAGCCGGAATGCAGAGGCGGTACTTTCCGCCCGGCTGCATCAGTTTCAATCCTTGTGCAAAGCCGGGGATCACGCCGCCGATTTTGAACTTTGCGCCCTGGCCAGCGTCAAACTCGCTGCCATCGGATGCGAGGCGTCCGCTATAATTGACCTCGACCCGCGCGTCTGCGCCCGGTTTCTCGCCCGCACCCGCCTTGATCACAGTGTAAGACAGGCCCTCGGCAGTTTTGATCTTGCACGTCAAAACCGGCTTCGCCACGGTGGGCTCTGCGGCAATCGCGGGACTTGCAAAGACGATGGGAGAGAAGGCGGTCGAAAGAGCCGCCAAGGCAGCAACAGGTTTCAGGTTTTTCATGGCGCCAGCGGTAGGCGAAGCGCCCGAAAAGTCCAGCCTGCTATGGCTTAGTCGCTATCTTTCTTGCGCGCCTTGTTGGCATAGATCAGCGCGGCAGCCAGCGCGGCAGAACCAATGCCAATGCCGGCAGCAGTTTTCCAGCCAATGCCGCCCTTGTTATCGGCGGCTTCCTTGCGCGCCTTGGCACGCTTCACTTCGCGCATGGTTTCGTTGTCGGGCGGAAGATCGTCGCTGTTGTCAGTCATACCCACCTAAATGAATCAGGAGGGCATGGACGTCAACCCTTCAGAGCGCCCGTAGCAGCGGCTCGGCCTTGTCGAGCGACTTGCGGATGATGCCAACCAACTCGTCAATCTGTGCGGTCGAGATGATCAGCGGCGGGCACATCACGATGCTGTCGCGAATGCCGCGTACCATCAGGCCGTTGGCTATACAGATGTCGCGCACCATCGGACCGGCGGTTCCTTCGGCGCCACCAAAGCGGGCTCCGGTCGCCTTGTCGGCAACGATTTCAACTGCACCCAGCAATCCGACTGAACGGGTTTCGCCGACCAGCGGGTGGTCGTCGAGCGATGCCAAGGCCTTAGCGAGATAGGGCCCGGTTTCGTTGCGGACCTTGTCGACCAAGCCTTCGCGCTCCATGATTTCGATGTTGCGCAATGCCACTGCCGCCGAAACGGGATGCCCCGAATAGGTATAGCCATGGACGAAATCGCCCCCGGTCTTCATGACCTTGATGATCTCGTCCGACACGGCAACGGCGGAAATCGGCAGGTAACCGCTTGAAAGCCCCTTCGCCATCGCGATCATGTCGGGCTTAACGCCCATCGTCTCATGGCCCCACATATTGCCGGTGCGGCCAAATCCGCAGATAACTTCGTCGCAGATCAGGAGGATGCCATATTTGCGGCAGATGGCCTCAACCTGCGGCCAGTAATTGGCCGGTGG
This sequence comes from Sphingorhabdus sp., assembly GCA_023262005.1. Lineage (GTDB taxonomy): Bacteria > Pseudomonadota > Alphaproteobacteria > Sphingomonadales > Sphingomonadaceae > Sphingorhabdus_B > Sphingorhabdus_B buctiana. The sequence continues at coordinate 2,572 of JALREL010000024.1, read as the reverse complement.
TATGATGACACCGCCAGCACCCTGAACGGGTTCACCGATGAACGCAGCGACATTTTCAGGTCCGACTTCGAGGATCTTGGCCTCGATCGCTTCGGCACATGCGGTGCCGAATGCCTCGGGCGTCATGTCGCGGCCTTCGTTAAACTGATAGGGCTGGCGGACATGCTCGACACCCGGGATCGGCAGGTCGCCAATCGGATGCATCGCCTTCATCCCGCCAAGTGAAACGCCGGCGACGGTTGAGCCATGATAGGCGTTCCAGCGGCTGATAAAGACCTTGCGCTTGGGTTCGCCCTTTAGCTTCCAATATTGGCGGACCAGGCGGAAGACGGTGTCGTTGGCCTCGCTGCCCGAACTGTTGAAGAAGACATGCGGCAAACGGTTCTGCGTCAGACCTGCAATCTTGTGCGCCAGCAATACCGTCGGCGGGTTCGCCGTCTTGAAGAAGCTGTTGTAATAAGGCAGCTCGCGCATCTGCTCGGCAGCGACATCCGCCAGTTCGTCACGGCCATAACCGACATTGACGCACCAAAGGCCCGCCATGCCATCGAGGATGCGGTTACCGTCTCCGTCATGGATATAGCAACCTTCGGCATGGGTGATGATGCGGCTGCCGCCCAGATTCTCGATTTCCTGCCAATCGGCTTGGGCGGGCAGGTGATGGGCGATGTCGAGACGGCGGAGTTCGGCGATGTCGTAATTGCGGGGCATTTCTTGATCCTTTTGAATGATGTTCTCGCGTGGGGGCGGAAGTGCGGAGAAAATCCTAAAGCGGAACTTCGTCAGTCCGCCTTGTTGCGTCTCCGCTTCAATCAAAAGAAGTCTAAGGCGAGAAGCCGATCCTCGCCTGGTAACGATTATATCGAGTCACCTTGGTATTCACAGTTGCCCTCTTAACGCCTTTCCGAGCAGGTGAAAATAGGTCTGCGAGTCCGGATCATTTTCAGTTCCCCATTCGGGGTGCCACTGCACGGCGAGCAAAGGCGCGCCATTCGGGCGGGCGCTATACGCTTCAATCAAACCATCGGGTGCGCGCGCTTCAATAGTAAGGCCTTCGGCCAGTTTGCCGATACCCTGATAGTGCACCGAATTCACCTCGAGCGCGGGCTTCGCATAGGCAGAGGCCAGCATCCCGCCTTCAGCCAGTTCCACGGGGTGGCGATGGTCGAACATCGCATCGAAAGAGACGCCATCGGGCGCATGGTGGCGCAGCAGTTCATCGCTCGCGCTCGTATCGCGGCGCAACGTACCCCCAAGCGCGACATTGATTTCCTGAAAGCCTCGGCAGATCCCGAAAACCGGCTTCTGCGCATCGATCATCCGGTCAATCAGCGACAGTGCGATCTCATCACGCCCTTCATCGAAAGGGCCTTCGCCGCCATCGTCGCCATAGCGTGCGGTCGCGACATTGGATGGGCTGCCCGTCAGCAATATGCCGTCCAGACGCGGCGCGACCTCCGCTGCGGTCATCAGGTCGGGCAGTGAAGGGACAATTAACGCTGCGACATCGGCATAGGTCATCGCCGCGCGGATATAGCGCTCCATCACCGCCTGCGCCGGTTCGGTGCCGACGATACGGTTGCACGCGATGACGCCGAGGACGGGACGTGCGCTCATGCCGCCCCGATCAGTTCCCGGCCAATCAGCATGCGGCGGATTTCGTTGGTGCCTGCCCCAATGTCGAGCAGCTTGGCATCGCGCCAGTAACGCTCGACCGGCCAGTCCTTGGTATAGCCAGCACCGCCCAGCGCCTGGATCGCTTCGCCGGCCACTTTCACCGCGCTTTCGCTGGCGAGCAGGATAGCGCCTGCTGCGTCGAAACGGGTCGTCTGCCCGGCATCACAGGCGCGCGCGACATTGTAGACATAACTGCGCGCCGAATTGAGCGCGACATACATGTCCGCAACCTTGGCCTGCATCAACTGGAAGCTGCCGATAGCCTTGCCGAACTGCTTGCGCTCGCGAACATAGGGCAACACCACGTCGAGGCAGGCCTGCATCACGCCGAGTTGCAAGCCAGCAAGTACCACGCGCTCATAATCGAGCCCGCTCATCAACACGCCGACGCCGCCATGCAGCGGGCCCATGATGCGGTCTTCTGGGATGAAGCAATCGTTGAACACCAATTCTGCAGTTGGCGAGCCGCGCATGCCGACCTTTTCAATCTTCTGGCCGATGGAAAAGCCCTCATCACCTTTTTCGATGAGGAAAGCAGTGATCCCGCGCGAGCCTGCATCGGGGGCTGTTTTTGCGTAGACGACCAGCGTATCGGCGTAAGGCGCGTTGGTGATCCAGAATTTGGTGCCATTGAGCACGAAACCACCCTGCACATTGTCTGCCTTCAGCTTCATCGAAACGACGTCCGATCCCGCCCCGGCTTCCGACATCGCAAGGCTGCCGACATGCTCGCCCGAAATCAGTTTCGGCAGGTACTTGGCCTTCTGCTCGTCATTGCCCCAGCGGCGGATCTGGTTGACGCACAGGTTGCTGTGCGCGCCATAGGACAGGCCGATCGAGGCCGAGGCGCGGCTGACTTCCTCTACCGCGATCACGTGGTCGAGATAGCCCAGCC
>JALREL010000022.1 GCA_023262005.1 Sphingorhabdus sp. | reverse complement strand
CGTTGCCGGGGCATTCTTCCGAAGGCTTCAGCACCATGGTGTTGCCTGCTGCGATGCAAGGCGCAACCTTGAGTGCGATCTGGTTCAGCGGCCAGTTCCACGGCGTGATCATGCCAACGACGCCGATCGGCTCGTACACGACAGTGTTTGCGCCATGCTGTTCCTTGAATGAAAATTGTTCAAGTGCAGGAAGGGTGCCAAGGAAGCCACCAAGGCCCGCCGGGGCCTGCGCCATTGTTGCGAAGCTGACAGGCGCACCCATTTCGGCTGCCATCGATTTGGCGAAGTCGGGGATCCGCTTCTTATACTCTTCGATGATGCGGTTCATCAGCGCGATCCGCTCTTCACGGCTCGTCTGGCTGAAGGTCTTGAATGCCTCGCGCGCTGCTGCGACTGCAGCGTCAACATCAGCCTGGGTGCCAAGGGTAATCTCGGTGCAGGGCTCTTCGGTCGAGGGGCTGATCACTTCGTGGCGCTTGCCGCCGATGCTGTCGACCCATTTGCCGTTGATATAATGCTTCAGATAGCTGTCCATGTCTCTCTCCTTAAATCCTAGCGAGTCGCAAAAGCGAAGCTTGGGTTTTGATTTGGGACTTTTTGAGCCAAGGTCAACTGGCGTTTCAATCGCACGATTAAAATTCAGGGCAGGCTGTGCTGACGGCCGACGACGTACTGTAAAGAGCTCTTGACATACGAAATCGTGGACTGTAAAGAGCTCTTGACACAAAGGAGTGGCAATCTTGGAAAACCGTTTGAAGGAATTCCGTGAAAGTGCAGGGTGGAGCCAGGGTGAACTAGCCCGACGCCTTGGCGTATCGCGGCAGACGATCAATGCGGTCGAGACCGACAAATATGACCCAAGCCTGCCACTGGCACTCAGGATGGCAAAACTTTTCGCCTGCCAGGTGCCTGACCTTTTCATCGATCATTGGGAAGCTGAGGTAGATTGAAATGACGCGCAGAACAGTTGACGAGAACAGCCGCAAACTTCGCAAACTCTTTGTGCAGCTGGTATCCGGCGCGCTGGTTGGTGGGGTCGTCGGTTATTTCGGTATGAGCCAGCTTGATCCGAAGGCGATGCAAGTCGACCAGATCCTCACCAGCGGAGTCGGGATAATCTACCTCCTGACCGGCGGGATAGTCGGGCTGGGCTTGCTGTCGCCGAAATTGGGTTCAAAGTTCCTGAATGTCGAAGATGCTGAGGAAATCAGCGAACAGCGGCGCGTGTTAACAGGTTCAACCATCTCGATGGTGGCTTTGGGTCTGGCGCTGATTGCTTTGGCGAATGCCGGGCCGGATCGCGCGATATCGCCAACAATGGGATTTCTTGCGATTGTAGTGGCACTGTTTGTCTCGGTCGTAGTTTCGTTCCGCGACTGGAGATTTTATGACGAGATGATGCGCGGCCTCAGCCGCGACGCTGGCAATATTGCATTTTGCATAGTCGGCTCGGTCATTTTGCTCTGGGGCGCTGCTGCTTCCATCGGCATGGCGGTCACACCGACGCCGCTGATGCTGGTTTCACTGGTGAGTGGGGGCCTTTTGCTTGCGGCCTTTGTTGCAGCCGGCCGTGCTGGTTTGATGATGCCGCGATAGGGAAAGGCAAGCAAAAAGGCGCCCGGATTGCTCCGGACGCCTTTCGATTGCGGCATGCCCCCCAGCTTTAGCCGCTGTAATACATGTCGAATTCGACCGGTGACGGGGTGGTTTCCCAACGGGTCACTTCGTCCCACTTCAGTTCGATATACGCTTCGATCTGATCCTTGCTGAAGACATCGCCTTCGAGGAGGAAGTCGTGGTCTGCAGCGAGGCTGTCGAGCGCTTCACGCAGGCTTCCGCAAACGGTCGGAACCTTGGCGAGCTCTGCCGGCGGCAGATCGTAGAGGTTCTTGTCCATGGCTTCGCCCGGGTGGATCTTGTTCTTGATCCCGTCGAGGCCGGCCATCAGCAGTGCGGCATAGCACAGGTAGGGGTTGGCCATCGCGTCGGGGAAGCGGAATTCCACGCGCTTTGCCTTGTCACCCGCACCGTACGGAATGCGGCACGAAGCCGAACGGTTGCGGCTTGAATAAGCGAGCAACACGGGGGCTTCAAAGCCCGGCACCAGGCGCTTGTAGCTGTTGGTGGTCGGGTTGGTGAA
>JALREL010000195.1 GCA_023262005.1 Sphingorhabdus sp. | reverse complement strand
GAAGCACGAGGAAACCCATTCACGATTTCACAAAGGCGGCACTGGACCATGGTTCAGCGGTCGCCTTTTTCTTTTTGGTTCAATCATTGCCGATTGATCCACGGTTGACGCGGGATGGAGCAGCCCGGTAGCTCGTCAGGCTCATAACCTGAAGGTCGTAGGTTCAAATCCTACTCCCGCAACCAACACATCAAGCCGCCTTAGGGCGGCTTTTTTTGTTTAGGGATTGCGCGAAGCGCTCAACCCCGATAGCGCTGGTTACATGTCCGATTGCGATGCTTGTGTCGTGCGTAACCGCGCCATTTGTTCGGCACTGATGCCCGACGAATTGGCTGCGCTCAGCAAGCTGGGTCGCAAGCAGATGGTGTCGCGCGGGCAGACATTGGTCTGGGAAGGCGATGAATCGCTCGTTGTCGCCAATGTCATCCAGGGCGTTTTGAAACTGTCGGTTTCCACACAGGACGGCCGTGAACAGATCGTAGGCGTTGTTTTTCCATCAGATTTTATCGGCCGACCATTCGGCAAGGAAAGCCCCTATGGCGTCACCGCGCTCACTGATGCCGAGGTATGCATCTTTACGCGCACCGCATTTGACGGCTTTGCGAAAGAGCATCCGGACCTTCAGCACAAGCTGCTGCAACGCACGCTCGATGAGCTTGATCGCGCGCGGCAATGGATGATGCTGCTGGGTCGCAAGACCGCCAGCGAACGGATAGCGACATTGTTGATCGAGATTTCGGATCGACTTGGTGCTTCAGGGTGCAGCCCGATTGCCCCCTTCCTCGAAAAGTTTGAACTACCGATGGACCGCCAGCAAATGGGCGATCTCCTCGGTCTCACTATTGAAACCGTCAGCCGCCAGCTCACCAAGCTCAAAGAGGCTGAAATCATTGAATTGCCCGATCGGCGTAGCGTCATCATCAAGGACCGCCGCAGGCTGGAGAACATCGCAACAGCTGCCTGACGGTAGTTGCAAAATGTGCAAGCTTGCTTGCTTGACCTAGGTCAATGCAGAGATGGCCGCCCGTTGCGATGCGCTTTGATGCCAGTTCCCCTATCGAGGGGACAAGTAACGGGGAATGATCATGGAAAGATTGATGATGCGGGGCGGGGCGTGGCTGGTCACGGCCTTGGTTCTGCTCCTTGCTGCTGCGGCGAGTGCCGATTGGGCCTTTTCGGTTCATATGGCGATTGCCTGCCTTGCAGCATTGATTGCTGCCTTTGCGAGTGTGAAAGGCTTTGATTTTATTGGCCAACGCTATCCCGCGTTGTCAGCCCAAGCCGCCTCTACCTATGACGACGATCTTATCCGTCTCGGGGTGATAGCTACGGTTTTTTGGGGGTTGGCAGGCTTCTTGGCCGGCCTGTATATCGCTCTTCAGCTCGCCTTTCCGGCGCTTAATCTCAATCTTGAATATACGACATTCGGGCGCTTGCGGCCGCTGCATACTTCGGCGGTCATCTTTGCGTTCGGTGGTAATGCGCTGATCGCCACGAGCTTTTACGTGGTTCAACGCACCTGCCGGGCGAGACTTGCCTTCCCCGGTCTCGCCCGGTTTGTATTTTGGGGCTACCAGCTTTTCATCGTCCTTGCGGCAACGGGCTATCTGCTCGGCATCAGCCAGGGCAAAGAATATGCAGAGCCTGAATGGTATGTCGATCTTTGGCTGACCATTGTCTGGGTTGCCTATCTTGCGGTTTTTGTCGGAACGATCATCAAGCGCAAGGAACCCCATATCTACGTCGCAAACTGGTTCTACCTCGCTTTCATCCTGACCGTGGCGATGCTGCACGTCGTCAACAATATCTCGCTCCCCGCGAGCATGGTTGGCTCGCAAAGCTACACCGTCTTTGCCGGGGTGCAGGGTGCGCTGGTTCAGTGGTGGTATGGCCATAATGCGGTTGGCTTCTTCCTGACCGCCGGCTTCCTCGCGATGATGTATTATTTCGTGCCGAAGCAGGCCGAGCGCCCGGTTTACAGCTATCGCCTTTCGATCATCCACTTCTGGTCTCTGATCTTCCTCTACATCTGGGCAGGTCCGCACCACTTGCACTACACAGCGCTGCCCGATTGGGCGCAAACGCTGGGCATGGTCTTCTCGGTGATGTTGTGGATGCCCAGCTGGGGCGGCATGATCAACGGCCTGATGACGCTCAACGGCGCATGGGACAAGATCCGTACCGATCCGATCATCCGCATGTTCGTGATGAGCCTCGCCTTCTATGGCATGTCGACCTTTGAAGGTCCGATGTTGTCGATCAAGGCGGTGAACAGCCTGTCACACTATACAGACTGGACCATCGGTCACGTCCATAGCGGCGCGCTCGGTTGGAACGGTATGGTCACCTTTGGTTGCCTTTACTTCCTCGCTCCGCGCCTCTGGGGCCGCCAGCGTCTCTATTCGCTGCGCATGGTCAACTGGCACTTCTGGCTCGCCAGCGCAGGCATCGTTTTCTACGCCTCGGCCATGTGGGTCTCGGGCATCATGCAGGGCCTGATGTGGCGCGAATATGGGGCTGACGGCTATCTCGTCTACTCCTTCGTCGAAACGGTCGATGCGATGTTCCCGATGTACCTGATCCGCGCCTTTGGTGGCCTGCTCTATCTTGCTGGCGCCTTGGTGATGACGGTCAACATCTGGAAGACAATCGCCGGCAGCCCGCTGCGCGAAGAACTGCCGATGACCGAAACCCCCCACAATCCTGAAGCGGACCGCCCGGCGGTTGCCGTACCGGCCGAATAAGGAGCAATAAAAATGGCTTTCAGAATTATTGAACATGGCAAGCTGGAACGCAACGTCGCCCTGCTTGGCCTTTTTGCCCTTGTTACCGTCGCTATCGGTGGCCTCGTGCAGATCACGCCGCTCTTCTGGATCGACTCCACGATAGAGAAGGTGGAGGGGATGCGGCCCTACACCCCGCTTGAGCAGGCTGGTCGCAATATCTACGTCCGCGAAGGTTGCTATGTCTGCCACAGCCAGATGGTCCGTCCGTTCCGTGACGAAGTGGAACGTTATGGCCCTTACAGCCTGGCTGCGGAAAGCATGTATGACCACCCCTTCCAATGGGGGTCGAAGCGCACCGGGCCTGACCTGGCGCGTGTCGGCGGTCGCTATTCGGATGAATGGCATCGCGAGCATTTGAAAGATCCGCGCGCTGTGGTGCCGGAATCGATCATGCCCCCTTACGCTTTCCTCGCCGATCGCGATCTTGATGTGGGCGATATGAGCAAGCAATTGGCTGCGCTCAGCAATGTGGGCGTTCCTTACAGCAAGGAAGCCATCACCGAAGCCAATGCCGACCTGGTCGCACAGGCCGATCCCAACGCTGACAGTGCTGGCCTCAAGAAACGCTATGCAAAGGTACAGGTCCGCGATTTTGACGGCAACCCGACGCGGTTGACCGAAATGGATGCGCTGGTCGCTTATCTGCAGATGCTGGGCACGTTGGTCGATCACAAGAAGGCCGCTGCCCAACAGGTACCCAATGCGGAGGTGGCGAAATGAATTACGACACCGCGCGCCATTTTGCCGACAGCTGGGGACTGCTGTTCACGGTGATCCTGTTTCTGGGTCTCGTCGGCTGGACATTCCGCAAAGGGGCAAGCCGCCACCACGAAGACGCGGCCAACATGATTTTCGGGGACGACGACAATGGCTAAGAATCCCGCAGACAATAAACAACGAATCGACCAGCCCACGGGCACGGCCTTTGTCGGCCATGAATGGGATGGGATTGAGGAACTCAATACGCCATTGCCACGCTGGTGGCTGTGGACCTTTTACCTGACGATCGTCTGGTCGCTGGTCTATGTTGTGCTTTATCCGGCTTGGCCGCTGGTCAACAGCGCAACCGAGGGCGTTCTCAAATGGACGAGCCGCGGCCAGTTGGCAGCCGAAATGAAAGCCGCAGAAAGCGATCGCGCACCGCTGGTCAACGCGCTTGCCGCCATTCCGGTAGAGCAGCTGGTTTCCGACCAGAAGCTGTATCAGGGTGCCGTTGCAGGTGGATCAGCCGCGTTCAAGGTTCATTGTGTGCAGTGCCATGGCTCGGGCGCAATCGGATCGAAAGGCTATCCAAACCTCAATGATGATGATTGGTTGTGGGGCGGTGATATCGGCGCGATTCATTACACGCTGACGCACGGTATCCGTAACCCCGACCATCCGGAAACCCGCCAGTCACAAATGCCCGCTTTTGATGGCATTTTGACGCCAGCGGAGATTTCTTCGGTGGTCGCCCATGTCCAGTCCTTGTCTGGCAAGGCAAAGCCCAATGCCAAGGGTGCAGAGATTTTCGCAAACAATTGCGCATCGTGTCATGGCACCGATGGCAAGGGTCTTCGCGAATTTGGCGCCCCGAACCTTGCGGACAATATCTGGCTCTATGGCAGCGACAAGGCGACGTTAACGCAAACGATCAAGCAAAGCCGCCAAGGCGTCATGCCGCGCTGGAACGACAAGCTCGATTCGGTTACGATCAAGATGCTCGCAGCCTATGTCCACTCGCTGGGTGGCGGCGAAGCAACGCCGGCAGCGGAAGCTCTTGCACCGGCAACGATGGAGGCGAAGGCGGCCAATGGCCAACCTTGATGACCTGCTAGGGGCGGACAACCCGCTCTATGAAAAGCGCAAGGGTGTCTACCCCAAAGCGGTCAGCGGGTTCTTCCGCCGTTTCAAATGGGCGATCATGGCGATCACCCTGTCGATCTACTACATCACGCCTTGGCTAAGGTGGGATCGGGGGCCGCACGCGCCCAACCAGGCCGTGCTGGTCGATCTCGCCAACCGCCGCTTCTACATGTTCAACATCGAAATCTGGCCGCACGAGTATTACTATGTGGTCGGATTGCTGGTGATGGCGGGTATTGGCC
>JALREL010000193.1 GCA_023262005.1 Sphingorhabdus sp. | reverse complement strand
AAAAAGATCTACTGGAAGAACTATTTACATACTAGATGAGCCAACAACAGGTCTTCATGTTCATGATGTCAAAAAACTATTAGAGGTCTTGCAAGCATTTGTCTCAAAAGGAAATACTGTTATTGTTATCGAACATGGCATGGGTGGCGCCCGTGCGGCGGCGCCGGTTGCGAAGGATGTGCTGACTTTCCTGTACGATCGCGAAAAGGCAATGGCCTCACTCGAAGCGCTAGAGGCCGGTTGGGGCGGTGGCATCGACGAACGCATGGCGCGCCAATATGCCGCCTTCCAGGCCGGCCAGGGCGTTCCTGCGGATGAACGGAGCGAGATGTGAACGGCATCGTTCCGGCCCCGATCGCCGCCCTTCCCTGGCGCGTCATTTTCGTGCTCTTTGGTCTTGCCACGTTCGGAACGCTGGTACTCTATTCGGCGGCCGGGGGCAGCCTCAGCCCATGGGCAGGCAATCATTTCCTGCGTTTTTGCGTGCTGATGACGATGGCGGTCGCGATGTCGCGCCTGCCGCTCGATTTCTGGAAGAAGATCACCTTCCCGCTCTATCTCATCCTGCTGGTGATGCTGGTCGCGGTGGAACTGATCGGTTTCGCCGGTGGCGGCAGCCAGCGATGGATCAACCTAGGCGTCATCACCTTCCAGCCTTCGGAATTGATGAAGCCAACCGTGGTGCTCGTCACTGCCTGGTTCTTTGATCGCCTGCCGCCATCAAAGATCACGGGCTGGGATGCGATCTGGCCGGTGGCGATCATGCTGGTGGTGCCGAGCATCCTTGTGATCATCCAGCCCGATTTCGACGCGGCGCTGGCCTATATCTTCTGCGCAGCCGTGGTTGGCTTCCTCGCTGGCTGGCCGCTGATCTATTTCATCGGTGGCGGCGTCGCAGTTGCGGTGCTGGCACCATTGGTCTTCTTCTTCGGTTTGAGGCCTTACCAGCAGGACCGCGTCCTCATTTTCCTCAACCCGGAAAAAGACCCACTGGGTGCCGGCTATCACATCACCCAGTCCAAAATCGCGATCGGATCAGGCGGCGTGTTCGGCAAAGGCTTTGGCAATGGCACGCAGAGCCACCTCGATTACCTGCCCGAAGGCCATACCGACTTCATCTTTGCGACCATGGCAGAGGAATGGGGCCTGCTCGGCGGCCTCATCATCATTGGCCTTTATGTCTTGCTCATGCGCTGGGGCCTGAAGGTCGCGATGGAAAGCACTAACCGCTATGGCCAATTGGTCGCAGGCGGGCTGACCTGCACGATATTTTTCTACATCATGGTCAACCTGCTGATGGTGGTCGGTTTCGCCCCCGTGGCCGGTCTTCCCCTACCCTTTATAAGCCATGGCGGTTCATCGATGCTGACCATGATGATCTGCGTTGGCATCATCATGTCAATCGAACGCCATCCGGGCAGAAGGGCCTTTAGCTGAGGCCAACATTTGGTCGCAGCAAGGCTTGACATTTACCCCGAATCCCGCCATTGGCGCGCCTCCGAACGGTGCGTTGGAATATGCCACGCGCCAGAAATGGGGACGCTTAGCTCAGTTGGTAGAGCAGCTGACTCTTAATCAGCGGGTCGTGGGTTCGAACCCCTCAGCGTCTACCATTTCTTCTTTTTCGGAAATTTTCTCAGCGACATCATGTGCCAAAGGCAGCTCGATTATGATGCGTGCGCCGGTGCCGGTGTTTTCGGCACGGATGCTTCCGCCAAGATCGTGGATGATGCCATAGCTGATCGAAAGGCCAAGCCCGGTTCCTTCCTTGGGTGGCTTGGTGGTGAAAAAGGGTTCGAAAAGTATCGGCAAAGTCGCCTCGGCGATGCCTGTCCCATTATCCTCCACCGTCACAACCACCTGCGTTTTCTTCTTTGACGCGCGGATCCAGATACGCCCTGGCGTGCCATCGTCCGAATTCATCCGCGAACGTATCGCATCGCCTGCATTGAGCATCAGGTTGAGCAACACCTGCTCCAGTAGCACCGGCAACGCCCGGACTTTCAAACCGGTGTCGCTGCTGACGTAATCGACAGCTATTCCGTCGGCATCGAACTGCGTGCGAACCATGGTCAGCACATCTTCGATAGCGTCGTGCACAGCGATGGGATGCGGTGCCTCGGTCGGTTTGCGGCCAAACACCCGCATTTGCAGAATGATCGCTGCGCTGCGGTTCACATGCGCGATCATGCTGTCGAGTTTCGCACTGAACCGTTCGGGGTCGAACTGCCCACGCACGCTGCGTTCGCGCAGGTTGGTGGCCGCCATTTTGATGAAGTTGAGCGGCTGGTTCAGTTCATGCGCAACGCCGGCGACCATGCGGCCCAGGCTGGTCATGCGATCGGCGTGGATCAACTGGTCTGCAGCATGCTTGCGTTCGGATATGTCGATAAGAACGCCAATCGCTTCGCACCGATCCAAAGCCGGATCAAATTCAACCGCAAGGCTGTCATACACCCAGATATAGTCGCCATTTTTGTGGCGGACGCGATATTCGAGGTTCGCCGTCTTGCCTGGCCCCAAATTGGAAAAGGCGGTCTGGCATTGCTCAATATCGTCGGGGTGGACCGCATGGCTCCACCAGCCTGCTTCGGCAATTTCATCTGCCGTATAGCCCAGCATCTTGCCGATTGTTTCGCTGACATAAAGCAGCGTGCCTTTTCTGCCGTCGACAACCTCGAGCGCGTAAACGACGACAGGCGCATGTTCGGCGATGCTGCGCAGCCGGCGTTGATAGCTTATCAGGGCCCCGCGTTCGCGCGCAACTTGCGTTCCGACCGAGGCGATGTTGAGCGAAATGTCGCTAAGTTCGCTGATCACCAGGCTGTCAATCTTGTCGGCATGGGTGCCCATCAAGGCCAAGTCTGCGGCAGACCGGGCAAGTCCGCGCAGCGACGATTCGATGCGCCTTGCCAACAACGATCCGGCGATGGTGATCAATATGACAAAAGCAGCCAACGCGATAAACATTTGCGATTGCCCTTGCCGTGCCTTGAGCACTTCGCCGCTCAAGCGCGCGGCGCCGATCGCCTTCCACCCCGGCAATCCAGGAATATCCGTAGCTCGGACCATCAACGCATCGCGCAGATCGCTCATCAACGCATTGCCATAGCTTGTCATGCTGACGAGTGTCGCTCTATCCTGCGGCAGAGCCTGGACATCCAGTTTGATGGGGCGCATTCGTTCACCAATCTCGCCCGAAATTGCATGGATGGTCCGCGGCCGCTGCGATGGCCCGACGAGAAGCAACCCTTCGAGGTTATGGTGTTTTGGTTCGATAATTACCTGTCGCAAAGTGTGTTCGCGCAAGGTTGCAACGATACGATATACGGCGCCAGTTTCGCTGACCGGTACCAGCAAAGCGAGGCCGCCAGTGTCGGCAGGCGGTTTTGCCGGCAGCTCAGCAATCGCAGCGCGCCCGTTCGCCAACGGATATTGCATGGCAAGGTTGCCTATTGCGGCCGCGGATTGGTTGCGGTTCTGGCCAACTGACCAAATCTTGTCGCCGGAGCGATTATAAGCGGCAATCCCAGCAAACTCTTTTCCAAGTTCTTTCGGTATCAATGCCGGACTTTCGACGGCGAGCGCCTCGAGCATCAATCCGCGCGATTCCTGCCACATAGCGAGCCGCTCACCAGCAATTTGCAGGCCATCTTCCAATTCCCTGCCTACCGCATTGCGTGCGCCTGCCTCTCGGTCAGGCGCATCGAGAGCCAGATAGACAGTGGTTGGGATAAGGATGATCGAGGTGAGCAAAAGCATCACAAATGCTTCGGCAGATACCCGCGGCACGCGTATTGGCCCACGGAAGGCAAGGAACGAAATGAATGTAGCGTAGAGCAATTCGCCAAGAGCAACATTGAGGACGCCGTTGGTTGCTTGCTTCGCAATCACCAGCCACAGCGACATCTGGTCCATCGCCATCGCGCCGCCATAGGTCGCCAAAAGCAAGGGGGCGCCGACAACTATCCAGAAAATCACATCGATGCGGATGGGGGAGGTTCGTTTCAGGAAAGCCGCCAAAGCGAATGCCTCCAAGGTCCACACCCCCCATGCCCATGGATGGTTCCACAAGACTATCGTCCACAGGCTGGCGATCGAGACCGCTGCGACCATCGTTGCCGGACGCAGCAGGCGGAGGAAGGCATAGATCAGTGCATTGCCGAAAACGAAATGCATCCCCCAACCAAGTTGCAGCTCAAGCATGTTGAGCCCGAACCCGATGCTGCCGAGCGCGATTGCGATCAGTATTTCCCGCAAAACGGGGCGCGACAACAGGGATGCTAGAACGCGCGTCATTGGGCGTCGGCCATGGCCTTGCGGATGGCCGATAGGAACGCATCAAGATCCAGCGGTTTCAGCAAAACCGGTATGTCGGGATCGTCGAGCAAGCTGCGCCGCGCGGCATCTCCCGATACGACGATAAACTCGATATTGCGGTCCGGAGCGACATTGGCGCGAACCGCATCGATCAACCCAATTCCATCCATTTTGGCCATTTTGAGATCGGTAACCAAGACCTTGATTTCAGGCGTCCGAACGATCGTCGCAAGCGCAGCTTCGGGATCGGATTCAGTCAACGCCGAATAACCGAATGCCTCCATAAGTTCCTGATATTCAGGTAATATATCGGTTTCATCATCCACCAGCATGATGGACGCAGCTGTCACCTGTGGCGTCAGCCCCCCAATATTCGACATTGTGCAACCCGCGTGATTTTACATTATGTTAGACAACGATAGCGCAATCACTTGTCTAATCCAGCTAAAAACCGCCTGAAACGCCAATTTGGTGGAAAATATCGCCAAAAATAACAGGGAAACAGCAGCGCGTCACGATTTGAGACAGTGCAAGAAGAAAGAGCGCCCGCTCCATTTCTGGAACGGACGCTCTGCCCCCCAACCTGACATGGTGGACTTTTAGAACCGGGCCGCAAAATCGCGGCCCGTCTTCAAACTTATCGGGCCAACCTCACGCTGAGGAGAGCCTTGCTGTCACGCGCTGCCAGACCGGAGTTTCCGTTCTGCAGTTCGAGACCCAGTTCCATCTTGTTATCCTTGCCGAAGCGGTAGGCATAACCGACGGCAAACATCGAGCGGCGCATTCCCGAAACGCTTTCCCACTGGAAGTCGCCATAGAAGCGATCGCGTACGCTTTGTTGCGACACAAATTTGGCACCAATCTGATAACCGCAAGTCAGCGAGTTGCTCGTGACACCATTGTCTTCGCAAAGCAGGCCCGGGCTGATAACCAGTTTGGACCAGCCACCGATACCGTTTTCATCACCCGAAAGCTTGATTGGCGCCGATGCCGGTATGCTGACGCGCGTCACATTTACAGTACCGACTTCAAAGTCGATTCCGCTACGCGATTCGCCTCGATACTGCGCAGCCAGCTTGGCATTGCCGAGCTTTTCAGTGGCGTGCGAGACAACGGCGTCGGTGGTCACTACCATGTCACCGACATTGATGTCGCCGCTGAGCATCCAGCCATAGATCGACCGCTTGCCGGTCATCTTGCCGTCGAGCACAAAACCGTCAGTTTCGGTAAGGCCGAAGTCATACCATGCACGACCAAGGCCAAAGAACGCACCGGTGCGCAGTTCAGGCGTGAACTTGTAGCGACCGTAGAGGTTCATCTGCACGCTGCCGTCCGAAATCGAACTGTCGTCAAATCCTGCGATCTGGTCGTTCGACTTCGAAGCCAGCAGGCCAACGCCGAGGACGAAATCCTCGTCGAGCTTGGCCTCAAAACGGGTCGAAGCATATTGGCGTGCATTCCAGCCATCGCCGAACTTCGAATAGGTCAGACCGACGTCAAAGAAGATGCGATAGTTGCGGCTGCAATCGGTGAGCTGCTTCGAATAATCCAGCTTTGCAGTGCCGCCAGCCTCGCTTGCGTTGAGAGCGCCCGACAACGCCTTTTGGTTGCCAGGTGCGGCGCAAACATCATCATCGCCATTCTGCATCAGGCCTTCGTTGAAGGACAGCATGTCGCTGAGGCCCTTCGCAGCATATTGGCGCAGACCACTCCGCAGTTTTCCGCCGATCTCGCTCAATTTGCGGGCGATTTCGTCGACATTGACGATGGTAACAGTCAACGTCTGGTAGCTGATGTTTCCAGCCGCATCGACCGCCTTGACGCGAACAACATAGGTATTGTTGCGATCGCTATCGGTCGGAGCTTCAAAGTCCGGAGCCGACAGGAAGGTGATTGCACCCGTCTGTGCGTTGATCTGGAACTTCGCTGCATCGCTGCCGCCGTCAATCGACCAGGTTACCGTTTCATTGGCGGTAAAGGTCGTGACCGCTGTCAGGCCTTCGTTGATCGTCAATGCCGATGCAGCCGCACCCGCACCGCCGCTGGGGCCAGTGATCAGCGGAGCCGTATCGTCGATGTTCGCAACATTGACGGTGATGGTCTGAACCGAACGATTGCCAGCAGCATCGGTTGCCGTGATCGTGAGGATATAGCTGTTGTTCGTGTCGCTATCGGTCGGTGCTTCAAAGTCCGGAGCAGCGACAAAAGTGATCGTACCGTCAGCCGCGATCTGGAACTTGCCCTGATCGTTTCCGCCGGTGATCGACCAGGTAACAGCCTCGTTCGCGATAACCCGAGTCACGCCGGTCTGGTTCTCGTTGACCGTAATGGTCGAAGCTGCCGCACCGGCACCACCGCTTGGGCCGGTGATGATCGGAGCCGCATCGTCGACGTTGGCGACGGTAACTGTGACTGTTTGCTGGATCTTGTTGCCTGCCGCATCGGTCGCTTCGACAACCAGCACATAAGTGTTGTTGGTGTCGCTATCGGTCGGTGCTTCAAAGTCCGGCGCGGCAACAAAGGTGATGGTACCATCGGGTGCAATCTGGAACTTGCCCTGATCGTTGCCCGAAACAATCGCCCAGGTCACATTTTCGTCAGCGACCAGCTTGGTTACTGCTGTCTGGTTTTCGTCGACCGTGATGGTCGACGCCGCTGCGCCTGCACCGTTAGTCGGTCCAGTGATGAGCGGCGCGGTATCATCAAGATCGGCGACGTTGACTGTCACCTGCTGAGTTACCTTATTGCCCTGTGCATCGGTCGCTTCCACCGTCAACACATAACTGTTGTTGGTGTCGCTGTCGGTCGGCGCTTCAAAATCTGGTGCCGCAACGAAAGTGATCGTGCCATCGGGCGCAATCTGAAACTTGCCCTGGTCATTACCACCAACAATCGCCCAGGTGACGCTCTCGCTGGCCACCATCTGGGTGACGCCGGTCTGGTTTTCATTGACCGTGATGGTTGAGGTAGCCGCGCCTGCGCCGCCGCTCGGTCCGGTCAGGACGGGCGCCGTATCGTCGACATTGGCGACGTTGACGGTGACCTGCTGGGTTACCTTGTTGCCCTGTGCGTCGGTCGCTTCGACGGTCAACACATAGCTGTTGTTGGTGTCGCTATCGGTCGGCGCTTCAAAGTCAGGGGCCGCGACAAAGGTGATCGTGCCATCGGGCGCAATCTGGAACTTGCCTTGGTCATTACCACCAACAATCGCCCAGGTGACGTTCTCGCTAGCGGTCATCTGGGTGACGCCGGTCTGGTTTTCGTTGACTGTGATCGACGAAGCAGCCGCACCCGCGCCGTTGCTCGGGCCGGTGAGAACTGGTGGCGTATCGTCGACATCGGTCACGTTCAGCGTGATGTTGGTCGCAGTCGACCAGTTACCGGCAGCATCGCCCGCTTGGATGCCATAAGTGAACTGGTTGGGATTGATCTCGAAATCGTTGTTCGCAACACCAGCCGCAACACCGGCAGCGGTGATCGAAATCTTGCCGGTATTATCGATGGTGTAATATCCATCTGCGCTGGTGCTGGTACCAGTCGCGGAGAAACGAAATGCTGTAACCGCAGTGTTATCAGTTGCTGCAACGGTGCCAACAACGGCGCCAGCAACCTGGTTTTCTGCGTAATTGAACGATTGCGAAGCGGTTACCGTTGGAGCAACGCCGTCACCACCGAAAGCATCAAGTGCAGCGAAGGCACCCGCTCCAAAGTTGGCCGCGCCATCGATATTGTTAGGCGCCAAGGTAGCGAGATTCACGGTGCTTTGGTCAAATTGCAGGATGTAGGTTTTGTAAGAACCAGCCGGCAATGATGCCGCAAAGCCATCGTCAACCGTATCAGAGAATACGAGACCGATATAGTCGCATCCATTGCCGTTACAGCCGGTGCTTACCCAGTTCATTGTGGCTGAGAATGTCAAATCAGGCAGACCGCCTGAACGCTTGACCGTGACGGACACGGCAGTGTCATTGCCTTGCGACCAAGTCGTGAAAGCTCCGGTCTGCGATATTGTTACGCTTGTGATGTTGAGTTCGGAAAACAGCTGCGCGCTATCGGTACCGTTGGCGTTAACGCCGACTGCAGAGCCCGAATAGCGTGCAACGGCACCTTTTGTGAAAGTAGATGAAACTCCGGCATGGGCTTCCGCCCCATAAACGGACGATGCAATAACCGCCGTAGTGTAAAACAATGCATTGCGTATGCGCATAAATCCCCGCTGATTATTATTAAGCGCGGGCCTGTCGGTGATTTTACGCTACAAAACGAGTTAAGTCGGTTTCAATATGACAGCTTAGCCAAGCGCCGAATTGTAGAGCGGAATTGCGCATTCCGCCTGAAAGAGATGCAGGTTAATTCCCGATACTGCAAATCTCGAAGATTTTTTTCAATTTTGAAGCTAACAACCGGGTCGGTAACACCTGCGTGATTTACCCCCAGTTTGAGAGTAATTCACGCAGGCATGGTTACGCCGGATGGTCAAAGGCAGCGCTGCTGCCTTTGATCTTGTGTGATTTTACGCTGGCTTACGTGCGAAGATGCCGAAGCCTGCGATGATGACGTAGCAAGCGGCGGGTAGTATCAACGCGGTCGCGAGGCTGCCAGTGGCATCGGCGATAACGCCGGTGACGAGCGGGATTACCGCGCCGCCAAAGATCGCGATGTTGATGATGCCCGAACCATCGGCGGCACGCGCGCCCAGCTTTTCGCAAGCGAGCGTGAAGATCGTCGGGAACATGATCGAATTCATCAGGCCGATGGCGAGCAGCGAATAGCCCGAGACGACGCCAGTGGTGCTTATCGAGACAAGGATAAGCGTGATAGCGCCTGCTGACACTGCGGCTAATACCAGGCCCGGGCTGACCACGCGCAGGATGGCCGAGCCTATGAAGCGGCCAATCATCGCGCCGCCCCAATAAAGACCTATCAGCTTTCCTGCGGCCTGTTCTTCAAGACCAAGGACATGCGACTGCATCAGATAGTTCACGATCAGCGAGCCGATCGCAACTTCGGCGCCGACATAGAGGAAAATGCACGCAGCCCCATAGCCGAAGCGCGGGCGTTTCATGAGCTGAAAGCCGCCTAGGAGGCTGCTCTGCTCATGTTTCTCACCCTGGAGCTTGTTACGGAACATCCAGACGACAGCTGCAACGATTGCCAGCGCCACAGCAAGGCCAAGATAGCCGTTCACGATCGCCTGCGTTTCCGCGGTCCGATAGGCATCGAGCTCGGCACCCGATAGCTGGTCTGCGCTGACCGAGGCGAGACTGCCAAGGATCAGGATGGCGCCGAAATAGGGGAATACCGTCGTACCGAGCGAGTTGAACGCCTGTGCAAAGGTCAGGCGGCTATGCGCTGTTTCGGCTTTGCCCAAAAGACTGATCAGCGGGTTGGAGACGACCTGCACGATCACGACGCCGCTCGCGAGCACGAACAGCGCGAACAGGAAGACACCGTAAGTCGCAGTCTGGCTTGCCGGGATGAAGAGCAGACACCCCGCCATCATCGTCAGCAGCCCAGCCACCGCACCGCGCATGTAGCCAATACGCTTGACCAACGCCGCGCCGGGAAGCCCAATCACCAGATAGGCGGTGAA
>JALREL010000152.1 GCA_023262005.1 Sphingorhabdus sp. | reverse complement strand
AACCGCGCTGTCGCCTTTGGCGTGCCGCTCGAAATCGCCTTTGCCGAGGGTCAGCGCGCGGTGCGGGTGTATGACAAGGATGGCGTGACGATTGATGCAACGCTCGTTGCGCACGATCCGGTGAAACCCGCTTTGGGCTATGTCCTCAAATATAAGGGCAAAAAGGTCTTCATCAGTGGCGATACCGAAGTCAGTCCGGTGAACATGGATGCGATGCGCGATGCCAATCTGGCTATCCATGAATCCTATGCCGCGCACATGGTGCGCCG
This sequence comes from Sphingorhabdus sp., assembly GCA_023262005.1. Taxonomy (GTDB): domain Bacteria; phylum Pseudomonadota; class Alphaproteobacteria; order Sphingomonadales; family Sphingomonadaceae; genus Sphingorhabdus_B; species Sphingorhabdus_B buctiana. The sequence continues at coordinate 14,462 of JALREL010000152.1, read as the reverse complement.
CGCGATCCCGCAGATGAGGAAATTGGGAATGGATTTTGAGGCAACCGTGGCCGAACGCACCATCCCCTACCATGCCGACAATATGGCGCTCGCCCAGCAGGCGCAGGAGGCCGGGGTGAAGCACCTGCTGCTCACGCACCTCATACCCTATCCCGACAGTTTCGTGGTCCGGCAGATGTACACTGAGGGGATGGGGCAACAGTTTAAGGGCAAGCTGACAGTTGCGCAGGACGGGATGATCCTGGTGCTTTGATCGCAAATTGGCTCGCTAATCCGGGGGAGGGTTCGGATGACGGATTTTGATTGCGATGTGTTGATCGCGGGCGGTGGCCCGACCGGCGTCACGCTGGCGGTGCTTCTTGCGCGGCGCGGGGTGAAGGTGATCGTCGCCGAGAAAGAGGCGGACATCTATCCACTACCGCGCGCCGCGCATATCGATCATGAATGCATGCGCATCCTGCAAGAGGCTGGCGTTGCCGACGAAGTGATGGCGAGCAGCAGGCGTGCTTCGCGCTATGATTTCCTCAACGCCAAGGGCGAAATCCTGATGCGTTTTGAGGGATCGGAGCAGGTCGGCCCGGGCGGCTGGCCGCTGGCAAACATGATCCACCAACCCTCGGTCGAAGATGCGCTTCGGCATTCGCTTGCGACATTCAACAACGCTGAACTCCACAGCAGGTGGGAAGTGAAATCCTTTGCCGCCGATGCAGATGGCGTTTTGGCACAGGTCGCAACGCCCGATGGCAGCAAAACCATTCGTGCGCGCTACTTGGTCGGCGCCGACGGCGCGCGTTCGCCCGTACGAGAGGCTTCAGCGATCGCTTTCGATGACCTGAATTTCGAAGAGCCCTGGCTGGTGGTCGATGTGCTCGTCGATGATTATTCCCGGCTGCCGAGCGAGAATCTGCAAATCTGCAATCCGGAACGTCCGACCACTTGTGTCTTGATGGGAGAGGGGCGACATCGCTGGGAATTCATGATCAAACCTGGCGAGACGGCAGAACAGGTCAGCGAAGATGCCTTTATCGAAAGGCTGCTTGAGCCATGGAATGTCAAAGGTGCGGTGCGGATGGAACGAAAGGCGGTTTACACCTTTCGCGCGCGTATCGCCGCGCAATGGCGCAAAGGCCGCGTGCTGCTGGCCGGGGATGCCGCGCATCAGACCCCGCCTTTCGCCGGACAAGGCATGTGTTCGGGCCTTCGCGATGCCGCCAACCTGGCGTGGAAACTGGCCGCAGTGGTGAAAGGCGAAGCGCCCGACGCGCTGCTCGACAGTTACCAGCCGGAACGTGAACCCAATGTCCGCGCGACGATTGAAATGGCGATCATGATGGGCAAGACTGTCTGCATCACCAGCAAATGGGGTGCCTTCCTGCGCGACATGAATTTCAAGCTGGCACGCAAGCTTGGCAAGCTGCCCGACGGTCCGCCGGCCTATCCGCCGATTTCCACGGGAGCGATCCTCGAAGGCAGCGCCGCGGCCGGAAGCTATTTCCCGCAATTAATCGATAACGATGGCAATCGGCTCGACGAGCAATTGGGTATCGGCCAATGGTTGATAGCGCGTAGCGATCTAGCCTCGGCGAAACTGGCACCGTTTGCGAAGCAACTGGGGAGATGGATGGACAAAAGCGGTGTCGAGGCTGTGCTGGTGCGCCCGGACCGCTATGTTTTTGGGACGGGTGGCGTGGCTGAACTGCGATCTGCCTGGGATGACCAAACCAGATTTAAGAGAACAAAATAACCAAATAGGATAATTATTCTTGACATCGTAACGCCAATAAGGCACATATTGCGATATTGGGAAAATGTGATTCGGGGCCGGGGCGGCGGAAGCTGCTTCCGGCCCCTTCGTTTGCGCGAAGGGATCTGGCGATGGCTGCTACGCCGGGCAGTGAGGCGCAACGGATCGCGCAGCTTGACCAATCGGCATTGTGCAATTGGTTTGCGGCATTGGATCCGTCGCATCTTGGCCGGATAAGCCATGATTGGACATTCTGGGCGCGCGGCGACCAGCATCCGCCAAAGGGTGAATGGCGCACTTGGTTTGTTATGGCGGGGCGCGGTTTTGGCAAGACACGCATGGCCGCCGAATATGTGCGATCAGCTGCCGAGGCCGATGGCAGCCTGCGCATCGCATTGGTCGCCGCAACTTTGCACGAAGCGCGCAGCGTGATGGTGGAAGGCGAAAGCGGTTTGCTCGCCATCGCCCCGGCGGAGCAACGACCGACATGGGAGCCGTCACTCAAAAGGCTGGCTTGGCCGAATGGAGCCATCGCCAAGATCTATGCAGCATCAGAACCCGAAGCGCTGCGCGGCCCTGAGCATCATCTCGCCTGGGCCGATGAGATTGCCAAATGGGAAAAGGGCGTCGATGCCTGGGATAATCTGATGATGACGATGCGCCTGGGTGAGGAACCACGTATCGTCGCCACGACAACGCCGCGTGCGGTGCCGCTGGTCCGCCGGCTGCTCAAGGAACAGGGTGTCACCATTTCGCGCGGTGCAATGGCGGCAAACCGGGCGCACCTGCCCGACAGTTTCGTCAATTCGATGCACGATGTGTACGGCAAGGCACGGCTGGGTCGGCAGGAACTGCTCGGCGAATTTTTGGAGGATGCCGAAGACGCGCTGTGGACGCGCGGCTTGATTGAACGCTGTCGTGTTTCACCCTCCCGCACGCGGGAGGGGTTAGGGGAGGGCTTTTCCTGTTTTTCAGGCCCTCCCCCGGCCCCTCCCGTACACGGGAGGGGAGGCTTCACTCGCATCGTCATCGGTGTCGATCCGCCGGCGAGCAAGGGCGGCGATGCGTGCGGAATTGTCGTTGTGGGCAAAGGCAGCGACGGCAATGCCTATGTGCTTGCCGATCATAGTGTCAAAGGCTGCTCGCCCGACGGCTGGGCGCGGGCAGTTGCGGCGGCAGCGCTGGCCTGGAATGCCGATCGGGTGGTCGCAGAAGCTAACAATGGCGGCGACATGGTGATTTCAACCTTGCAAGCTGCCGATGTGACGATGCCGGTCAAGAAAGTTTCCGCCTCAAGCGGAAAGGTGGCGCGGGCCGAGCCAGTGGCGGCGCTTTATGAGGCAGGCAAGGCCTTCCACGCGGGTGCCTTCCCCGAGCTTGAGGATGAACTGTGCGGCCTGATTTCAGGGGGCGGTTATGAAGGGCCGGGCAGGTCTCCAGACCGCGCCGATGCGCTGGTGTGGGCAATGTCTGAATTGATGCTCGGCAAACGGGTGAACGAGCCGCGGGTGCGGATACTCTGAAATTTCAGGAGCTTTAAATGAAACTCTTCGGCTGGAAATCGGCCGGGCGCGGGATGCTGCGTCCGGCCAAGACGCATGTCTCGCTTACACGCGCCTTTGCGGGTGGGGTGATGGGTGAATGGCCCAAATCCTATGAGGCGCAGTTGCGTGAGGGCTATCTGAACAATGTCGTTGCGCAGCGCGCAGTGCGGCTGGTGGCGGAGGGGGTAGCGTCGGCGCCGCTTGCTGCCAGCGATGATGCCGCGCTGGCGCTGGTTACTACGACCAGTGGCGGGCAGTCGCTGCTCGAGACGCTGGCGGCGCAATTGCTTCTCCATGGCAATGGCTATGTGCAGTTGCTCACAACTGCCGATGGCGCGGTGTGTGAGCTTTATGCGCTGCGGCCGGAGCGGGTTTCGGTTGAGGCCGATGCGCGCGGCTGGCCCGCCGCCTTTCGCTATAAAGCGGGGGAGGCGGTGACGCGGATGGGCGCGAACGAGCTGATCCACATTCGCAGCCACCACCCGCTCGACGACCATTATGGCCTCGGGTGCCTAGGCGCGGCATCGGGTGCGATCGCGATCCACAATGCCTCGACCCGTTGGAACAAGGCACTGCTCGATAATGCCGCGCGGCCCAGCGGGGCGTTGGTGCATGAGGCGGCAGAGGCGCTGTCGGGTGAGCAGTTTGCCCGGCTGCAGGAGGAGCTGAAGCGCAGCTTTTCAGGCGCCGATAATGCCGGGCGACCGATGCTTCTCGAAGGTGGGCTCAAATGGCAGACATTGTCGCTGACCCCCGCCGATATGGATTTTGCCGGGTTGAAAGCAGCTGCCGCGCGAGAGATTGCGCTCGCCTTTGGGGTACCGCCGATGCTGCTCGGCCTGCCGGGCGATGCGACCTACGCCAATTACCGCGAGGCGAACAAGGCGCTGTGGCGGCAAGCGATCCTGCCGCTGGCGGCGAAGATACTGGATGCGCTGTCCGAAGGGCTGCGTCCCTGGTTTGCCGATCTGTCGCTCAAGGTCGATGTCGATCAGGTGAGCGCACTCAGCGAGGATCGCGAGCGACTTTGGGCGCAGGTTGCTGGCGCGGACTTCCTGACAATGGAGGAAAAGCGGGCGACGGTGGGGTTGGATAAATGACCAGCGAACCTCAACTACAGTCGCTACTCGAAAAAGCTTCGGAGGCAGGAGCCCAGCGGGCGCTCGCGCATCTGGGCCTCGCCGATGAGAGCGCGGCAAAGGACATGGCCGATCTGCGCGAGCTGCTCTCGGCTTGGCGCGATGCAAAGAGGTCGGCGCGCAAGGCGGTGGTTGAATGGCTGGTACGGGGCGCCCTCGCGGTGCTGTTGATTGGCCTTGCGGTCAAGCTGGGGCTGGGCGGGCTGGTGATCAAATGACGCGCTTTGCCGGCTATGCAGCCATTTTTGACCATCCCGATCGCGGCGGTGATATTGTCCGCAAGGGCGCCTTTTCCCGTGCGGCGAAGGCAGGGTTGCCGCTGCTGTGGCAGCATGACCAGGGCCGCCGCATCGGCTTTGTCGAGCGGGTGGAGGAGGATGCGCGCGGGCTGCGCGTTTTTGCGCAAATGGACCCATCCGCGCCGCCAGTGGTGAGCGGGGCAGGGCTTTCCTTTGGCTACCGCGTGCGTGGAAGCGCGCAGGGAACATATCGTGAACTAACGGACCTCGACCTTATTGAGGTGAGCGTCGTCAACCATCCCATGCAACCGCTGGCGCGGGTGCTGGCTGTCCATCCAGAAAAGGAGTGATTATGGACTATGAAGTGAAAGCCGACCCGTTGGAGGCGGCATTTGAGGCGGCGGTGATCCCTGCCGCTGTAGTGCGCCCGCAACTCGCGGCGTGCGATGCCGTTGATCCGGCGCGCTCGGCCTTTGTCGAAGGCTATTTGCGCAAGGGCCGCGAGGTCGAGCTGAAAAGCTTTGCCGGCAATGTGCCCGCCGATGGCGGATATGCGGTGCCCAGGGAAATCGATGCGGTGATCGATGCGACATTGAAATCGATCTCCCCCATCCGCGCAGTTGCCAATGTCGTGCAGGTGGGTAGCGCGGGCTATCGCAAGCTGGTGACGACCAACGGCGTTGCCTCCGGCTGGGCTTCCGAAGTCGCCGCGCGACCGACCACCGCGACCCCGACCTTCAACGAAATTGTTCCCAGCTTTGGCGAGCTGTATGCCAATCCGGCGGCGACGCAGGCGATGCTCGATGATGCGCAGTTCGATGTCGAGGCCTGGCTGGCGGATGAAATCGCAACGCAATTTGCCAAGGCCGAGGGAACCGCATTCGTTAATGGTGATGGCATAGATAAACCAAAAGGGTTCCTGACCTACACGATCGCTGCGACCGGGGATGCAACGCGGAGCTTTGGCCAGCTGCAATATGTGCCGGTTGGTGCGGCTTCCGATTTCCCCTCGACCAACCCGCAAGACAAGCTGCTCGACCTCATCCACGCACTGCGCGCCCCCTATCGCCAGGGTGCGGTTTGGGTGATGAATTCGGCAACGCTCGCCAAAATCCGCAAGTTCAAGACCAGCGATGGTGCCTTTGTCTGGCAGCCGGGGCTGGTAACCGGCCAGCCCGATACGCTGCTAGGCTATCCGGTGGTTGAGAGTGAGGATATGCCCGACATCGCGGCCAACACCACGCCGATTGCCTTTGGCAATTTCAAGGCGGGTTACCTGGTTGCGGAGCGCAGCGAAACCAACATCCTGCGCGATCCCTATTCGAACAAGCCCTATGTCAATTTCTACGCGACCAAGCGGATCGGTGGGGCGGTTTCGAACAGCGAGGCGATCAAGCTGCTGAAGATTGCAACTTCTTAATTCTCTCCTCCCGCTTGCGGGAGGGGAATTGGAGCAATCTATGACTCCCTTTTCTTACCAACGTGGCGAAACGATTTCGATCGCGCTCGATACCGTGACGGGTGATCCCCTGACCGTCACGGCCATCAGTGCGGTCATGAAATCCGTTCCGCCCGGCCGCACCGGCGTGCCCGATGGCGCACCGGTTGCGGCCAGTTTTTCGATCAGTCCGCGCGCGGCCGTGGGCGACATTCCTCCTGGCTGGACGTTGTCCATAGATGCCATGACATCGTCGATGCTCACCGCTGGCAATTACCTGGCCGATGCACGGCTTGAAGTTGCAGGCGGTGTGATCGTGACCGAGCCGGTCGCGATTCGCATCAAGCCCTCGGTGGCGCCATGATGCTGGTGCAATGGCGACAGCCAGAGCCCGCGTTGACACTGCGTTGGCGCGGGCCGGATGGCGGTATCGCGGCGGTTGTTGCGGCGAATCCGCCATCACCGGTTCCGACACTGATCGGCCCGCCCGGTGTCGCGGGGCCAGCTGGGCCTGAAGGCCCGGTCGCGGAGATTATCGACGGCGGGACGTTCAACTGACCACCTCCCTTTCCAACAAGGAGCAGCAATGCCCAGAATACAACTCAAGCGCGGCCTGAAGGCCAACCTGCCTTCCGCCTCCATGCTGGCAGGCGAGGCGCATTTCACCACCGATCGCGGTACGCTGCATGTAGCAACCGGCGCGACAACCCGGCTGCCGGTTGTCCCGCCGATCGACGATCTGCCGACGATTGCTGCGGTCGATGGGGCTGCGGATTTCCTCATTCTGCACGATGCTTCGGCAGCAGGGCAGAAAGAGGGCAAGATTACCGTCAATGCCTTCAAGACGGCACTCAACATTCCATCGTCTGATCTGGATGAGAAGGCAGCGGTCGTTGCTGGCGGCACATCTGGATATATTTGGGGAACAAATGGAACCGATGGCGTTATTCGGATGAACGCATCGATGGCGTGGAGCAAGGATGCGGGCAACGCCTTTGTCACGCTAGCGGTGGGCGATGTCGATTGCGGGACATTCTGATCGATGCCATCGCTCGCGCATAAACGCGGGACGCGTTCACAGATTGATGCCGCTGCAAGTGCCAGCCAGTTACGCACCGGCGAAGTGTATCTGATCACTGATGAGGCGCGGCTGACCGTCGGTACCGCCATCAACGCCCACGAACCTGTTGCCAAGCAAAGCGAGGCTGGCGGCGGCGATGCCTGGACATGGCAGAAACTGCCTGCCGATGTCGCGAACAGCACCATCACGCTCGCCGCTGCAACGGGGCTGTCTTTCACAGCAGCGGCCAACACATCCTATCTGATCCACCTTTATGGTGCGCTACAGGCTGCAGCGACGACGACCGGCGCGGCGCTGGCAGTTGATATACCGTCAGGGCAAGTGGTTGGTCAGGCGCACATCAGCGCCAGTGCCACGACGATTCAAACAATCGAGCAAATCGCAGATAATGCCACCACCGGGGTCACGTCCGGCGTGCGCGCGGCGAACACCAACATACCGGTCTTCGCCTGGTTCCGCGTCGATATTGGTGCGACCGGCGGTACAGTCCAGCTGCAGTTTCGCAGCGTGGTAGCGGGTTCGGTTGTCACGTTGAAAGCCGGGCTTACCGCAATGGGTCGCCGCGCGATCTAACCATCAAGGAGACTAACATGATCAGCCGCGATGCGGTGGTGCTCGGCAGCGACATGCTGGACGAGGCCCGCGCCTATTTGCGCCTTGAAGCCGAAGAGGAGGATGCCTCATTGGGGTCGATCCTGCTCGGCGCAATCAACCATGCAGAGAGCTATTTGGGCCAGATGCTGCTTCGCCGGAATGGGCGAGAGGTTGTACCGGCCAGCCTGCATTGGCAACGCCTGACGCTATCGCCGGTCGTGTTGGTAAATTCGGTTACAGGAATACCCGCCGAAGGCATGCCCTTCGCGCTTTCCAGCGAAGCCTATAAGGTTGAAATAGACGTTCATGGCGAAGCCTGGTTGCGCGTGATGCGGCCGGGATCTGCGGGGCGGGTGGAAGTCGCCTGCCTGGCCGGAATGGCTCAAAATTGGGGAGAACTTCCCGAAGCAGTCCGGCTGGCCATATTTCGGCTTGCTGCGCATTTGCACCTGTACCGCGACAATCTTGACGATAGCGGGCCGCCCGAAGGCGTTGCATCGCTACTTCGCTCCTGGCGCCGGATGCGCATTCAATGAGCGGCGAGTTTCTGGGTACACTCCGAGAGCGTGTCATCATTGAACGCCGTCTCGGCAACCGTGATGCACTCGGCGGGGCTACGGGGCGCTATGCCTATGAAGGTGCGGCATGGGTCGCTGTCGCGCCATTGATGCCAGCCGATTTGACTGAGGCAGATGTGCTTTCGGCGATGCCGCGCTGGCAGGTCACGATGCGCAAACGCGAAGGCATAGATTTGCGCACAAGGCTGGTGTGGCGTGGACGCTTCCTCGGCGTGCGCAACATCATCAGTGATCCACGCGACCCTGCACGCATGGTGCTGACGTGTGAGGAAGCGCGCTGATGTTCGAACGGTTACAGCAAGCCGCAGATCGCAACGCCGACGGGCTGTTAATGCGCGCCATCCGGCGACTTTCGCAAAGTGAAATGCCCGATGGTGTTGAAATCGAAGCACTAGACGATGGCGTGCGCCTATCCGGACGCAAACTTCGCCAGCGGCTAATTGCTGATACCAGATTGAGGAATATCGGACGATGAGCGACGCGTTGGAGTGTCTTCAATCGGCGTTGGTTACGGCATTGGATGCCCATCCGGTGTTGGCCGAGAAACTGACTGGCGTGTTGGATGGGCCGCCACCACGTATTGCATTTCCATATATTTCGATCGGCGATGGTTCGGTCACCGACTGGAGCACCAAGACTGCGCAAGGTCGAGAAATCCGGATTGGGCTTACGCTATGGGATGATGGAGAGCGGGCAACCAGGCTGCACCAGTTGATGGGGTATATCGAAGATGCGGTGGAGGCATTGCCCCGCGATCTGCCTGGCTGGCGCATTGCCAGTTGCGTTTTCCTTCGCACTTTTGTTGCGCGCAATCCTACAGGAGCGTGGGCAGGCGTGATCGATTATAGGTTCCGATTGCTCTCGACCATTTGAGGTCAAACCATCGGATAGTCGCTCTTGCGTTTGCGCCTCTTGGGCGGTTCGGGTTTGCAATCAGGCAAGAGCACCGCCGGACCGCGACTTTCCGGTTGCGGCGTGGGCAGCAGCGCTTCGGGCGCGGTGCGATGCGGCTCTGCAGGTGTCGTTTTGTGCGCACCCATCATGATTTCCGCTGACGGACAAGCGTCCGCAGCTTTTGCATTTTGTTGCACCCCAGCAGGTGCAGCAATCAAGCTGCTTGCGAGCAGCAATCCTACCAACATGGCGACTTCCTCTCCCCAGATTGAGTCGTCCTATGAGGAGACAGTATCGATGCCCGCAGAAAAGGGAAGTGCCTTCTTGCTGAAGGTGGGAGATGGCGGATTGCCGCCGGTTTATGCGACCGTCGCCGGCTTGCGCACGACGCAGATCAGCATCAATGGTGATGCAGTGGTGATCACCAACAAAGGTTCGGGTGCCTGGCGTGAATTGCTGTCGGGTGCAGGTGTGCGATCGGTTTCTGTTTCGGGTGCCGGGGTATTCACGGGATCAGTTGCAGAGACGCGGATCAAGAATAATGCGCTTTCCGGCGTGCTTGACGACTATGAATTGAGTTTTGAAAGCGGCGAGCGGCTGCGTGGGAAATTCCTCGTTGCGAGGCTCGACTATGCCGGCGATTTCAATGGTGAGCGCAGCTACACACTTGCGCTTGAAAGCTCAGGTGTGGTGGCGGCGCTATGACCGGACCTGCCAATCCCGTGCGCGGCGAGGCTAGCTTGCGCGTAGGCGAAACCGATATTTTGCTGCGCCCGACCTTTGCAGCATTGGTTGCAGCAGAAGAAGAGATTGGGTCGCTATTCGCGCTTGTTGAACGGGCGGCTGCGGGGCAGCTGCGCCTATCCGAAATGGTTGCGCTGTTCTGGCATTGCCGGGTCGAGGGGGCGATACCGTTCGACCGCGAACAGTTTTCAGAAGCTGTTACTGCCGGGGGAATGGCGGCCAGCACTCCCGCGTTGAAAACTTTGCTGGCGCAGATCCTGGGCGGGCAGTGACTTTCGCAGAAACAGCCCGCGGCCTTGCCGGGGCAACTGCATGGCTGTTTGGATGGCGGCCGCACGAATTTTGGCAAACGACGCCTGCCGAATTGGTAGCAGTGGTGCAGGCATGCGCCGCTCCCGAACAGCATGCAGATCACGCATTGCTGTGCGAACTGATGGAGCAATTTCCCGATGGATGAAGAAATCGAACGGCTGGTGGTTTCCGTGCGCGCCGATACCCAGGGCTTTGCCCGCGATGTTGCGGCGATGCGCGCGGAAATGGACGGGCCCTTTGCTGCCGGTGCTGAAAAGGCCGGGAGATTGTTGGAGAGCAGCCTTTCCCGCGCGCTGCTGACGGGCAAATTCGGTTTCGAGGATCTTCGCCGCGTGGCGCTGTCTGTACTCTCCGAAATTGCCACGTCTGCGATCCGTGCCGGTATCGGTTCGATTGCTAGTGGGGGCGGTGGTGCAGGCGGTGGCGGTTTACTCAGCTCGCTGGGTGCAATCCTGAGTGGCGTTTTTGGTGGCGTGCCCGGCCGTGCGACCGGCGGACCGGTTTCCCCCGGGCGTGCCTACCGCGTCGGTGAAAACGGCCCTGAACTCTTTGTCCCGACATCCGCCGGGCGCGTTGAAACTGCAGGAAGTGCGGCGCGCGGCAGCGTCCAGGTGAATTTGACGGTCAATGTTTCGGACAATGGCCGAGGTAGCGCGCCTGAAGCTTTGCATCGTTCGACGCGGCAGGTGGTGCGTTCGCTGCGCCGCGCGCTTGCGGAATCGGAAGGCTGAGCGACTGTGGCATATTGGCTTTGCAAAAAACGCGAACGGCAGGATAGCATGCCGGTGATGCGGTTCGATCCGCGTTTCTGGACACTAAACTTCCCGCGACCAATGATGGCGTCGGTGGTGACCACCGGCCCGGAATCGCTGCGTGTAGATGCGGTCTTTTACCGTGCGGACGATCTTGCCGGCCTGATCTGGGAAAGCGAAGACAAATGGGATCACCCGCTTCTCGCTTATGAAACCAACCGCGATTACCGCCGACTGACGTTGCGGTTCCGGTGGCGCACTAACGGGGTGATGCCGCTTGATGTGATCAACGGGCCAACGCTGACTGTTGAGGGGCGCGATGCGAGCGGCACCGCCAAAAGCTGGTATGTGCGTCTGTGGAACTATGCTGTTGGCACGCCGACCGATGCCATCATCACCTTGCCCTTCAGTTCGCTGGAGGGCGGCTTCGCCTTGCCTGCGGATGCCGATCCGCTTTTCGCCGGCGATATCGACCGAATGTTCATTTCGATCGTGCCGTCCCAATATAGCGAAACCGGCGGAGACTTTGCGGCGGGAGTGGAGGGTTGGGTCGAACTCTCCGAAATACGATGCGATGGCGCAGGGGTGATGCTCGATACGGGCGATGTGATGCTGCCCGAGCATGACCTCAAAATGGCGACGGGTTATGACGATGCCTATAACCAGACGCCCGAGCGTTTACTGCGACAGATCCGCGCGCTCGGCTATCGCGGGACGATCAACCATTATGTCGGGATGAGCCATTATTACCGGCTCGAGCCCTTGTCCGGCGGCCACTATGTCAGCCTTGCGGGCGGCGCCCTCAACACCCCTTGCCGGGCGTGGCACCTCGATTTTGCGCAGCGCGCGCAGGCGATGGATTATGACTTGATATTTTCGCTTAGCTACGAACTTTTCGATGCCAATTGCTGGAACGATTGGAAGCAGCGCGCTGAAAATGGCGACCCTGCCTTGACCGGTTGGGTGCCGCCTTCGACCCTGCTTTCGCCTGCCCATAGCGGTGCGATGGCCTATCTGCAGGCGGTCGGAAGGGCTTTTGCCTATATCCAGAAACTAGCTGGACTTCCGGTGAAGTTCCAGGTTGGCGAGCCTTGGTGGTGGATCATGCCCGATGGCCGCATCTGCCTGTATGACGCTGCAGCAGTCGCCGAACTTGGCGCGTTGGCGGTCTCAGTTCCAGATATTCGTGGCGTAAAATCAGCTGCTCAAAATGCCATGCTCGACAAGGCCGGCGAATTGCTCGCTGCGTCGACAGCTGCGCTCGTTGCTGCCGTCGAAGACGAGGCAGCGAATGCCGATTTCACCAGCCATATCCTTGTTTATCTTCCAACCGTGCTCGATCCCGTCGCGCCCGAGGCAAAAAGGGCCAATGTGCCCGTCCAATGGGCGGCGCCCGCATTCGATATCCTCCAGTTGGAGGATTATGATTGGGTGACTTCAGGCAACCATGGAGCGACCGAAAATGCGGTCGCGTTGATGCGCGAGCGTCTCGACTACCCCATGGAAAAGCAGCATTATTTTTCGGGTTTTGTCCTTCAGCCGGGAAGCGATCCGCAATGGGCAGAGATTGAAAAGGCCGCCCAATATGCCGCGCAACGTCAAACTCCTGAAACCTATGTTTGGGCGCTGCCGCAGGTTGCGCGCGACGGTTATGTCCATTTCCAGATCGGCGATGAAAGCGAGGCAGATGTGAATGCTTTTGATGACGTTGCTTTTCCGCTCCACATTGGGAGCAAGGCGGAAGTATCGGCTGAGTTCTCGACCAATGTCGTTACCCTGATGTCGGGGAAGGAGCGGCGAAACAGCGACTGGTCCGACGCGCGCATGTCTTATGATGTGGCACCGGGCGTCCGCTCCGAAGAAGAGTTGAGTGAGCTGCTTGAATTTTTTCGAGCACGGCGCGGCGCGGCCGTCGGTTTCCGCTTTGGCGATCCTTTTGACAGCAGTTCGAACGGCGCGAGTGGCCTGCCTTCGGCAACCGATCAACCCATCGGCATCGGCGATGGATTGCGGACCGCGTTCCAGTTGGTCAAAAATTATGGGGAAGGCAGCGGCGCGCAGCTTCGCCCGATAACGCGGCCTCGGCCGGGCAGCGTCGTGGTTGCTGTCGACGGTGTCGAAACAACAGCCTGGTCGCTGGGACCGTTTGGCGAAATCCGCTTTGATGCTGCCCCTGCAGCAGGGGCCAACATAACAGCCGGCTTCCGTTTCGATGTACCGGTGCGCTTTGCGCAAGATCGCATCGACGTGAATCGGGCGACCCATGGCGCAGGTGAAATGCCAAGCGTCGTGCTTGTCGAAATCAAGGAAGCCGCGTGACATATCCTTGGCTGGAAGGCCCGTTGATCACTGCATCCTATGGCTGGCGACTGGAACGAAGCGATGGCGTCACCATAGGCTTTACTTCGCACGACCGCGACATCCTGCTCGACGGTTTGGTCTATCGCGCAAGCCCCGGAATAGCACCGACTTCGATCGTCCAGGGCTTGGGTTTGGACGCAAACAGCCTTGAAGTCAGCGGTGCGTTGACCAGCGACGCCCTTAGCGCGGCGGATATCGAAGCGGGCAAATGGGATGGCGCGAGCCTTGACATATTCCTGTTCGACTGGACCGATCCACATGCACAGCCCCTGCTGCTGGCATCGGGGATATTGGGCGCGATTAATTGGTCGGGTTCGGCTTTCGAAGTTGAATTTCTGGGGCCTGCCGCATTGTTATCGGCGCCATCGGTGCCCGTTACTTCGCCGACATGCAGGGCAAAATTTGCTGGTGAAGGTTGCGGTTTGAACTCTCGCCGGTTCATTTTGGAAGTGTTGGTTGCGACGGTGAGCGGTTCCGAACTGACTTTGCAGCAAGCATTGACGGGCGACGCATCTCGGTTCGTCAACGGCGAAATCCGCTGGCTGTCCGGTCGCAATTGTGGCTTTCGACAGCGCATTGCCGCCTCAACGCAGGATAAGCTGGTCTTGATAGGTGAATCGCCTTTCCCGACACCAGGGCCGGAAAGGATTGAGATCCTTGAAGGATGTGATCGTACTATTGCAACCTGCTCCAGCCGTTTCAACAATGCGCTGAACTTCAGGGGCGAACCATATTTGCCGGGCAATGACCTGCTCACACGATATCCCGGTGCGAATTGAACCATGACCGGCAATGAAATCGCTCAGCGCGCGCTTGCGCAGGTTGGAACGCCATTTCGCTTGCGGGGTCGCAATGCCGGAGTTGCGCTGGACTGTGTTGGATTGGCGTTGGTAGCGCTCGGTCCGCTTGCCGGGAAGAGGGCAGAAAGCGTCTCCTATAACATGCGGGGCGACTATCGGGCTGACGTTGCCAGATATTTTCGTTCACCGCGATTCAGGCGCCTGACCGACATAGTGCCACCGATGGACGGGGATATTGTGCT
>JALREL010000143.1 GCA_023262005.1 Sphingorhabdus sp. | reverse complement strand
AAGGCGCTGCGCGGGCTCGAAACCGGGCTGTCGGGCTTCAACTATGTCGACGAACTGCGCGGCGCGCCGAAGGACGAGTTGGCCGCCGCGTTGACGCGGGCGACGCCCGACAGGCTGCTGGTCGCGGCCCAAGCATTGCGTGAAGGCATGTCGGTTGCCGAGGTGCACCAATATTCCAAATTCGATCCCTGGTTCCTTGAGCGCATGGCGGAAATCGTCGCGGCTGAGGAAGAGGTCAAAACCAATGGTATTCCGCAAGATGCCGAGGGGATGCGCCGCCTGAAAGCCATGGGCTTCAGTGACAAGCGGCTTGCCTTCCTCGCGCTCGAATCCGCGCATGTCCGCCCGGGAATGGAGAGCGCCATCCGTCGCGGTTCCGGCCTGATCCGCGATGCGATTGTCGCGATGACGGGCGGAATTACCGAGGCCGAAGTGCGCAAGGCACGTCACAAACTCGGTGTGCGCCCGGTATTCAAGCGCATCGATACTTGCGCGGCGGAGTTTGAGGCGAAAACGCCTTACATGTATTCAACCTATGAAGTCCCCACTTTTGGCGAGCCCGAATGCGAGGCACAGCCCAGCGACCGTGAAAAGGTTGTCATCCTGGGAGGTGGTCCGAACCGTATCGGGCAGGGGATCGAGTTTGACTATTGCTGCGTCCATGCCTGCTTTGCGCTCGAGGAAGCCGGCTATGAGACGATCATGGTCAACTGCAATCCGGAAACGGTTTCGACCGACTATGATACCAGCGACCGCCTCTATTTCGAACCGCTGACCGCCGAAGATGTGCTCGAAATCCTGCATGTCGAGCAGCAGAAAGGCAATCTGAAGGGCGTTATCGTGCAGTTTGGCGGGCAGACTCCGCTTAACTTGGCCAAGGCGTTGGAGGATGCAGGCATCCCGATCCTCGGCACATCGCCAGATGCAATCGACCTTGCTGAGGATCGCGAGCGCTTCGCTGCGTTGATCAACAAGCTGAAGCTGAAACAGCCCGAAAACGGCATTGCACGCAGCCGCGAAGAAGCAATCAAGGTTGCCGAAACCATCGGTTATCCGGTGCTGATGCGGCCTAGCTATGTCCTCGGTGGCCGGGCGATGGAGATTGTCGACACGCAGGCGCAGCTCGAAAACTATATCGAAACCGCTGTGCGCGTTTCGGGCGACAGCCCGGTGCTGATCGACCGCTATCTGCGCGATGCGGTCGAGGTGGATGTCGATTGTGTGGCTGATGGTGATGACGTCGTAGTGGCCGGAATCCTGCAGCATATCGAAGAAGCCGGTGTCCATTCCGGCGATAGCGCCTGCACTCTGCCGCCGTACAGCCTGCCTGCGGAAATAGTTGCCGAAATCCGCCGTCAGGCCGAATTGCTTGCGCGCAATCTGAAGGTCAAAGGCCTGATGAATGCCCAGTTTGCAGTAAAGGACGGACAGGTTTACCTGATCGAGGTGAACCCGCGCGCTTCGCGCACCGTGCCCTTTGTTGCCAAGGCTATCGGCGCGCCGATTGCGAAGATCGCTGCCCGCGTGATGGCGGGAGAGAAGCTGAAAGACCTTCCCGAAATCAACCTCGACATCGATTATATCGCGGTCAAGGAAGCTGTCTTCCCGTTCAACCGTTTCCCGGGTGTTGATCCTGTGCTCAGCCCCGAAATGAAATCGACCGGCGAAGTCATGGGTATCGCCAAGGATTTCGCCACGGCATTCGCCAAGGCACAGCTCGGAGCGGGAATGAGCCTGCCACAATCGGGCAAATTGTTCGTTTCGGTGAAAGACAGCGACAAGCCGCACATCGTGCCTGCCGTGCAAAAGGTTATCGAACTCGGATTTTCTGTCTGTGCGACGGGTGGAACCGCCGATTATTTGCAAGAGCAGGGGATCGAAGTCGAACGCGTCAACAAGGTTGCCCAAGGGCGGCCGCATATCGTCGACAAGATCATCGATGGCGAAATCGCGCTGGTATTCAATACAACCGAAGGTTGGCAATCGTTGAAGGACAGCGAAGATATCCGCCGTTCGGCGCTTGTGAACAAGGTGAGTTACTTCACCACGGCAAGTGCATCATTGGCTTCGGCGCAGGCCATCGAGGCCCTCAAAGCGAGAAAACTTGAAGTTTGCACGCTGCAGGACTATCATAAGAGGTAACAGCACTCCCCATATTGCTGAAAAATTGTGGGCTGGCCTTCCAGCCCCGAGAGAGTTTTTGACCGAAGGAAGACGAGTAGCATGGCGACGATGGACAAGATGCCGATGTTGGCTGAGGGCTTTGAAAAGCTGACTGCTGACCTCAAACGGCTGCGCGAAGAGCGCCCCACCATCATCGATGCTATCGAAGAAGCGCGCGCGCATGGCGACCTTTCGGAAAATGCCGAATATCACGCTGCAA
>JALREL010000018.1 GCA_023262005.1 Sphingorhabdus sp. | reverse complement strand
GGGGCGACGGGGCTCAAAGCCGTTCGATGATGGTGACGTTGGCCTGGCCACCGCCTTCGCACATCGTCTGCAAACCATATTTGCCGTTCTTGGCATCGAGCACGCCGAGCAAGGTTGCCATCAGCTTTGTGCCCGAAGCGCCGAGCGGGTGGCCGAGCGCGATTGCGCCGCCATGGGCGTTGAGGCGATCATGCGAAGCGCCGAGATATTTCATCCAGGCGAGCGGAACCGGGGCGAAGGCTTCGTTGACTTCATAGGCATCGATGTCTTCGATCTTCATGCCGGCCTTCTTCAGCGCCTTTTCGGTAGCGAAAAGCGGTTCTTCGAGCATGATGATCGGGTCGCCCGCGGTGACCGAGATGTGGTGGATGCGCGCGCGCGGCGTCAGGCCATGGTCCTTCAGCGCCTGTTCCGAAACGATGAGGGCAGCCGAGGCACCATCGCAAATCTGCGAGCTGGTGGCAGCGGTGATGGCGCCGCCTTCCTGCAGCAGCTTGACACCGGCGATGCTTTCCATGGTCGCGTCGAAGCGGATGCCTTCGTCAACCAGATGGATTTCCTTGCCTTCGGGCGTTTCGATTTCGATGCCGACGATTTCATTCTGGAAATGGCCCGCTTCGGTAGCAGCCTTCGCGCGCAGGTGGCTGGCGAGAGCGAAGGCGTCCAAGTCATCCTTGGTGAAGCCGTGCTTCTTGACGATCATTTCCGCTCCGGCAAACTGGCTGAACATGATGCCGGGGAATTTCTCTTCGAGGCGCGGCGACTTGTAGTTGCCGAGGCCTTCCTTCATGAACAAGGTCGCGACCGAACCCATCGGAACACGGGTCATGCTTTCGATGCCGCTGGCAAGCACGATATCCTGCGTGCCCGACATAACGGCCTGCGCCGCAAACATCATCGCCTGCTGCGAGGAGCCGCACTGGCGATCGATGGTGACGGCGGGGATGCTGTCGGGCAGTTTCGATGCGAGCACGGCGTTGCGGCCAAGATCCATCGTCTGCTGGCCACCTTGCGAGACGCAGCCGGTGATGACATCGTCTATTGCGCTGGTGTCAAAATCATTGCGGTCGGCAATCGCATCGAAAACGGCTGCGCCGAGATCGACCGGGTGCACCCCGGCAAGCTTTCCACCGCGCCGCCCACCGGCGGTACGAACGGCATCGACAATATAGGCTGTGGCCATGACAGGACTCCTTTGTGTGATTTAATCGTGCGATTAAACCGAGTCTGTGCAGGGGTCAATGCCTATAGCGAACATAGGTCATGTTCTTCTGGACGGGTTGTTTCGGACCTACGCCTTTAATGCCGCAATCGCTTCACGGGTCGTGCGTGAATAGTTGCCCCAGCGATAGCGATAGGTGCCGATATAGTGCACAAATGCAGGGCTTTTGGGCATGGGTTCATCCCAATGGTTGATATAGCGGTCATAGGGCAGCTGGATCGGATCGGGATCGTTCGCGACCACCCAGTTGGACGCGACCTGCTCGCTTCCCCATTGCCGCCAGATATCGCCCAGCCGCTCATCCATTTCGTCGCTGAAACGTGATACCGTTGCGCGGCCCTCAGCTGATTTTGCAAAGCCGGCAAAGCCTGCACACCCGCGAATATAGCGGCGGCTATCGGCTTCGGGCAGCGTTTTCATTGCAGCCTCGGCATGCGCCTGAACATGGTCGGTCGTTGGGCCGTTCGCATGAAAAATCCGGGAGATTTCCGAAGCGCTTTTGAAGCCATGCTGCGCTTCATCAAGGCCGCCCGCGAGAGTGAAACTGCGATTGGCTGTGATGGCAGCGGCAATTTCCGGAACCGGACCGGTGGTAACCGTATCCGAGTCGAGCTGGATGACATAATGGTCGTGACGCCGGTCCAGGATCGAAATCAGTCGTTCCCAACAATTGTCGCGCGGGCACGGCGATGTATCGACATGCTGTTTGCCGATGATTTCCGGATTGTCGCAATGGCGCGCGAGCAATTGCTTGTCGCCAACCGTCAGCGTTCCATCGTCTAGCAAAACGATTTTCCCGCGCGGCAAATGGTGGTGCAGCGATTTGACTGCAACCAGATAAGGCAGCAGCACCGCTGTGCCGATCATCGAAAACAGGATCACGCCATCATCTTGTGCGACGATGGGTGGGGTATCCAAAATACCCTGTACGGCACGATCATGTGCCCATGCACCTGCTTTTCGGCCAATTGCCGTAATGATTTCCATCAGGGTCAACCGCTAGTCCTTATGCGCAATAGTGCGCGTCTAACGGCTCCGTTAGGCTGAGGCTATTTCGACATGATTAACGGCAGAAGGTTTTACACGTGCAGCAATCAGGCTGCCACCTACGATCAAGGCTGTTCCAATAAGGGTGGTCGCTGTCACTGGCTCATCGAAAAACAGCCATCCAAATGCGATTGCCCATACAAAGGCTGTATATTCGACCGGGATGAGGACCTGAGCCTCTGCCCGTGCATAAGCCCAACTCAGCAAAAGCAGCGAGACGATGGCAAGTGACGCGGCGGTGACGAGCATGGGTGCTTTCGCAACAACGAACGGAGCCAGAAACCATGGTGCTGCCAGCGCAAGTACCGAAGCGGTCAATAGATTCTGGAAAAAGGCAATTTCTATCGGGCCTGCTGCCTGCGCCTGCTGGCGCGCGAGGATGAGGTTGTAAGCAAACAGGACTGCAGAGAACAGGACTGCGATAGCCCCCCATAACGCATCCTGGCTGCAATGGCCGCTGAACTTGCCATAGAGGATGATGGCGACGCCGCCCAAGCCGGCTACCGATGCCAAAATGGCCTCGCGACCGATTTTTTCGCCGAGCAGGATCGCCGCAAGATAGAGCGCGATAACCGGCGCGATGAATGAAAGCCCGATGGCTTCGGCGAGTGGCAGCCGGGCGATCGCCCAAAAAAAGCTCACGGCCATCCCCGCAACGATAAAGCTGCGCCACAGGTGCAGACGCAAATTGCCCGTCGACGGCCAGCCTTGACCAGTGCCGAGGAACAGGGCGCCAGCGATCAGGCTGCCGGTCAGGTTGCGCCATAGCACGGCATTATAGGCCCCCAACGCTATCGACAGATCCTTCATTGCTGCGTCCATCAGCGAGAATAGCCCAACGCCGGCCGCTGCGACTGCAAAGGCAATGGCCGGACTGGTGGTGCGATGGATATTCATGCGGAAAACCGATAGGCGGTGCCACTACCCTTGCCAAGCCCAAGGCTCCGGCATAAATGTTGCGGCACATCATGGACCCTAGCCCATTTCCCTGGATCGATGTTTTCATCATCCTCGCGCTGATTGCTCTCAACGGCGTATTTGCCATGTCCGAATTGGCGATCGTGTCGTCACGTCCTGCTCGCTTGCAGGCGATGGCCGATGGAGGCAGCAGCGGTGCAGCAGCCGCGATCAAGCTATCCAAGGATCCGGGCAAATTCCTATCCACTGTGCAGATTGGCATCACGCTGATCGGCATCATCGCCGGCGCTTATTCCGGTGCCAGCCTCGGTGGGCCGATGGGAGAACGGATAGCGCAGCTGGGCCTTTTCGGAACCAAGTGGTCAATGAATATCGGGTTCGGGCTTGTTATCGGTGCGACCACTTATGCATCGCTGGTGATAGGGGAGCTGGTACCCAAGCAGGTAGCGCTGGTCGCGCCTGAACGGATAGCCGCATTGGTCGCGCGGCCGATGGAATGGCTGGCCCGGATAGCCGCCCCCTTTGTATGGCTGCTCGATGCCTCGAGCGCATTGTTCTTCAAGCTGTTCGGGCTCGATCGGGATAACCGCGATGCCTTGACCACTGAAGAATTGAAGGTGGTCTTTACCGAGGCAACCCATGCCGGAATTATCGAAGAGCATGAACATAAGGTGATTTCGGGCGTGGTCCGCCTTGCCGATCGACCGGTGCGCGAAGTGATGACGCCGCGTACCGAAGTCGACACCATTTCTGCCGAAGCCAGCCTTGATGATATTCGCGATCGCTTGCTGCATTCGCCGCACACAAGATTGCCGGTGATGGGCGAAAGCGTCGATGACATAATAGGCGTGGTGCAGGCGCGCGATATCGTTGCCGCCCAGATCGAGGGGCGCCCGCTCGATCTCAAGGCGATGATGCGCAAGGCGGAAATCGTGCCGGACCAGCTCGATGCGATGGACGCGCTTGAAATATTGCGGCGCTCCGAAGTGCCGATGCTTCTCGTACATGATGAATATGGCCATTTCGAAGGCATCGTGACCCCGAATGACCTGTTGTCCGCGATTGCCGGCGAGTTCGCGTCCGACCAGGAGCAAGGCAGCGCCGCCGATATCGTGGCATTGGACGATGGTTCCTTATTGCTTGATGGCGGCATGTCTGCAGACACGATGGCGCAGGCTCTCGATATCCAGCTTCCCGAAGACAGGGACTATGCGACAGCAGCGGGTCATGTCTTGCACGTGCTGCGTCACTTGCCCGAAGAGGGGGAGAGCTTTGCCTATTCGGGCTGGCATTTTGAAATTGTCGATATGGATGGTCGCAAGATCGACAAGCTGCGCGTACGGCGGCTTGATGATGACGAGTGACCGGGTGCGGCAGCAACAATCACGCTGTAATCGTTGTCATTAGCCGGTTTGTCGAAAAGGTGTTTACCTGCATTGGATTCGTCGCTTGCGGCGCTATATCGAGCCTATCCGCCTGAAAGGGCGAACAAGTTTCCCTGAGGAGAGCATTTCAATGATCCGCAAATTGACCTTGGCCCTTGCCGTGTCGACGATCGCGCTTTCGGGCGCCGCAATGGCCAAAACCGCGCCGGCACCTGTTGCCGATCTGGTCAAGACCGTGAACATCCCCTACGAGAAGTTCACGCTCGATAACGGTCTGACAGTGCTGGTGCACGAAGACCGCAAGGCCCCGGTTGTTGCAGTTTCGATCTGGTATGGGGTCGGATCAAAGCATGAGCCAAAGGGGCAGACCGGATTCGCCCACCTGTTCGAGCACATCATGTTCAATGGCAGCGAAAACGCGCCCGGCGACTATTTCCAGTACACCAAGCAGTTGGGCGCAACCGATCTCAACGGTACGACCTGGCTCGATCGCACCAACTATTTCCAGACAGTGCCGACCAGCGCTCTCGAATCCGCGCTGTTTCTGGAAAGCGATCGCATGGGCCATTTGCTCGGTGGCTTGACCGAGCAATCGGTGAAGAACCAGATCGGTGTGGTTTCAAACGAAAAGCGCCAAGGTGATAACCAGCCTTACGGCCTAGTCGATTACAAGCGCTCGGAAGCGCTGTTCCCAGTCGGCCACCCCTATCATCATGATACTATTGGCAGCCTTGAGGATCTTGCGGCTGCCAAGCTTGATGATTTCAAGCAGTGGTTCAAGGATTATTATGGCCCGAATAACGCCGTGCTGGTGCTGGCCGGAGATGTGAATGCCGCAACCGCGAAGCCATTGGTGCAGAAATGGTTTGGTGACATTGCGCGCGGCCGCGATGTGCCGCCCGTCAATGCGCCCATCCCGACGCTCGAAAAGCCCGTCCGCATCGACATGAAGGACAAGGTGCCGACGACGCGTATCTATCGTCATTGGGTAGTGCCGGGCCTCGCCGATCCTGAATTCACCGCCCTGCGCGCAGGTGCATCGGTGCTTGGTGGCCTCGCCAGCTCACGCCTCGACAACAAGCTGGTGCGCGAAGAGCAGAGTGCGGTTTCGGTGTCATCCTTCGTCTTGCCTTTCGTGCATTCTAGCCTGTTCTGGATCCAAGCCGACGTGAAGCCGGGCGGCAATGCCGATGCCGTCGCGAAGCGTCTCGACGAAATCATGGCTGACTTCATCGCCAATGGCCCCACCGCAGACGAAGTGCAGCGCGTCGCCGCCAGCGATGCAGCGGATCGCATCGACGGGCTTGAACAGATCGGTGGATTTGATGGCAAGGCGAGCGCCCTGGCACAGGGGCAGCTTTATGTTGGCGATCCGGCCTATTACAAGACCGAGCTCGAGCGGCTTGCTGCGTTGAAGCCGGAAACGGTGAAGTCCGCCATGCAGAAATGGCTGACCCGCCCTGTCCTCGAAATCCGCGTCGAACCGGGTGAGCGCGAGGCCTATAAGGAAGTCGCGTCGGGTGGCGGTGCGCGCACTGGTACGCTTTCGGCACCTGCCTATTATATTGCACCCGGCACCGATGCGCCGGCTGCGACGACGGTGAAAGCCGACCGCAGCAAGATGCCAGCCCCCGGCGCAACTCCGGCGCTGGATTTCCCGACTGTCGAAACCGGAACGTTGAAGAACGGCATCAAGGTGCATTTCGCGCGCCGTGCCGCCGTTCCCGCTGTGCGTGTCGCGGTAAGCTTCGATGCGGGCTATGCGGCTGATCCGCTCGACAAGCGCGGTATTTCAAACATCATGGGCAATTTGCTGTCCGAAGGTACGTTGACGCTGAACGCCACCCAGCTGGCGGAAACCGAGGAGCGATTGGGTGCCGACATCAATATCGCGTCGACCCAGGATCGCACCGTTGCCACCTTGCGCGCCGTAAAGCCCAATCTGGCAGCTTCGATCAGCCTACTGGCCGATGTTGTCAAGAATCCCGCCTTTGCCGAAAAGGACCTTGAACGCGTCCGCGTCCAGCAGTTGACGCGCATTGCAGGTGAGAAGAACCAGCCGCAGGGCTTGGCTTTGCGCGCATTGCCCCCGTTGATTTACGGCAAGGCACATCCGTATGGTGCTTCGCAAACCGGCACCGGCGATGAAGCCGCGGTTCGCACACTGACCCGGGACGATATCGTTGCGTTCCACCAATCGTGGATCCATCCGGCCAAGGCCGAGATTTTCGTCGTCGGTGACACCAGCCTGAAGGAAGTGACCAAGCTGCTCGACAAGCAGTTCGGCAGCTGGAAGCCGAAAGCAAAGGCTGCCCCGGCAAAAAATTTCGGCATCGCATTGCCCGAAGCTAAGGGACGCGTTGTTCTGATCGATCGCCCCAATTCGCCGCAATCATTCATTTATGGCGGCAAGGTCCTCGATGCCAAGGGGAGCGATGATCTGGTTGCACTGCGCGCTGCTAACGAAATCTTCGGTGGCGATTTCACCTCGCGCATCAATATGGACCTGCGTGAAACCAAGGGCTGGTCCTATGGCGTTCGCTCGCAGGTTGCCGGCAATGAAGACCGGGTTCCGTTCATGGTCATTGCGCCAGTGCAGACCAACCAGACCGGCCCCTCGCTGAAGGTGTTGATCGATCATGCCAAGGATGTCGCGGGAGCGAAGCCGATTACCAAGGCTGAGCGTGATGTCACTATCACCAGCAACATCCTCGAACTGCCCGGCAGCTATGAACAGTCGGTCGCGGTTCTTGGCCAGATGCGTGCCGATGCGTTGTTCAAGCGTCCGTTCGACTATGCCGAAAAGCTGGCTGGCAAATATGAAGCATTGACTGCCGAAAGCATGACGGCAGAATTCAAGTCGAAAGTGGATGCAGACAAGATGGTGTGGGTGATTGTCGGTGACGCTGCCAAGGTGAAGCCGCAGCTGGAAGCAATTGGATTGCCGGTTGAAATGCAATCGCAAGCTGCTAAGCCTACTGACACCAATGCAAATTAAAGCCTGAGTAAGAGGAGAAGAAAAATGGCAGCAGTAGATGGCGATTGGGACGTAACCGTCAAAAGCCCGATGGGTGACCAGAAGTCGGTTTTGACAATCAACAGCAATGGCGATACCTTTTCGGGCAAGATGGCTGGCAGCCTCGGCTCGATGGATATCCCGAGCGGTACCGTGAACGGCAACACGCTCAGCTGGAAAATGGACATGACCGTGCCGATGCCAATGACGCTGGATTGCACCGCGACCGTCGATGGCGACACCATCACTGGTGAAGTGAAGGCAGGTGCTTTCGGTTCGATGCCCGTCACCGGTACGCGTAAAGCCTAACTACACGTCATAACGTGCAAAATCTGGCAGGCCGCCACCCCACCCAGGGATGGCGGCCTTGTCGTTTACGGGGGGCTTGCTAAGACTTGTGGAATCGATTCTCTCACTCCGACGGGAACAAAATGAGCCAGCTTGCTTCCCCCTCGCAATTGCGGATGTCGCTACTTCGGTGGGCACTGTTCATTGTTCCGATCATCATGCTGCTTGGGTTCCTATCGGGTACCGTCTCCGGATCGAGCGAGCGCAACAGCTGGTTTGCCGAGTTGGTCAAGCCCGAGGCGCAACCGCCGGGCTGGGCTTTCGGCGTGGTGTGGCCAATATTGTACTTGATGATGGGTATCGCGGTCTCGATCATCCTGAATGCGCGTGGTGCGCGGTTGCGCGGCATCGCGGTGGCATTGTTTGTCGTCCAGCTTGCCTTGAATCTCTATTGGTCGCCGCTCTTCTTCGGCCAGCACCAGGTGACAGCTGCATTCTATCTGTTGCTCGCTATCTGGGTTTCTGCCTTTGCGACCACGCTGGTCTTTGGCCGGATCCGGTCGCTGGCAGCTTGGTTGATGGTGCCTTATCTGGCGTGGCTAAGTTTTGCAGCAATCTTGAATTACCAGATCGACCAATTGAACCCGGACGCAGAGCGGCTATATGTGCCAGCAGTAACTGCCGATATCGGAGCCTGAGCCATGCAGAGTGACAAGCGCATTTTCGACGACCTTTCCAAATTCCTGAATGGCGTCGCCGGCACGGTTGCAGGCATGGGGCGTGAGGCCGAATCCAATTTCCGCGAGCGAACCCGTGAATGGGTGGCCGGCATGGACCTAGTGAGCCGTGAAGAGTTTGAGGCTGTCAAGCAGATGGCGGCGACGGCCCGTGCAGAGGCCGAGGAACTCAAAGCCCGTATCGCGGCGTTAGAAGCTGCTGCGGGCAAAGGCAAAGCCCCGGCTAAGCCGAAAGCTGCGCCCAAGAAATAGGGCGCTTCGCAGCCTTATCCACAAACCGCCCACAAACTAATGCACCATGCAGCACATGCATGGTTGCGTGCGAGTCCTGTGACGGGCATTTACAGTGCAGAACGGAACGACAGGGCCGCAATGCGCGATCAGGACGAAGATTTGACCGAGTTCGAGCGCGAAGAGACAGCGCCATTGGACATGCTCGCCGCGCTTTTTGACGCGCGAGGATGGGATTTTGAGCCCGTCAGCGACGAAGAAGTCAGCGCCGAATTCAAAGGCAGTTGGACGAGCTACCAGATCCGGGCGATCTGGCGCGAGGAAGACAATGCCTTGCAGCTTCTGGTGATGCCTGACGTTACCGTGCCAAGTGATAAGCGCGATGCCGTGTACAAAGCGCTTGGCCTGATCAACGAGCAGCTCTGGATCGGGCATTTCGATCTTTGGTCGTCCAATGGAATGCTGCTCTTCCGGCATGGTAGCCTGTTGCCGCCCAATGGGTTGCTGGGTGTCGATCAGGCGCAAACGATAATCGACGTTGCGCTTGATGAATGCGAGCGTTTCTACCCGGTGTTCCAGTTCATCATCTGGGGTGGAAAATCACCCGAAGATGCAATCACCGCCGCGCTGGTCGAAACCCACGGAGAGGCCTGAGCCCTCAGCTGCGCTTCAGCAGGTAATGCAGATAGGCAATGGTGATGGGCTTGGCGGGATCATCCTGCCAGGCGCGCGCTTCGACATTGGCCATGGTGCGTCCCAGCCGGGTGACTTCGCCGACAGCATAGGTCGTCTGGCGCACACCGCCGCGCATGAAATCGATGGTGACATTGACCTGTTTGAACGTCGCCTCATCGCCGCGTTCGTGCAGTGCATGCTGGATGGCCGCAACCGCGGCCATTTCGAGCAAGCCTGATATGGCCCCGCCGTGGAGGAAACCCGGTCGTCCCTGAACCTTGTTGGCGAACGGCATTTCGATGAGCGGCGCGCCATTGTGCAGCCCCGTGATGACCATATCGAGCGCACGCGCATAGGGCGGCAGCAATTCGGTGCGAGGATCGGGCGTCGTCATCCGAGGCGATCCCCCACGCGAATGAAGGTGCCGCTGACGTGCGCCAGCGGCTCTTCAAGATTGCCATTATGCGCAATGCCGCGGACAAAGCCGATGCTGTGCGACAGGTGATAGCAATAGCCGCGGCCAAAAACTTTCGCACCCTTGGGTGAAGGACGGAGGTAGTCGACGCGCAGGTCCATTGTCACTTGCGGTCGGAACTCTTGCAGCTTTGTCCAGATCGACATGCTCGTGGCATTGTCCATCAGGCTGATGACCACAGCAGAGGCCAGAACGCCGGTATTGGGATCCCCGACCAGGTCTTCGCGCCAATCGATCGACAGTTCGACCCAGTCCTCGCCATGGCCGACATAGTCCATGCCTAGGAAGCCGCCATGGCCTGCCTTGCCCATGAAACTGATCGCGATCCGCGGATCGAAACCGCCATGTTCGGCGGCCAGTTCTGCTATCGTCTTGTCGCTCATATATATTCCCTATCTGGCTGATTGGCTGCTGCCAAGGCAGAAAGGGCTTTATCTTGTTCGCCATTCGTTCTAGCCAATGACCATGGCGAGCAACGCATTTGGCATCCAGATCGATTCGGCTTCGGTTGCGCGCGGCGTCAGCCGCTTGTTCCTGCGCAACCAGATCATGGTGCAGCCCGAAGTATCGCTCCGCAACAATCGCCGGGCAGACCTGATGGGCATCAACGCCAAAGGCGAAATCATCATCGTGGAGATCAAGGTTTCACGCGCGGACCTTCTTGGCGACCAGAAATGGCCCGAATATCTCGACTATTGCGACCGCTTTTTCTGGGCGGTTCCTGCAGGCTTCGATTTTTCCCCGATAGAGGGGGAGGCGTTCCTGCCCGACCGTACCGGTTTGATCGTTGCCGATGCCTATGATGCTGAGATCATCCGCTCGGCCTCGCTCGTTCCGTTGGCCGCTGCACGACGCAAGGTCGAGATGCAGCGACTGGCACGGTTGGCCATGCGCAGATTGATGGGGATTGCGGATCCCGACCCGTCGCTGGCCGGGATCATCGCCGAATGATCACACCGTCGGGTTATACCAAATTGGAGAGGTATAGGCCCGTTCCTGCGACTTGAGTTCGGTTTCGGGCAGAAGTTTCGCGCCGAAACGGATCATGTCGAACAGCACCCAACGCGGTGTTGGGATTTCGAGCACACGCACATAATAAAAGGCGCGTTGCCCCGGATTGAACTCCGGATCACTCCATACGGTGCGCAGTTCGGGTGCGCCGATGGTGTTGGTGTATGTGGCCTTTTTGATATCGACCGTGTCACCGACCGGGGTCAGCTTGCCACCCACCAGTTTGCGCTTGTCGGGTGAGGACCAGGAAACGTCGAAGATTTTTTCCTGCATTTTGCCCGATGCATCGACCCAGCCTTTGACCACCTGCACGCGGTCGAGATTGGCACCTTCAGGGTCTTTCAGCGCCGAAATCAGGAAGCTTGGGCGCCCCTTGCCGTCTTTCAGATCGGCGCCCATCGGGACGCCGCGGGCATAGCCGGCTTTTACCCAGTCGCCTGCCCAATCCTTGTCGGTGAAATCCCAGCCGCCAAAGACGCGAACCTGCATGCGCGGCCCAGTGGTCGCATAGACTTCGCGGCGCATCATCGCATCAAAGATAGCGGCACGGGTGTTGGCGGTTGCCCAAACGGCGGCATATCCACCTGCCAGGTAATGCCAGCCGAAACGGCCCTGGCGGGTCCCCAAATTCTGCGCCTGCGATGCGCGCTCGGCATTGGGCTCGCCATCCGAATGCTTGCCAAAGAAGTTATTTTCGTCCGCAGTGGCAAGTCCGGTGTGGCTATCGGTCGATCCTATGAAACCCAACTTGTAAGGGTTGACGCCGGTCTTGGCCTGGATTGCGAGGCCGCGCTTAAGCGCTTCGCGCACATAGTCTCCCGCCAACATGTCGGGTGTCTTGGTGCGCTGCATTGTCAGGTTGCCCAATTCCCAACCGGCATCGCCGAAATTGGCAAATTCATCATTCGGTGAAAGGAAGGGATGGCTCTCGCTGTCGCCCTTGATCTGGGTGATTTCAACCAGAGGCTCGCGGGCGGCACGTCGGCGGGCATAATCCGCCGTAATGGCTCCTCCGCCCGGCTGCACCATTTCAAACATCAAGCCGTTCGAAACATTGCTGTTATGCGGAATGGCGAGCATCTTACCGCCGGTTTTCTTTTCATAGGCGTCCATATAGTCCCACAGTTTGTCGACCGTATCGGTGCCTTCGGTCTGTGGGTCATAGGGACGAACCTGGTCGGCCCGCGGTTTGCCATCGCGAAGGATGACAACGCGGTGCAAATTGTCGCCATTGGGCATGAGCGTATATTCAAAGCCCATGAACGCAGTGAACTTGCCGGGCTCGTTGTAGCGCTCGACGATGCCGGTATGGCTCTTCCAAATCTGCATTGTGCCTTTGGCTTGCTCTTCGCGTGGCAAAATGCTGCCGAGTTTGCCTTCACCAGCAGCGTTGATCAGTTCCATCGTTGCGCGCTGGCGGCCCTGATGCCCTTCATGCATCATATCGTACCAGCGCAGCAACGTCGGATCCTTGATCATCACACGCGGCGCATCATAAAGCCGCTGGGTCGCGCCAAGGCCGCCGCTATGATCGGCGATAACAAGGAAATCGAGCGGTCGGTCGAGCTTTGCCTTCAGGCCCCAGGTCGATTTCACTTCTTCGCCGCGCGCAAAACGCAGCGCCTCTTCAGGCCCAAGCTTTACGCCAAAGCCAAATGCGTCGATCGAATTGGAAGTATGCAAATGGGTATCACCCCACAGCAATTTGGTCGCGATGCCGCTGGTGACTTCCTTGTCATTGGCGGCCTGTACTTCTTCCGCCTTGCTCGCTTCGCGGCTTTCCTTGAACGCGCCCCAGCCCCAATAAAGGCCTGCGCCCACTGCCACAGCCGCAACTGTACCCAACGCAATCTTGCGAATTGATGCCATTGTCCCCTCTCCCTTACCCCGAAAACTGCGCTTTTCCTCGCGCTTCGTCAATACCTTCCAGCATGTAAATAGCTGACGTTACGTCATGGGCAGTTTCAATGTAAAAGCCGGACGGGTTGGCTCGCTCGATTGCAATTCAGCCAATCCAATCGATTGGGCATCACGGCCATATTGCGACTCGACGCGGTAGGTTCGGAAGATCCGGTCCCAAAGGGTTAGTGCAAAGCCATAATTGCTCTGCTGTTCAGCCTTGACCGTCGAGTGATGCACCAGATGCATGTCCGGTGTGACCAGAAGACGGCGCAGCAATCGATCCAGCTTTCGGGGTAGTTCGATATTACCATGGTTGAAGGCGGCATTGGCGGCAAGCCATGCTTCAAATACCAGGAAAAGCGGCGCGGATATACCAAGTAGCACGACCCAACCTGCCTTCCACATCACCGAAAAGGCGATCTCCCCTGGGTGGAAACGGATCGCGGTCGAGACATCAATGTCGGGATCGGCATGGTGAACCTTGTGGAACCGCCAAAGCAAGGGGACCTTGTGGGTCAGAAGGTGCTGCAACCACATCGCAAAATCGAGCAACAGGAAGGTCGCGAGGATTTCCAACCAGAAAGGCAGGTCGAACTGGTTGAACAGGCCTAGCCCGTGATTACCAGCCCAAAGCGCCACAGCGGGCACTGCGACAATCCACGCAAGCGCCCAGATAACGGCCCGATTGCTAACGAACAGGACAAAGCTGGTCAGCCAGCGATAAAAACGGCCGAAGCGCAAAGTGCGCCTCGGCCGCTTGGTTTCGAAAAGGGCGACGAGGACGAGTGCAATTGCCGGCAAAAGCGCGACAAACTTTAACCCGATATCGCCCATGGTTCAGGCCGCGACAGACTCCAGCGTCGGATAATCGGTGTAGCCTTCCGGTCCCGGCGAATACCAGGTCTTGAAGTTATCGGGCGCGACCTCTGCACCCCGGCGCAACCGTTCGACGAGATCCGGGTTTGATATATAGGGGCGGCCAAAGCTGATGGCGTCGGCAAGTCCGCTTGCGACATCGGCTTGCGCCGTTTCCAGCGTATATTCCTGGTTGAGCACCAGCGGATTGGTGAAGACCTTGCGGATGTGCGGTGAAACCGGCGGGACATCGCTGGTGCCGAAATTGCCGAACGTTTTTTGCTCGCGCAGTTCGAGGAAGGCGATGCCGACTTTCTGCAAGGCAGCGGCAGCCGCCGTAAACAGGCCGACAGGATCGCTGTCATCGCAGCCCTGAGTCTCGCCATTGGGTGAGAGGCGAACCGATGTGCGGTCTGCACCGATTGCATCCGAAACCGCCTGCGCCACTTCGGTGGTCAGGCGGATGCGGTTTTCGATCGGGCCGCCATAATCATCATCGCGCAGGTTGGAGTTACCGCGCAGGAACTGGTCGAGCAGATAGCCATTGGCGCTGTGAATCTGTACGCCATCAAAGCCGGCCGCCATCGCATTTTTCGCAGCGTTCACATAGTCGCCGATGACGCGCGGGATTTCATCGAGACGCAGCGGACGCGCTTCGACATAGTCCTTTTTGCCAGTCGGGGTGTGGGCATAGCCCGGGGCGGTCGTCGCCGACGCGGAAACAGGCTGAGCGCCGCCGAGGAAATCCGGGTGGACCAGACGGCCCATATGCCAGAGCTGCAGGATGATGCGGCCATCGGCCTTGTGCACCGCATCCGTAACCGGCTTCCACGCCTCTACCTGTTCGGCAGACCAGATTCCGGGTGCTGCGGGCCAGCCCGAACCTTCCTGGCTGATCCCGGTGGCTTCGGCGATAATCAGGCCGGCGCTTGCCCGCTGCGCATAATAATCAGCTTTCAGCGCGCTGATCGGTACGTGCACGCCTTCGCTGCGACCGCGGGTGAGCGGGGCCATCAGGATACGGTTGGGGGCATGGATCGCGCCGAGCTGTATCGGATCGAAAAGGCTGGTGGTCATGGTTATGTGCTTTCCCTATTGCATTGCTTGGCTAGTAACATGCGGATACGGGTTGCAAATTGCAACGGGGGTTTATGTCGGACAAGCAAATCTTTCAAAAGGCGCCCGCGCCAAGAGCGACCTTCGCCTTTGCCGCGCTGGTTGCCGGCAATGTCTGCATCGCGTTTGGCCCCTTACTCGTGCGCTTGGCGGATACCGGGCCAATTGCGACCGGTTTCTGGCGGCTGGCGCTTGCTGCCCCGATTCTTGCCCTGATCGGCTACCGCGCAGGTTTTCGCGTCCAATCGATGCCCAAAGGCTTGCTTGGGCTGGTGCTTCTAGCTGGCTTCTTTTTCGCGGTCGATATTATCGCTTGGCATATCGGCATCTTCAAAACCAAATTGGGTAACGCCACCTTGCTGGCCAATTGTGCGAGCCTTTTATTGGCCATTTACGGG
This sequence comes from Sphingorhabdus sp., assembly GCA_023262005.1. Classification (GTDB taxonomy): domain Bacteria; phylum Pseudomonadota; class Alphaproteobacteria; order Sphingomonadales; family Sphingomonadaceae; genus Sphingorhabdus_B; species Sphingorhabdus_B buctiana. The sequence goes on along the minus strand of JALREL010000018.1, from coordinate 1,371 downwards.
ATATTCCTTGCGCGCAAATTGCCGCCGCCAATGCAAGGCATAGCCATCCTCCTCGCTTTTGCGGGCGCTGCGCTCTTGATGGGGCAGAGCTTCGAACTTTCACCCGAACATTTTGAGGGCGATTGGCTCAGCCTGCTCGCCGGGCTGTTCTACACCTTTTACCTGCTCGCGATGATCCGGGTGCGCGAAAGCACCGAAAGCTGGTCTTCGCTTGCGCTGGCATCGGGGTCGGCTGCGCTTTTCCTGCTACCCGCTGCTTGGGTCGCCGGGGAGCAGATTGTGCCGGGAAACTGGACGCCGCTACTTATCCTTGCCTTGTCGAGCCAAGTGCTTGGGCAGGGTTTCCTGACCTATGCGCTACCGCATTTCAGCCCGCTGATCATCGGGCTGGCGTTGCTCCTCCAGCCAGCATTGTCGGCATTTGCAGGCTGGGCGGCATTTGATGAAGCGCTGACTCCGCTCGACTTTATCGGCGGTGCGATGGTGATGGCCGCGCTGGTGCTTGTGCGCCTTGCCGAGGGGCGGGCAAAAGCCTAGAGGCGACTCATGGCTGCCGCACCACTTCCTGCTGACCCGACTCTCGACGAAATCAGAGAGGCTGTTGCCCCGCATCTCGCTGCGCACGCCGCTTTTGACGGTTGGACAGACCTTGCGGTCGAATCTGCGGCGATGGAGGTTGGCGTCGATGCCGATTTGGCAAAGCTCGCGCTCAAGGGCGGGGCGATGGCGCTGATCGATGCATGGATCGGATCGATCGATGCTGAAATGGCGCGCCGCCTTCCGTCTGAGAAACTGGCATCGATGAAGATCCGGGAGCGCATTACGGCATTGGTAGCGACTCGCCTCGAAATCGCAGCGCCCGATCGGGAAGGGCAACGCCGCGCAATTGCCATCATGGCAATGCCCCAAAATGTCGCGGCATCGGCGCGTATTGGTTGGCGCAGTGCAGACCGAATGTGGCGCCTTGCAGGCGATACAGCGACCGATATCAATCATTATACCAAGCGGGCGACGCTATCGGCAGTTTATGCATCGACGCTCGCCGTGTTCGTCAATGACGACAGCGATGACTTTGCCGAAACACGCGCCTTCCTCGACCGTCGCATTGAGAATGTCATGCAGTTCGAAAAGGCCAAGGCGCAGGCAAAAAAGCGTAGCGAGCATATGCCAAGCCTGTCGCGTTTCATCGGACGTTTGCGTTATCCACCGCGCTAGATATTGCACTTGCTTTTAATGCGAAACATTATCAAAAAGCGCGCGTGAACCTCGACACTCTCCCCAAATCCGCAACGGCGCGCATCGTCGCGATCGACTGGGCTGCGATTCCGGAAACCGAAGGGCATCGCCTTCGCTCATTGGGGTTTGATTCGG
>JALREL010000231.1 GCA_023262005.1 Sphingorhabdus sp. | reverse complement strand
CGCTGGCTGGGCCGGGTCGGCTATGACCCGGTCTATGGCGCGCGGCCGCTCAAGCGGGCAGTCCAGCGCTATCTGCAGGACCCGTTGGCGGAAAAGCTGCTGGCTGGGGAGATCCCCGACGGCAGCACGGTCCGGATCGATGAAGGGGACGGTGCGCTGACTATTGCAATCTGAGCGAACCCTTCGCGCTGAAAAAGGGCGGCGTGGAATGCCCACGCCGCCCTGTCAATTTGGACTTAATTCAAGCTTAGAAACGCTTGCGCACACTCGCAGTGAAGCGACGGCCCAGAGCATCGTTAATCGAAGCAGGGATGATAAAGCCATAATACTTCTGGCCGACCCGGTTGAACAGGTTGGTGACCGAAAGCGACAGGCGGAAGTCATCCGCAGTGTCGACCCAAACCGAAGCATCCACAGTAGCATAGGCGCTGAAGTGGTCGAACTCGCGCGTATCGTTCGGGTTCGGTCCACGGTTGGTGTAGGCAATTGCCTGTTCGCCAACATAGTTGACGTTCGAACTCATCCCCCAAACCTTGTTGCTGTAGCGCAGTCGGAACTGGCCCTGCCACTTGGGATCGCCAAGTACGCCTTCAGACTGCACAGGCGCGACGCCGGTGATGTCGACCAGGCGGTTGCGCAGGTAGAAGAGATCGCCGCCGAGCTCGATCTTGCCTGCAATCCCGAACTTCGAAAGCGAAGTGGAGTAGTCGAGCGTGGCCTGGATCGCGTCCATCTTGATCTTCTGCCCATTGACGTAACCGGAAATCACGCCCGGGTTTGCAGCATCGGCAATGACCTGACCATTCGCATCGCGCTTGATCAGCGAACAGAAGTTGTTTCCGTTAGCGGGATCGGCGGTGTTGAAGACCGGATTGTCAAAGCAAGACTGTGCAATCGTCGCGACGGTCAGGCTTGAAATCGGATCCTTGATCTTCACGTTGATGTAATCAACCGAAAGGGCAAGGTTAGGAATGAACCGGGGCTTTACGATCACACCGTAAGTGAAGCTGTCGGCAGCTTCATTGCGCAGGTTCGGATTGCCGCCGCTCAAGCCAGGAATGGTTGCGCTTGCTGCGACCAGCGGCGTGGCGTTGGGGTACTTTGCAAGGAATGCATCGCAGTTTGCCTTGCGGGTAGCCGGTACTGGTCCCGAATTGATCGAAGCTGGGCCGCAGATGTCCGGAACAGTGGTGAACACATTGGTCTGCGGGGAGTAAAGCTCGACAATTGCCGGAGCGCGGAACGACCGGGTGAAGTTACCTCGGAATTCAATATCACGGATCGGGGCAAAGCTTCCGCCTGCTGCCCAGGCGCTAAACCCGCCATTCACCGAGTTATCGACATAGCGATAACGGCCGAAGACTTCGAGCTTATCAAAGATGAAGTCGTTGTTCGGGGTGATGAGCGGAGCGAGAACTTCAGCAAAGCCTTCATTCAGCGTGTATTTGCCCGACGTTGGCGCAATCGCAACTGAACGGCCCAGCCCGGCCTTCAGGAAGTCGTCCGGATTGAAGGCGCCCTTTTCCTCATGGTGTTCGAAGCCGAGGTTGAACGCGATCGGATTTCCAAACAGGTCAAACGGCGAACCGCCCACGTTCACGTTACCCACGAACTGTTCGAGCGAAGTGCGCGCAACCGTCTGCTGAATTACATATGCTTTCGCTGCAGCAGAGGCGACACCTTCGCCGAACAGACTGAGTGGTGCACACGAGGGATCCGCCAGCGGAGTACCAGCGCCGGTAACGATTGCAGTTGTCCCACAGTTGTTGATGGCATTGATAAAGTTCTGCTGATTGATGTTCTGATTGTAGTCGGTAAAGTTATTTTTGCCGTAGTTAACGTAAGCTTCGAAATTGAAGTCACGGCCGCCAATTTGGAAGTCACCATCAAATCCAACGACGCCGCGATAGAGGCGGTTCATTGAATTTCCGGTAAGATCAGCCAGATCGGCGTTGGCGCGACTGACTTGGAATGTGGTCGTGTAACCCAGTGAAGCCAGTTGTGCTTTCGCCTGCGTGGTCAGGCGGGGATCGTTAACGCTGAAGGTGAGCGCTGAGGAAGCCCCGCCGAAGAGAGTCGAGTTGAAGGTGGGCTGCTGGACCAGTTCGTTGCCCTTGCCTTCGAAGAACATGCCTTCAGCAAAGAACCGAACGTTATCGGTCAGCTGATAGCTGAAGAACAGGTTCGAGTTCAGGCGAGTCAGATCGGACGTGATCTGAATATAGTCATTGAAGGTAAATCCATCGCCGCCAGAGGCCCGGGCGGACCCGTTCGGTAGTGCTGCGTTGAACGGAATACCGCGATTGAAAGCAACCAGATTGCCGCTGGGATCGAATTGCCAGTTGTAGGCCCCCGCTCCACTAGAGATCAGCCCTCCGCGGGTTAGGCTGGGAATGGTGACATTGCGAACCAGGATTGATCCGGGGAAACCGTCGCTGGAATTGTCGTTAAAGCCGATGTTCGGATTGATGCGACCGTCATTGAGCGGCGTCCGGTCCGCAAAGCCAAGTCGTGAAACCAAGTTTACGTTGGTGGACGTGGTGCAGGTCTGGCCGGTCCCGAAATTCAAGCAGGGATTGGTAAGGTTACCAAGGTTGGCACGATAGAATGAGCGGGTATTGCCGAGCACCCCGTCCACCTTCTCGTAACTTGCCGCAATGGTAAGGTTACCGCGGCCATCGGCGAAGTTGAAGCCACCGGCTCCAGCAATGCTCCAGCGGAAGTTGTCCCCTTCGGAAGTTAGACCTGAACTGCCGCGCAGTTCGAGACCAGTGAACTTTTTCTTCAGAATGATGTTGACGGTACCAGCAATCGCATCGGTGCCATACACCGGCGCACCACCAATCGAGACACGATCAACGCGATCAATCAGAATGACCGGAATGGTGTTAAGATCGACCTGCGTGCCTGGCGAAGCGTTGCCAAAAATGGTCGTGACGTTGGACGAAACAACGCGGCGGCCATTCAGCAGGGTCAGGGTGCGGTTGGATCCGAGGCCGTAGGTGTTAATGAAGTTCACGCCCTGGCCGAAGCTGCCCTGGGCACCAGCCGGAGTTACAGAGCCGCGGAAACCGGGAATTTCGTTGAGGGCGTCAGCGACATTGGTGATGCCTCGATCGTCGATATATTGTGACGACACGGAAACGATCGGCTCGGCACTTGCGAAGTTTGGCAAGCGAATGCGAGAGCCGGTAACGACGATCGCATCATTTGCGTTCTCTTCGGTGGCCTTGTCTATGGCGCTGCTTGCAGGAGCGTTTTCGGCTTCCTGAGCCTGCGCGGCAGTGGCCGCACCGAAAGCGATCAGCGCGGCGGTAGCCAGGCTAGTCGTCGTTGCGAATCTAGACTTTCCGAACATCTTCATATCGTTTTGCCCCTATGATCCTCTTATCCCTTTGATGGGAATAGCGTGACTGATTTACCGGCCGCGGCGGCTGCCGGTAGGAAGTAGCCAGATATGGCTCAAGTCTGCCTGAGTTAAAGAACAGGGTTTCGCTGGCAACTTCCGAAAAGGGAATGTGTGCATTTCGCCCTATGTTGTTGTGATTTTGCAACAGCGGCAAGCGGTCCTTGACGCTGGGTCAGGTACTCCTTAATCGATCGGTTAAACAACCCAGCAGAAGGAATCGGATGCCATGGCGACGGCCTACATTGTTGACGCAGTACGTACCGCAGGTGGGCGCCGCGGCGGGCGGCTGGCCGGGGTTCACCCGGTTGATCTTGCCGCCAACACGCTCGATGCGCTGGTGGCTCGTACCGGTGTCGATCCGAACGCGGTTGATGACGTGATCATGGGCTGCGTCAGCCAGGGCGGGCAGCAGGCCGGACAGGTCGGCCGCAATGCGGTGCTGGCTTCGAAGCTGCTTCCTCAATCAACCCCGGCGGTAACCATCGACCGTCAGTGCGGCTCGTCGCAGCAGGCGATCCAGTTCGCGGCCCAGGCGGTGATGAGCGGCACGCAGGACGTGGTGATCGCGGCCGGGATCGAAAGCATGACCCGCGTGCCGATGGGCTCGACCGCCGTGTTCCACATGAAAGAAGGGCTGGGCAACTATAAGTCGCCGGGGCTTGAAGAGAAGTACCCGGGGGTTTCCTGGTCGCAGTTCATGGGCGCGGAAATGATCGTCAAGAAGCATGGCTTTACCAAGGACATGCTCGATCAATTCGCGCTGACAAGCCATCAGCGCGCCCGTGCCGCGACTGAAGCGGGTGCTTTCAAGAACGAGATCGTGCCGATCGAGATCGAAACTCCCGAAGGCAAGCAGTGGCACACGGTCGACGAAGGCATCCGTTTCGATGCGACGCTGGAAAGCATCGCCGGAGTCAAGCTGCTGAGCGAAGGCGGCTCGCTGACCGCGGCGACTTCCAGCCAGATCTGCGATGGCTCTTCGGCGGCGCTGGTCGTTTCGGAAGAAGCGCTGAAGCGTTACAACCTCACCCCGTTGGCCCGGATCCACACCCTGACTGTCACCGCCGGCGATCCGGTGATCATGCTGGAAGAGCCGCTGTTTGCGACCGACAAGGCGCTGGCCAAGTCGAAACCCGGCACGCTCAACTTCGCCACGCCAGGCAACGGCACGACCGGCCACCTCTCGACCGAGCTGGTCAAGAGCATGGCCGGCATCGATCTGGTGCAATCGCAAGTGCAGCGTTGCGAAGCTCTGTTGTTGCAATGGGATCCTCCATTGCCAAAGTCCATAACGCAGCTCCGCCCAATCGATACTTAGCAACT
>JALREL010000206.1 GCA_023262005.1 Sphingorhabdus sp. | reverse complement strand
GTAACCGCGGTCAAACTGGAAAACGGCGAACTGATCGAGGGTGATCTGTTCATCGATTGCTCGGGCTTTCGCGGGTTGTTGATCGGCGAAGCAGTGGGTTCGGAATATGTCGACTGGTCCAAATGGCTGCCGTGCAATCGTGCTTTGGCTGTGCCTTGTGAATCCGCTGAAAAGCTTTTGCCCTATACGCGGGCTTCGGCGCGCGAGGCGGGCTGGCAGTGGCGCATTCCGCTGCAGCATCGCATCGGCAATGGCTATGTTTATTGCAGCGATTACATCGATGATGATCGTGCAGCGGAAACGCTGCTCGCGAACCTCGATGGAAAGCCGCTGGCTGATCCCCGTCCTATCCGTTTCACAACCGGCCACCGGCGCGAATTCTGGAAGAAGAATGTCGTTTCATTGGGGCTTTCGTGCGGTTTCCTCGAGCCCTTGGAATCGACCAGCCTGCATCTGGTGCAATCGGGCATCAAACATCTGATCGACCTGTTGCCAGCCGGTGAAATCGCCGGGGCCGAGGTTGAGCGTTTCAACCGCCAGATGACGTTTGAGTTTGAAACGATCCGCGACTTCCTGATGCTTCACTACTGGGCCAATGGTCGCGACGAACCTTTCTGGCAGGCTTGCCGCAATCTCGAACTGACCGACAGTCTTCAGCATAAGCTGGAACTGTTCCGATCAAGCGGGCGTTTGTTCCGCTACAATGAAGAACTGTTCACCGAGACCGGTTGGTTGCAGGTGCTGATCGGGCAGGGGATTGAACCCGCCGCCTACCACCCCTTGGCAAATGCCCCCGGCGACGAGGCGGTCGATAAATATCTGGTGTCTATCGAAGAGGTGATTGCCGCCAAGGTCGCCCGCATGCCTGAACATGCGGACTATATTCGCCAAAACTGTTCTTCCGGAGATTTATGATGCGCAAACTGCTCCTCGCCGCAGCTTTGGCCGCCACCGCCATTTCGCCGCTGGCCGCGCAATCTTTCCGCGACCGCCTGCCCGAAGATGAGGTGATCTATTTCGTATTGCCTGATCGTTTTGCCAATGGTGATCCCAAAAACGATACCGGCGGCATCAAAGGTGACCGGATGAAGCACGGCTTCGATCCGACCCACAAGGGTTTCTACCAGGGCGGCGACCTCAAAGGGCTCACGCAGAAACTCGATTATCTGCAATCGATGGGTATGACCGCAATCTGGTTTGCACCCATATTCAAGAATAAACCGGTGCAAGGCGGCCCAGGGCAGGAAAGCGCTGGATACCACGGTTACTGGATCACCGATTTCACCTCGATCGATCCGCATTTCGGAACCAATGCCGAGTTCAAGGCCTTTGTCGACGCCGCCCATGCACGCGGGATGAAGGTTTATATGGACATTGTCGTCAACCACACGGCTGACGTCATCCAGTATCGGGACTGCCCCGGGGACTGCGCCTATCGCAGCATCGCCGATTACCCATGGTCGCGCAAAGGCGGGGTGAAGGGCGAGGCGATCAACCCCGGTTTCCAGGGCGACAGTGTGCAGACCGACGAGAATTTCGCCAAGCTGAACGACATGAATTTCGCGTACCAGCCGTTCGTGCCGGATGCGGAAAAGAATGTGAAAGTGCCCGCCTGGCTCAACGATATCCGATACTATCACAACCGCGGTAACAGCTATTGGAAGGGTGAAAGCGTCGTCTATGGCGACTTTGTCGGGCTGGACGATGTTGCGACCGAAAACCCGCGCGTCGTGCGCGGCTTTATCGATATATTCGGCAAATGGATCGATGATTTCGGTGTCGATGGCTTTCGCATCGATACGTCGAAGCATGTGAATTCCGAATTCTGGCAGGCTTTCGTTCCCGCGATGATGGATCGCGCAAAGGCGCGTGGCATCCCCAATTTCCATATCTTTGCGGAAGTGATGGTCGATGGCACCGACACGGCAACGCTGGCCCGCTATAACCGGTCTGACCTATACCATACGCTCGACTTTGCCTTCACCTGGGCAGTCGTCGATGCACTGAGCGGAAAGAATGGACCGGAGGCGCTTAGCCGCCTGGTCGCCAATGACATCATTTACCGCGATGGTCCCGGTTCGGCGAAGCGGATGCCGACTTTCCTCGGCAATCACGACATTGCGCGATTTTCCACCAATTTGCGTCGCCGGATGCCCGACATCAGTCCCGATGAGCTTTTGCAGCGGGTCCAACTCGGCCATGCCCTGATGTTCACGATGCGCGGCGTGCCCACCATCTATTCGGGCGACGAGCAGGGATTTGTCGGCGACGGGGGCGATCAGGATGCGCGCGAAACGCACTTTGCATCGCAAGTGAAGGTCTATCTCGACAATGACCTGATCGGCACCGACAACAGCCATGCGCAAGACAATTATGCGCAGGACCATCCGATTTACCGGCATATCGCCGACCTCGCCAAAATCCGTCAGGCGTCGCCCGCTTTGCGCCGCGGAAAGACCATCGTGCGCAATCATGGCGAAAAGCCGGGCCTGTTTGCATTCAGCAGGATCGATGAGGAAAGCGGCGAAGAAGTGATCGTTGTCGCCAATACGAGCACCGATGCGATTACCGGAAACTTTGAACTAAGCCCGGCTGCGCAGTGGTTCGAGCCAGTTCGCGGGACTTGCCCGACCCTCAACGCCCCCGGCTCCGCCAGCATATCGCTCGCACCGCTTGACTATGTAATTTGTACCGTAAAATGAATGATATGCAGAAAATAATGATCTCCTCCACTGCCCTGTCCGAATGGTGGCGTGGAGCTGTGATCTACCAAATCTATCCGCGCAGCTTTGCGGATAGCAATGGTGACGGCGTGGGCGATCTACCCGGTGTCACGGGCAAGCTCGATTATGTCGCCTCGCTTGGCGTCGATGCGATTTGGCTATCGCCATTCTTCACATCGCCAATGCGCGATTTCGGATATGATGTTGCCGATTATTGCGGGGTCGACCCGATTTTCGGAACGCTGGACGATTTCGATGCACTGATCGCCAAGGCGCATGGCTTGGGTCTCAAGGTCATTATCGATCAGGTCTATTCTCACACGTCGGACCAGCATCCCTGGTTTGCCGAAAGCCGTTCGTCGCGCGATAATGCAAAGGCGGATTGGTATGTGTGGGCTGATCCCAAACCGGATGGTTCACCGCCCAACAATTGGCAATCGGTCTTTGGTGGGCCTGCATGGACGTGGGATGCCCGTCGCGGCCAGTATTACATGCACAATTTCCTGCGCGAACAGCCGCAGATGAACGGGCACAATCCCGAAGTGCAGGAAGCGTTGCTGGGTGTCGCAAAATTCTGGCTCGATCGGGGAGTCGACGGTTTCCGCGTTGATGCGATCAACTTTGCCATGCATGATTTGCAATTGCGGGATAACCCGCCCGCACCATTGGGCAATGGCGTGCGCACCCGCCCGTTCGATTTCCAGCTCAAAGTCCACAACCAATCGCATCCCGATATTCCGGGTTTCATCCAACGCATTCGTGCGCTTACCGATCGCTATCCAGATCGTTTCACCGTTGCTGAAGTCGGCGGGCCGGAGCCCGACAAGGAAATGAAAGCGTTCACCGCGGGGAATACGCATTTCAACAGCGCCTATGGCTTTGATTTTCTTTATGCCGAAAAACTGACGCCGGCGCTGGTCCGCGAAGCGGTGGAAAACTGGCCGTCGGGCGAAGGCATAGGCTGGCCAAGCTGGGCATTTTCCAATCATGATGCGCCGCGTTGGATCAGCCGATGGGCACCCGAAGGCGCGCGCGACGAATTTGCCGGTATGGCAATGCTGTTGTTCCTGTGCCTGCGCGGGAATGCGATCATCTGGCAGGGTGAGGAACTGGGGCTATCGCAAGTCGATATCCCGTTCGAAAAACTTCAGGATCCTGAAGCAATCGCAAATTGGCCGCTGACCCTGTCGCGTGATGGAACCCGCACACCGATGCCATGGTCTGCGCGCGAGGAAAACTGCGGCTTCTCTACGCACGAACCTTGGCTGCCATTCGGCCCAGATCATGCGTCGCACGCAGTTGACCAACAGGCCGGCACTGCGGGGTCGATGCTCGAAGAGACCAAGCGTTTCATTGCCTTGCGCCAGTCCAATGAAGCTCTGCGTTCTGGCGATATCCGTATTCTTGATGCGAATGGATCTGTTTTGGCGTTCGAACGCAAAAGCAAATGCCAGACATTGCTTTGCATCTTTAACCTCGGTTCCGAAAACATAGAATGGCCCAGCCAACAGCCTGCCAATTGGCGCAAGGTGGAAAGCCTGAACCAGGCCGCAGACTGGACGATCGGTGCCTATGGGGCGCTCGTGTTGGAGAAAATCGGCTGATGAATGCCCTGTCGCGCATCGTGATCGGTCTTTTCAGCCTTTTCTTCGCCGTGCTGGCGGCGCCCGATGCCGATG
>JALREL010000105.1 GCA_023262005.1 Sphingorhabdus sp. | reverse complement strand
TTGCCGAGGTCTTCACCAACATCCCCGGCAAGTTCGTGCAGATCGAAGACACCGTGAAGTCGTTCAAGGCTGTCGTTGATGGCGAATATGACCACCTGCCCGAAGCTGCCTTCTACATGGTTGGCGGCATCGACGAAGCAGTCGAAAAGGGCAAGAAACTGGCTGCTGAAGCGGCTTGATTTACCTCAGCCCCTCCCGCTTGCGGGAGGGGTAAGGATTGAAAAAACATGGCACTGAATTTCGAACTCGTCACCCCGGAACGCCTCGTCCGCTCGGAAGAGGTCTATATGGTCACCGTACCCGGCGCTGAAGGCGATTTCGGCGTGCTTGAAGGGCACAGCCCGATGATCTCGACGCTGCGCAGCGGCGAACTGGCGATCTACAAGTCGCAGGGTGCTACGCCCGAAACCATCACGCTCGATGGCGGCGTTGCCGAGGTCAATGAAAGCGGCCTGACAATTTTGGCTGAAAAGCTGGGCTAACGCGCCGCAACATTTCAGAAATACGCTGCCGTAGTATCGGCGGCAACGCGATCCCAATCATATTTTTGCTGCGCGAAAACCATAGCAGCGGACACAAAGCGTGTTCGCTCACTCGCGCTCCACTTTGCAATTGCGCCGATCTGGTTTGCCCAGGCTGCTGCGTCGCCCGCGTGAGCTAAAAAGCCCAGCTCCGGTGTGACCACTTCGGCAAGCCCGCTGTGCGCTGACGCAATCACCACCCCGCCACAAGCTGCTGCTTCAGCAGCCACAAGCCCAAAGCCTTCCGACGTTTGGCTGGGTACGAGAACGCACATGGCCCTCGCATATTCGTTGGCGAGTTGGTCCGATCCCAAAACGCCCAGATATTCAACCTGCGGATGTTTCAGCAACTCAGCTTCTTGCTGATCCCATACCGATCCCGCAACGCGAACGCATGTCGATTCATCGAGCAGAGGCAGGACTTCACGAATGATAAATCCCAGCCCCTTGCTGGGGGTAATCCGCCCAGCGAACAACAATGCGCCATTATTGCCAGTCGGGACGGATTGCGCCTTAAGTGTTGTCGCTAAAGGAACGACGACTACATCCGAATAGCCCTGCGCGCGGGCCAATGAGGCGATCCATTCCGAATTGGCCACCAGCTTTGCCCTTTTGAGCAAATGCGCGCCTAGGCGGATGTATGCCCGGTACAGCCGCGATGCGATGCCGCTGCCGTTGGCGAAGTTGACATCCGACCCATGCAGCGAAATCACGATCTTGCTTTTCCGGCCCCGCACAGATGCGATCCATGCCAAGGGCCAGATAGCCAGGTCACCGGCATGCGTAATAGTTGTGGGTTTGCGGAAAATCATGCGAACCGCTGTAGAAAATCCGAACCACAGCATGGCCGGCAAAGTCGGAACCGCGCCGCCTTTGCGGCCCGGTAGTGCGATAATGGCCAGCCGCCCAAACCGGCCAAGGCGCTGCGCCAATTCCCAGCAATAGGTCTCCATCCCACCCATTGCCGGCGGCCATTTGCGCGTGATGAAAAGGATTGATGGCGGAAGGTTATCCATGCGAAGCCAGCAAACGCGGATAGCCGAAATGGTCCATCAAATCCCCGCACAGTTCATCGACGGCTTCTTTGTCGGAACGGGACCAATTCTGCCATTCAGAGCCATTGGCCGCGCTTTGGTTACGCCGGTTCCGCGTGAAATCCGTTAAGTCGCCAACATCGTACCGACGTTCGGGAAATACACTGACGAACTCGACCAACTCTGCCATCGCGGCCGACTTATCCACGAAAATGTCTTCGAACCGAAACAACTTGCAGTTTCCATCGCGCACTGCACCATCAACAATCCTTTGATTGATCGTGCGCCATTCCCACGCCAGCCGCGCAACCGGTGACATCTGGTTCCAACGGTCGGCCCATTGCCAGTCTCCAATACGTCCAGGAGTGAATGGGCCAGGCGGCAAGCGATATGTCCAGTGCACGCCGCTGCGGCTTTTTTCGTGGGCGAACCATGATCCGATCCATTGTCTGGGATCGCGCACCACCCCGACGGTGCGTGCGCCGGGGAATATGGCTTGGATGTCACCGGCGAACATCCACCAGCGCCAATAGCTTTCGATTACAAGATTTGCGCCAAGCCGCTGATGATAGGCTTCGCGTTCACGCCGCATTTGTGCAGCGCATTGTTCAAGCGATTGTTCACCGGCAAGATACCGCGTGCCTGCGCCGCGTAAGCCGGTAAGGCCAAGACTGCGGCCGACAATCATGTGCCACAGCCCGAAATCGCGGATTCGCTGCACACTCAAGCGGTTGAACCCGTCGAACATATCGACTTCATGTTCGGACCAGCAATCGTCAATCAGGCTCGAAAGCATGTCTCCCAGGAACTTGGTTCCCGTTCGTCCGCCCGACGCGATGAATACCAGATGTTTATTCACGCCTTGGCCCCATTGTGTCGGGGTTTCTCAAAATGATCAGGCAAGGTCAGCGCCGCCGACACGGCGATACCCGTCAGGCGGTTAACGGCTACCGCAAGGAATGCAGCCGCAGGTGCCATCGCCATTTGCGGAGCGACCAGCGCGGCCAAGCCTTCGCTGATACCCAAACCTGCCGGTGCAATCGATGCGGCAGAGCCTGCAATCATTGCAAAAGCAAAAGGCAAAGCATCAAGCAGCCCTAACGATACAGCTACAACGGCAAAGGCACATTGCAATCTGATCGTGGTCAGAACCAACCCGAACAAGCGGTGCATTAACGTCAATCCGGTATTCACCGGCCCTGCCATGCGCCACAACCAACCGACACTTGCCAATGAGGCAAACATACCTGTGACAGCGATCACCGCGCCCGCGGGATGATCGCGCATAGCGAGTTCAAGCCCCGCACCCGAGGCCGCTAGCGCAATCCAGAGACCGGCACCTGCCAGTACCAAAGCCGCGCTTCTTCCGGTATTCACACCCGCCTGAACCAAACCGGCAGTGCGGACGATGGCACCACCGGGCAATGGAAGTGCTTCGGCCAGTTGGGCGTAATTGTTGATTTTCCAAGCCGTGCCAAAAGACATTGAGGTTCCCGCACTTCGCCCAGCGAGCAGCATACCCACCGCACCATAAGCAAGGCTTAGGGGTGAAATCACCACTGCAAGGATCAACCAATAGCGAAGATCGAGATCGGTAATCGCGATGTTGAGCTGCGCAAATGACCAGACCGTGCCGCACAGCACAAAGACCAGCGCCGACAGGCCGATGGGCGTCCGCCATTTGGCGATTTTCGATCGGAACCACGTAACGGCCGATCCAATTCGAGCAACTGGCAGAAAATCGAACATGATCAAAATGGCGTCCAGAAACTCTCGGTCGGCGCGGGTTGGTCAGGTACCTTGATATTATCACCCCAGACCAAGCGGGCATCTCTCTCTATGGTCGATACCTGATATGTGCCACGGTCGAGTTGCACGACATCACCGGCAGCATATGTTTTGCCATCGATGACAAGCTCTGAATCCTTGACCGTATAAGGCCCCGGCACGCGGATTTCGAAAGCATCGACTTTGCTTCCACCCGCAAATTTGCCGCCTGCAATCCAGTACGGCCCCCAAAGGTGGATGTAGGTTGCACGCATTGCAGCGGCATCTTCGGGTTTGAATTCCAGTGCAGGTTCGTCAGTTGTCAAAAGCCGGGTGAACATCGGATCATTGTCCATCACCAGAGGAACCACCTTAGTGGCGAGCAGCGTGCGGATATCCGGCACAATGCCAGCCTTGTATAATTCGATGCCCCACGGCGTCATGAAATTATTGGCTTTGGGAAATTCTCCAAGAAAGGCGCAAAAATCAATATAAGCCACCTTTTGCGGGAACATCTTTTCGGCAGCCGCCATCAAGGTGCGCTGATTGCGGATCGGCTCGGCACTCTCCTTGCTCCACAGCATCAGAGCCGTGACCGCGAACAATCCGGCCACAAGCCATGTTCCAAACTTACGGCGCAAATCGGCGATAACGATGCTGCACGCGGCAACGACGGGCGGCAGCATGAAGGCGTAATAATAGGGCGCCGTATTATGGTAGAAGAAAAGTGTGAACAGCGGCGCGAACAATCCCGCCAAGGCAATGCGCTGATCGAGCGAAAAAGACGATCGCAGCAGCGAACCCGGAAAAATGACAATCACCGCCGCCAGCACAGGCGCCAGCAGAACCTGTTTTAGCGCGTAGATCAGATAAGGCGGTATGCCGAGGATGAACATCTTCTCGGCCGATGTGCTGATCACCGTTCGTGCAGCAGCATCGCTATTCACACCCAGTCCGGAGGAATGGAAGAAATACAGCAAGGCGAATGTGGCGACAGTTACCAATCCGGCACCTGCCAGACGGTATATCCACTGCAGGGATTTGCCCTCTTCCTTCCACCGCAACCATGCTACGCCGGCAAACGCGGGGGCGAAGAGGATGATCTTGATCGTGATCATCGCCGAAGTACCGAGCATCAGCCCGACCGCAAAAATCGCTGGCCAGCGCATCCGGCTGCTCAAAAGCAACCAAAGACTAGCCATCAGCAAGCCCGCGGCCATCGGATCGGCGCGAAATGAAAAGCCGTGCTGGAAGACAAAGCCGCCCGAAATATAGGCGGCGGCACAAATCAACCCGGTTACCCGGTCGGTAAATCGCGCGGCAATTCCGGCAATTGATGCCGCCGCCAGCAATTCAAATCCGAACATTGCAAAACGGATGATGATCGTATGGTCAATTCCATTTCCCGGAATGTCGAGTACCCAGCCGAACATCCGCGTGTGTAGCGTCTGCAACGGTCTTGTAAGCGTACCATTGGCCAGCTGGTGCAGTTGGCTATAATGGAAAAATTCATCCCAATGGATCGAACGCTGCCAGATCAGGGGAAACTGCATGCCGATGACAATCGCCAGCGCAACGGCTGCGATTGACCAACCGTGCTTTTCAGCAGCGACCTTTGAAAGGGTCATTACTTTGCCCCTGCCAACGCCGCGCAGTTAAGCGCGTCGCTTTCGCGGTAATTCGGTGACGGCGCTATCGCCATTTTCCAGTCGTTTCCGCACTGCTACAAGCTCGTCTTCGAGGTTCCGCATCCGCTTCAGCGAGGTTTCCAGAAGTTTGCGATTGGCGCCAATAAGATCGGCTAGAACGCCCATCAGGCTGGTAATTACACCCAAAGTAACCAGCGAACCGCCCAGCACAAGCGACTGCAAGTGTCCGTTGCCGTCCCCATTGGCCCAGAACCAAAGAAAGCGTAAGACCGGCATCGCACCAATAACCGCGAGCGCCAGCCCCACACTCACAAAAGCCCGCAACGGGTTGTAAGTTGTATACGCCCGCGCAATCGTCACCATCTGTCGCGAAATGAATTGTGGAATTGATTTGAACAACCGCGAAGGGCGTTCGGTGCGGTTGGTACCTACAGGAACGCTGACCACTTTCATCCGCTTGCGGCCAGCCTGGATAAGCATATCGGTTGTGTAGCTGAACTCTGTGGTGATGTTGATCCGTTGCGCAGCCTCGCGGCTGATCGCGCGAAACCCGCTTACGGCATCATTGATATCTGTGCGCGACAGATAGCGCACCACAGCGGTACCAAGCCGCTGAAGTCGACGTTTGATCGGGCCGAAATACTGGTTGCTGGCGACCCCGCGGTCCCCAACTACGATATCAGCTTTGCCCTCTAAAACGGGCAAGACCAATGCTGGAATAGCGCCGCCATCATATTGGCCATCGGCATCAGTATTGACGATTATGTCCGCGCCCGCAGCTAGGCACGCATCCAGCCCAGTCATGAATGCGGCCGCAAGCCCGCGGTTGGTCGCATGGCGCACAACGTGGTGGACGCCCCAGCGGCGCGCAACTTCAGCTGTTCCATCGCTGCTGCCATCGTCGATGACCAGCAATTCAACCTTATCGATGCCCGGAATTTGTCGCGGAATTGCCAGCAGGGTCGAAGGCAGGCTCTCAGCCTCGTTGAAACATGGAATCTGGATAATCAGTTTCATCAAACTTCGCCTCGCCCCGGCTACCAACTTGTGTGCGGCACCCTATTTGCTTTGCATCCCGCCAGTGGCGAATTGCCTTGCATTCAGCCTAGGCGAATTGTGGTTAACAAACCGTTATTTGCGGCTGGCGACTATGGTCGCCGCGCACGGTTTCAGGCGGCACGCTGATTGCGCCACATGATAAGGCCGGCGCACACGATCAACGCAGCCCCACCCAAAGCAAGCGCATCTGGAAAATGCTGGAACACCAGTGCATCGATGAGCAATGCGACCGGAAGCTGGATATATACGGCTTGTGCCGCATCGGCAGCAGTACCGCGCGTGGTGCCGAGGTAGATCAACCGGTGCGCCATGGTCGCCGTTATCGCGACGATCGTGCACCGCAGAATGACCGACCAATGCGGCCAACCAACACTCAACTGCTCGATCCCTGACATATGGCCGGCAAACGTGACCAGCAAAAGAATCGGAGCAGCCGTGGCCGCCAATATCCATTGCAACGCCATCGGCGATCCGGTGCCGGCAGCAAGGCGATTGAAAATCATCATTGCTGAAAAAGACACCGCCGCAATCAGCGGCAACAGTGCAACCAAACCCAGTTCCGCCAGATTGGGACGCAACACCATCGCCACTCCGGCCAAGGCGACCAACGTTGCAAGCCACGAGGCGCGTTGCAGATGCTCTCGCAAGACAACCGCAGACAGCAAGGCAGTAATTACCGGGCTAACGAAAACGATCGCCGTGGCTTCTGCCAATGGCATCAGGAACAGGCTGAAAAAGAAAACGACCGAAGATGTGGCGACCGAAAATCCTCGCCCGAACTGTACCCATGGCTTTGCAACGCGCAGCGCCTGTCCGCCCTGGGTCGCAGCCACAAAGCTGGCCAGCAGCGGAACCGCGATCGAAAATCGCAGCGCGGCAATCGCCGGTGCAGGCCACATGCCCGCCATCGATTTGATGATTGCATCTCCACAGGTCAGCAGCGCGAAACCCGCCAGCGCCATTGTGAAACCTGAGGATGATCGCATCGCTTACCTATAGGACAGGGAAAAGCGGGCCGAATGGCTCGCAACCCTGCCCTAGCGTTTCGGATTGTAACAAAAAAGCGATAGTTTCACCGCCGGGCAGACAAACTTGTACGCTTCATTACCCATTTATTCACCATTTCCGGATAGCACCCAGTCCCTACAGATTTTGCAACAGCATATGGGGTTCCAGTGAGCGCATTTGGCAAACGACCGGGATTGAACAGCAGCCGGCCCGCTTTTGGTGTCGCGCGTCCCATGTCTGGTGGAGCTACTCCTGCACCTGCTGCACCCACAGCCGCACCGGCTGCCTATCGACCCGAACAGGTACCAGCCCAAGTGCCGCCGCCAGGTGGAGAACAATTCCCGCCGATCGAATCGCTGGAGCTGGCGCCGAGCAGCGCATCCGCCGAAGCGATGATGCGATTGGCCGAACGTGCTGCAGGGCCGAGCGAAGCCAACGCAAGCAACGAGGGCTTCGAAGCTTCGGTTCACAAGATCAAGGAACAGGTGCTTCCGCGCCTACTCGAGCGCGTTGACCCTGAAGCCGCTGCCACACTTAACAAGGAAGAACTGACCGAGGAATTCCGGCCGATCATCCTGGAAGTGCTTGCCGAGCTGAAACTGACCCTCAACCGGCGTGAGCAATTTGCACTCGAAAAGGTGCTCGTTGACGAACTGCTCGGCTTTGGTCCGCTCGAAGAATTGCTGAACGATCCCGATATTTCCGACATCATGGTCAATGGGCCGTTCCAGACCTATGTCGAAAAAAAGGGCAAGTTGCAGCTTTCGGGAATCCAGTTCCGCGATGAAGAGCATCTGTTCCAGATTGCCCAGCGCATCGTCAACCAGGTCGGCCGCCGCGTTGACCAGACCACGCCACTCGCCGACGCCCGCCTCAAGGACGGCAGCCGTGTGAACGTGATTGTGCCGCCGCTTTCGCTGCGTGGCACCGCGATCTCGATCCGTAAATTCTCCGAGAAACCGATTACCATCGACATGCTCAAGGGCTTTGGATCGATGAGCGAACAGATGGCGACAGTTCTGAAAATTGCCGGCGCCAGCCGCATGAACATCGTCATCTCGGGCGGTACCGGTTCGGGTAAAACGACAATGCTCAACGCCTTGTCGAAAATGATCGATCCCGGCGAACGCGTACTAACCATCGAGGACGCAGCGGAACTTCGCTTGCAGCAGCCGCACTGGTTGCCACTCGAAACCCGCCCGCCAAACCTTGAGGGCGAAGGCGCGATTAC
This sequence comes from Sphingorhabdus sp., assembly GCA_023262005.1. GTDB lineage: Bacteria > Pseudomonadota > Alphaproteobacteria > Sphingomonadales > Sphingomonadaceae > Sphingorhabdus_B > Sphingorhabdus_B buctiana. The sequence continues at coordinate 163 of JALREL010000105.1, read as the reverse complement.
CATTGGTGACCTTGTGAAGAACGCCCTGCGTATGCGTCCTGACCGCATCATCCTCGGCGAAATTCGTGGCGCGGAGTGTTTCGACCTCCTCGCCGCAATGAACACCGGCCATGATGGGTCCATGTGTACGCTCCACGCCAACAACCCGCGCGAGTGCTTGGGC
>JALREL010000057.1 GCA_023262005.1 Sphingorhabdus sp. | reverse complement strand
AGGACGTCACCCATGGTGTAGTTGCGTACATGCCCCATATGGATGCGCCCCGATGGATAGGGGAACATCTCAAGGATATAGCTTTTCGGACGCGGATCGGTCGCCGGGGGCGCGTTGAACACCCCCTGCTCTTCCCAAATTTTCTGCCAATGCCCGTCCGCCTTGAACGGGTTAAATCGTGACGCCATGGCTGGCTTCTTCCCTGTTTGTCTTCGCGCCTTCAACGCGAAGACGCGGGAATTTCTGGTTTATTCTGCGATTGCGCTCCGGCGAAGGTCGCGCGCCTTGGTAAGGATGATGCCTTCAAGCTTTTGCACGGTTGCGGCACGGGTCGCCGCTGCCACCCATTGGCCGTTTTGCAGGACTTCGCGGCTCGCAGCAACGCGAAGTGCGTCTGCGCGCAGATCCTGGTCGAGGATCGAAACCGTCAGTTTCATCCGCTCACCGGGGCTGTTCGGGTTTACATACCAGTCGGTGACGATGACGCCGCCGGCGCTATCCGCCTGCACCAATGGCATGAACGAAAGTGCATCGAGCGAGGCGCGCCACAAATAGCTGTTGACGCCGATCGTCGTCACCTGGCTTGCAGCCAGGTCGGTCTTGGGCCGTTCTTTGCCCCCGCAGGCAGCCAGTGCCAATACCGAAGCCGTGACCAGGACGAACTGGTTAAAACGCATATTGAATCCTCGCGATTTCGCTGTTTGTGCGGACGTCTCTATTCACCTTTGTTGGCGCGGGCAAGCTTTCGCGAAACTGAACCGGATTTGGCTGTGCAAATAAGGCAAAAATGCGCGGAATCCGGCTTCAAACGCAATTGATTGTAGAGTCTTTGCAACAGGTTGCCAAAAACATCGCCGTTGTGGATAAAAACATTGTCGCAGACGGGATTCAGCCTATATCTGTTCATAGATGGAGTCGTAAAAAATACGGACATGAAACGGGGTGTAACAAATCTTGGTCGCAAAGGCCGCAAGTCAGTCGCCATTTTGGCGGCCGGAAGCCTGTTGTTGTCACCAGTCCTTGTCCCTGCTTTTGCTGCACAATTTTACGAAACTTCGAGCAATTCGAACGATTGGATGAGCCGTTTCACACCCGCTGGTGTTGATAGCCGGCTCGCTGCCAAACTGGAACGAAATGCCGTTTCGGGTAACAAATTCCGCTTCACGCCCGCAGGCCTGAACCGTCGTGGCGAGAATGTGTTGACCGTCGCTGCCCGCGCCGATGCGGGCAATGCGGTGTCGATCCGGTCCGCAATCGCGCAAATCGAAGCAGGAGCGGGGAACACCGTTCGCCTGAACAATTCGAACTACCAGCTCACCGCGTCACGTGGTTGGCAGGGTTTCAAGCTGCCTGCCAATGCCGTGCAGACCCAGCAACCTCGCCTCTCGACCATGGTCGGCCAAGGCAGCTTCAAGCTGGATGATGACGCAAAGAAAAAGCCCAGCCGTTTCAACACCGATGTCAGCGTCGGCAAGGTTGGCAATGCGGCACCCAATCCGCGTGGATCGGCAGCAGCGGGCGATTATGCCTTCAATGTCGGCGGCAGCTTCTCGATTTCACGTCGCATCGACGTGACCGCAGGCGTCCGTTACGCGAGCGAGCGTGACCGCCTGATGCCCGCTGCTAACAGCAGCCCGGATAGCGAAGCCGTCTACGTCGGCACCAAGATCCGCTTCTAAAGCAACTTCATTTTGTGAAAGCGTCGATGGCTGCCCAGCCGTGAACCATGGTTTGCGGCCATTTGGCTGCCTGCGCCCGGTTCATCCCGCCAAGCGCAATCACTTTTGCAGGCTGGCATAGCCGGGCAAGCTGACCAAAACGACTTGGCCCCAGCGCGGGCTGGCCCGGGTGCGAACGCGTTTGCCGCAAGGGCGAAAGAAACAATATTCCGGCACCGTTTCGCAGCGCCTCGCGAATTTCGTTGAGGTTATGAACGGGCGCACTGTGCCATATCGCCCGGTGGCGGCTGTTACGCCGGTGGAAGCCATCGGCGTGCCATTGCGCTGCATCGCGAGCTTCACCAGCGAGGATGAGCATATGCCCACGCCTAGCGCAGATGCGTCGAACCGCAGCAAACAGTTGGCGTCGCTGCCGCTCTTCCAATTCGTAATGGCGAAAAATGACACCTGACCCGGCAGGAAGTTTTTGAATTGCAGCCAGAAGCCGGCTCCCCAGGCGAGGGTCTGTCATCAACCATGTGCGAGGAACAGGTTTTCGCAATGGCTGGAAGGCGGGCATGCCAGCGGCTATAGCGCGCGGCCATGGCTGATGCGACTCCAGAAAATCCGGCCCAGCGGCTGGCCGATATCCGAACCGAAATGGCCAAGGCCGGCAAGATCGCGCAGCGATCGCCGGATGACGTTGCCCTGATCGCGGTTTCCAAGACCCGGAGCGCGGACGAAATCCGTCCGCTGCTCGAGGCAGGCCATCGGCATTTTGGCGAGAACAGGGTGCAAGAGGCGGCGACCAAATGGCCGGAACTGCGCGCAGCCGATCCGGATATCCAGTTGCACCTCATCGGCCAGCTGCAATCGAACAAGGCCGACGACGCGGTTGCGCTGTTTGACTGCATCCACTCGCTCGATCGTATGTCGCTTTTGACCGCGCTTTCGAAGGCGATGAACAAAGCAGGCAAGCAACTTCCCTGTTTCATCCAGGTCAATATTGGCGAGGAGGAGCAAAAGGGCGGTTGCGCGATTGCGGAACTGCCCGAACTGCTCGACGCGGCAAAGGTTGAGGGCATCGATGTGATCGGGCTGATGTGCATACCGCCCGCCGATGTCGAACCCGCACCATATTTCGCTTTGCTCGCCGAACTGGCGGCGCGCCATGGCCTGAAGCAACTCAGCATGGGCATGTCAGATGATTTTGCGACGGCGATCCAGCTCGGCTCAACCCATGTTAGGGTGGGTACGGCCCTGTTCGGGGCCCGCACCTAGATATTGGTTGTTATCGGGCGGTTGATAAAGCCGTTAGCGGGAAGCAGAGCGCCCTGCCCACTGCTGGTACGATGGCCTCTAGTGCCATTCCTGCACATGCTGCGCTGATCACTGGATCATCGGCATCAAGCCCGCCGGTCAGTGCACCAAATGCCGGCAGGATGAGTTTTTGCGGGCTGCGAACGAAGCAACGCCGCGAAACCAACCTGCCGCGGATTTGCTGGCGGAATTTGGGATGGAAATGGCCAGAGATTTCGGGTCCGTTAGACCGTGGCTCTGCCTCGTGCCGCAGGATGATGCCATCGATGCACAATTCTTCGTGAACGATACCACCCCAATTGGCGGCGATCCCCGGATCGTGGTTACCGACAATCCAGCGCCAATCATGGCTTGCGGTCAAGCGTCGCAACACGCTGGCTGCCGCGGCTTCCAAGCGCTCCTCACCACCATCGTCATGGAAATTGTCACCCAGGCAATAAATCGCCTGGGCACCGAATTTCCGCGAAAGGCTGGCGAGTTCCTCGAGCGTTGCTCGGCTGTCATAAGGGGGCAGGAATTGCCCAGCCATCGCATAGCTGGACGCCTTTTCGAGATGCAGGTCGGCGACAAGCAATGCCGAATGCGCTGGCCAGAACAATGCCGCCTCGCCTGCGAGGATGAATTCGCTTCCACCGAATGAGATTGTTGCCGTCACGACAGCCGCTATGCGCAAAGCAGCGCGGGCTGACAAGCCGCCGCTTTTACGCTATGCGCCCGCCCATGATTTCGGTTGTCGCTCTTTATCACTTCGCCCCGATTGCAGACACTGCCGCAGTGCGCGGCCCGCTTTTCGCATTTTGCGAAGCGCGCGGAATAAAGGGAACCTTGCTGCTCGCCAGCGAAGGCATCAATGGCACTGTTGCCGGAAGCCGCGAAGCGCTGGAGGAACTGGTCGCCTATATCAGGAGCTGGGATGGCTTTGCCGCCATGGAAGTCAAATATTCAAACGCCGAGGCGATGCCGTTCGGCAAATTGAAGGTGCGGTTGAAGCGCGAAATCGTGACCATGGGCGTCGAAGGCATCGATCCGCGATCTGATGTCGGCCATTATGTCGATCCTGCCGATTGGAATGCGCTGATTTCCGATCCCGACACCATCGTCATCGATACGCGCAATGATTTCGAGGTGCAGGCCGGTACGTTCGAAGGGGCGATCAATCCCGAAACGGTTTCATTCCGCCAATTCCCTGCATGGTTCGATGCCGAGGCGGAAAAATTGCGCGCCGAAGGGAAAACGCCGAAATTCGCCATGTTTTGCACCGGCGGAATCCGTTGCGAAAAGGCGACCGCTTATGTGCGCGCGCAAGGCTTTGATGAGGTGTATCACCTTAAAGGCGGCATCCTCAAATATCTGGAGCAAGTCCCGCCAGAGCAAAGCAAGTGGCAAGGCGATTGTTTCGTCTTCGACGAACGCGAACTGATTGGCCACGGCCTCGAACTGCGCAAACCGCTGGCAGACAAGGCTGCTTAACGATTGGCCAATGCCAGCCGGGAAGCGGCTTCGCGCCTCGCGCCACGCGGCAAATCAAAGGCGACCCGACGGCTTCCGAAATCGATGATTACGCGGTCAAAGAGCTTAAGCGCATCCATGCCGAACAGGATTGCCGGCCGATCATTAAGGTTCAAGGCTTCGAATGCATAATTCTGCGTGAATGTTACCGGCAGGTTCGTAACGTTGAAATTGCCGATCCTGATTTCGCGGATCTGGCTGAAATCGCCGTGCAATTCCTTGCCAGTAACGCTTTTCATCTTCACCGGCATATAATCAAAGCGCAAGTGCCTCTTACGCAAACGATCACGCAGCGCGAAATTGCCCATGCTGGCCTGCGCGCCGGTATCGAGGATGATGTCGACCTTGATCCCGTCAACCTCTGCGCTGGAAAGGATCATCCGTCCGGCCCGCTTTTTTGCACTGACGACAATCATGCCCTGTTCGAGTTTTCCGGGTCGGCGGGTCGACGGAAGCACCTCGAGATGCTGTGTGCGAAAATCGAGGAAGACCTTGCTGTCCTCCAGGCTGTCGATACCAAGCAGGCCATTGCCACCCAGATTGTTTCGCTCCAGCGCGGGGGCTTCGATCCCTTCCACCTTGTGCGACTTGAGCGTCAATTCCTCGATGTAGAAAGATGGTGCCGTCGTGGGCCCGCTGATCGTGGCGAGCCGCAGTTCGGGCCCAGCTTCGAGTGCAAGGCGTTGCGCCAGATCACCTGATATCACCGTACGTTCGGCCCCGGTATCGACGATGAAATCCACCGGCTCGCTGTTGTTGATGCGCACCGGCACTGTCATCCGGTCGGTCCGGTCGATTTCGAACGGCTGGATGATCGACAATTCCGGAATGATGGGCACGTCTGACTGGGATGGTGCCGCATCCTGACCGGTTGCGAACGCCAGCAAGGGCGCTGTTCCCAACGTCGCCAATGAAAATACCAGCCAGTGTCGCATGGCCCGTCTCCTCTGGTCAGATATTACGCCGATATGAGGCAACCGACAAGCGGCGCACAATTTATTCGACGAACGACATTCAGGGGGTCATCGCGATGCCCGCGAGGCTCTCTGCTTCGACCAGCAACGCATCATCAACAGAACCCTGCGCCACGCTTTCGCGCCCGATCATAACCATCAATGGCACCGCCATCGGGCTGACGCGGTCGAGACGGATATGCAGCATTGTATCTTCGGCCCGGTCGAGCAGGTCGCCCAGCCGCCCTACATCGGTCAGCCGCGCGCGCGCATCATGCCACGCCGCTTCGAGCAGCAAATGGCCAGGCTCATATTTGCGCAGCACGTCATAAATCAGGTCGGTCGAAAAGGTGACTTGCTTGCCCGACTTGCGCTTGCCCGGATGCTGGCGTTCGACAAGGCCGGAGATGATCGCGACTTCACGGAAGGCGCGTTTGAGAAGGTAGCTGTTCTCGACCCAGTCGACAAATTCTACCTCCAATATGTCGGACGAGAATAAGGACGCAGGGTCGGTCACCTCCTCGAGGCTCCACACGCCGAGCGCATAGTCGTTGGCGACAAAGCCCATAGGTTTGAGCCCGCGCATTTCCATCCGCTTGGTCACCAGCATGCCGAGCGACTGGTGCGCGTTCCAGCCTTCGAACGGATAGACGACCAGATAATACCGGTCTTCGTGCGGGAAGGTCTCTGCGAGCAGTTGCCCCGGTTCGGGCAATGCGCTGCGCCAATCCTGCATTTCCAGCCATTCGCGCACATCATCGGGAAAGCGCGACCAGCCGGCCCGGTCGGTCAGGAATGCACGCACGCGGCTAGCCAAATGCGTGGTGAGCGGCATTCTCGCGCCCATATAAGATGGTATCTGCGCCGCCTTTTTTGCTGCCCGCACGATCAGGTCAAGATCGCGGATCGCCTCCACCTCAAGCGCCATTCCCGCGAAGATGAAGCTGTCGCCAGGGCGCAAGGGCGCTGCAAAATATTCCTCCACTCGCCCGAGACTGCGGCCATTTTTGAAGCGCACGTCGAGCATGGGTGCATCGACGATAATCCCGGTATTGAAACGGTGCTGCGCCGCAAATTTGGGGTGCGACAGGCGCCAATTGCCCTTCCCGTCCGGCACCAGTTTCCGGAACTTGTCGTAAGCTTTCAGCGCATAGCCGCCGGTAGCGACAAATTCGATCACGCGCCCGAAAGTCGCGGCATCCAGCCCGCTATAGGGCATGGCCGAACGCACCTCGTCGAGCAGCTCCGCCTCGTTGAACGGCGCGGCGCAAGCGCAGGCCATGACATGCTGGGCGAGGACATCATAACCGCCGGGGCGAAACACCTCTCCATCTCGCACGCCTTCCTCCACCGCATCAAACGCGGCCTGCGCCTCCAGATATTCGAAGCGATTGCCGGGGACGAGCAGCGCCTTCGAGGGCACGTCCAGACGGTGGTTCGACCGGCCGATGCGCTGCAGCAGGCGCGAACTACCTTTCGGTGCGCCCATCTGGATCACGCAATCGACATCTCCCCAATCGACACCCAAGTCGAGCGAGGCTGTGCAGACCAGCGCCTTCAGCTCGCCCGCCGCCATCGCGCCTTCGACCTTGCGCCGCGCCTCGACCGATAGCGAGCCATGGTGGATGCCGATCGGATATTTGGGATCGTTCGCGTCCCAAAGCTTCTGGAAAATAAACTCTGCAAGGAAACGTGTGTTGCAGAAAATGAGCGTTGTGCGGTTCCTGCCAATCTCCTCGATCAGCTGCGGCACCGCATATTGCCCGCTATGCCCCAACCATGGCACGCGGCCTTCCGGAAGCAATATCTGAAGATCGGGGTCAGCGGCGGGTTCGCCCTCGACCAGCCGCACCGCATCAATCTCGCCATAGGGCGCGAGCCAGGCGCGATAGGCATCGGGATCGGAGATGGTCGCCGATAGCCCGACCCGCTGCATCTGGGGGGACAGCTTTTGCAACCGCGCCAGACTGAGCGACAACAGATCGCCGCGCTTTGAATTAGCGAAGGCGTGGACCTCATCGATGATTACACGCTTGAGTCCAGCGAACAGCAAAAGGCTGTCTTCATGGCTGAGCAGCAGCGACAATGACTCCGGCGTGGTCAGCAGGATATGCGGTGGACGCACCCGCTGCCGCGACTTGCGCTCGGACGGCGTATCGCCCGTGCGGGTCTCGATGCGGATCGGCAGCCCCATCTCCTCGACCGGCATGAGGAGGTTGCGCCGCACATCGACCGCGAGCGCCTTTAGCGGGGAGATGTAGAGCGTGTGAAGCCCGTCAAAATCGGGGTCGGCGATGAGTTCGGCCAAGGTCGGAAGAAAGCCCGACAGCGTCTTACCCGCACCCGTTGCCGCGACCAGCAACGCATGCCGCCCCTCTGCCGCAGCCTCAACCATCTCCAACTGGTGCCGCCGCGGCGCCCAGCCACGAGAGGCGAACCAATCGTTGATGATGGGGGGTAAAGTCACCTGGGCTTAATGCCCGACATTTTCCCCACGTTCCAGCCCGCTTGCCGCGAGTTGCGCGTCGATTTGTGCCATCAGCCGCTCAAGCCCCGCCTCTGACGAAGCCTCAGCGCGTGCAACCAGCACGTCCTGTGTGTTTGAGGCGCGCAGCAGCCACCAGCCATCGGCGGTATTCACGCGTGCGCCATCGGTGGCGTTCACGTCCGCGCCTTCCGCCGAAAGCCGGGCCAGAACTTCGTCAATCACCGCGAATTTGCGGCTTTCATCGACCTGGAAACGCATTTCGGGAGTGTTGATCATTTCAGGCATTGCGGAGCGCAATTCGGTGACACTCTTGCCCAGCCGCGCCGAGGCGCGCATCAGCCGCAAGCCGGCATAGATCGCATCGTCGAAGCCGTAATAATCATGCTTGAAGAAGATGTGCCCGCTCATCTCGCCCGCCAGCGGAGAGGAAACCTCCTTCATTTTGGACTTGATGAGGCTGTGCCCGGTCTTCCACATCAAAGGCTGGCCGCCGAGCGCCGCGATCCGGTCATACAATGCCTGTGACGCCTTGACGTCGGCGATGATCGTGGCCCCCGGAACATCGGCAAGCACATCTTCGGCGAAGATTTGCAGCAACTGGTCGCCCCAAATCACCCGTCCCTGGCCGTCAATCGCGCCGATGCGGTCGCCGTCGCCGTCAAAAGCCAATCCGAAATCGAGCTGCTTCTCCGCGACAAGCGCCTTCAAGTCAGCGAGGTTCTTCTCCTCTGTAGGATCGGGATGATGATTTGGAAAATTGCCATCAACATCGGTAAACAGCGTATAATGCTCACCCGGAAGCAGCTTCACCAGCCGCTCGACCACCGGGCCAGCGGCACCATTGCCAGTATCCCAACCGATCCGGAACGGCTTGTCGGGCGCAGCCTCGGCAATGCGCGCTACATAGCGGTCCATGATGTCGAGTGTCGACGCGCTGCCCGTTCCCTCGGCCCAATCACCCGCCGCCGCCATCGCGCCGAGCGTCTGGATATCAGCGCCAAAAAAAGGACGTCCCTGGAAGACCATCTTGAAGCCATTATAATTGGCGGGGTTGTGGCTGCCGGTTATCTGGATGCCGCCATCGACATCCTCGAGCACGGCCTCGGCATAATATAGCATCGGTGTCGGCCCCATGCCGACCGAGACTGCGTCCAATCCGCTGTCATTGATGCCGCGGATCAACGCCTCTTCGAGCATTGGAGAACTGGTGCGGCCATCATAACCGACAGCGACCTTCTTGCCACCTGCCCGGCCAAGCAATGTCGCAAAACCGCGACCGATGGCATATGCATCCTCTGACCCCAACGTCTCCCCAATGATTCCGCGAATGTCATATTCACGCAGCGAAGTGGGATGGAAATTGTGCGGCATGAGGGAGAACTCCGAAGTTTTTGAATGTTCGGAAATGCGCCTAACGCTTTTTTCGTTTCAAATCATCAAGCAAAAGATCGCGCGCTTCATTTAATTTACGTTTGCGTTCTTCTTCGTCGCCACTTGCGGAATCTTGTTTCGCAACCAGTTCCTTATGCCGTTCCTTGATCTTTTCAGCACCATCTTCCGGAGACACGCCCAGCATCCAGCGCGCGGCCGCAAGTTCATATTCGTTGCCGGGTATTTTGCGCAGTTTCGATAACCGCAAGGTCATGCCGCGGAACCAGAATATACCGAAACCTATAGCCGGCAGCCCCAGCAACCAGGCACCGCGCAAGGACAGCACGGCCCCCGCGATCACCAGCGCCAGCGGCAGCAATTGCTTGGGCATCAACTTCCCCGACCATAGCCCCCAGCCAATGCCAGCCGCTACAAGAAGGAGGAGTAATGCCATCAGACGAGCTGCGGCTGCGAAAATTCGGGGAGCGCGAGAGCAGAGACCAATTCGCGCAATTCCTGCCGCGCCACGACATGCGCGGTACCCAGATTGCCCAAATGCCCCTTGTCGACCAGCGTGAGCCCCGACGGGAAAAGTTCGCGATAAATGACGCGTTCGTTGAGACCCGGTACAACCCGGAATCCTGCACGCTTGGAAAGCTCCGCAATCGCGTCGGTCATACGTTGCTGGTTGCGCGCTTCCATATTGTGCAGGCGGTTGCGAAGCACCACCCAGTCAATCGTTGTGCCATCGGCGCGGGCGCGTGCCATGCGCGCTTCCCACATCAATTCAGCGTAGAAACTGAGCTTCTTCACCTTGAAATTTTCGGCATCGACACGGCCCATCAGATCGAAATCAATGAAGCTGTCATTGATCGGGGTGACCAGCGTGTTGGCGCGCGTGGCAACAAAGCGCGCATAGGGATCGTCGCGACCCGGCGTATCAAAGATCAGGAAATCGCTGTCCGCTTCCAGCCGGGCGATCTGCTCTTCGAGCCGCGCCTGCGATTCCTGATCGAAGACATCGAATACCGGCAGGGGCAGTTGAATATCGCGGCGCGCCATGGTGTCACGCCGGTTTTCCAGATAGCGGAAAAGCGTGCGTTGGCGCGAATCGAGATCGAGGCAGGCGACCCGGGCACCGCGCGAGGCAAGCCCGATGGCGACATGAATGGCAGTGGTGGACTTTCCAGTGCCGCCCTTTTCATTCGCAAATACAATATGATGTGCCTTGGCCATGTGCCCTTTTTGCCCCTGGTACCGAAATTCGTCTTGCGCGGCGCGATGTGCCGCGCTGTATGCGCTCACCTGCCATAACCAAGGCCCAAATTACGTGCAAACCATCAATAGCCTGTCCGCACTCCGCGCCGCCACCCGCGCCATAAAAGCTGCGGATAAGTCGCTGGCGTTGGTACCCACCATGGGCGCGCTCCACGCCGGGCATTTAGAGCTGGTGGAAGAGGCCAAGCGGCGTGCGGACGCCGTGGCGGTATCGATTTTCGTTAACCCCACCCAATTCGGCCCGAATGAGGATCTCGAAGCCTATCCCCGCATGCTTGAAGAGGATTCGGCCAAATTGCTGGCGGCTGGGGTCGACCTGCTTTGGGCCCCGCCAGTGAGCGAGGTCTATCCCGAAGGTTTCGCCACCAAAGTTCATGTCGCCGGGCCGAGCAGCGGCTATTGCGGTGGCGCACGTCCGGGACATTTCGATGGCGTCGCTTTGGTGGTCACCAAATTGTTCAACCAGGTTGAGCCCGATCTCGCCTGCTTTGGCGAAAAGGATTTCCAGCAGCTTGCCGTAATCCGCCAGTTCGTCCGCGATCTGGATATCAATGTCGAAATAGTCGGTGTGCCCATTGTGCGCGATAGCGACGGCCTCGCGCTCTCTTCACGCAATGCCTATCTCTCGGCGCAGGAACGCGCGGCCGCACTGGCCTTGCCACAAGCGCTGCAAAAGGCACGTGATTCCATATTGGCAGGGGGGCATATCGAATTGATCCTGGCAGCGGCGACCGACGACATTTTGGCTGCCGGTTTCTCCAATGTGGATTATTTTGCCTTGGCCGACGCCCAAACGCTGCAACCTGTTACGGCATTGACCGGACGACCGGCTCGATTGCTGGCAGCCGCGAAAATCGGCAAGACCCGATTAATCGACAATCTTGCCGTAGAATGAGTTTCTCCATCGCGGATTAAAAAACTTCGTTCGGCGTTAACCATTTATTATCCATGTTCGGGCGAACACTCCCCTAGCAACTGAGGGGAATTCATCATGGCCAACAGCCTGAAAAGTGCGACCTTTCTTATGGAGAGCCGACTGGCGGATGCAGCCCGTGGCAATGCGCAGGCTCTGTTTGACCTGGGCGTGGCTTTTTCAACCGGCAGCGGCGGCGTCGATGTCGACCTGATCGAGGCGCATAAATGGTTCAATCTCGCCGCACTCAACGGAAATGAAGAGGCCGTTTATTGCCGAGCCGAGATTTCCGACGAGATGACTGCGCGCGAAATAGCAGATGCACAAAAAGCTGCGCGTGCATGGCTTAACCAGACGATGCGCCGCGCCGCCTGATTCTCTGAGCTTTATTACTGCTGCCTTGCTTGCCAGGCAGCAAAGGATTGGGCCAAACGCTCGGCGGCAATTTCACGGCCGGCCCCGCGATCGAGCCCCAGCGACATGGACAGCGGACCGCCAAGCAGCGAGTCGCCCAGTGCCAAGAGCACCAGTTCCATCGTCAGCTTGTGCAGATTGCCATCTTCATGGCCGCCTTCACCGACTTCATCGACCAGCCGATGGATTGCTTCCACCACAGGGTTGAGCGCATCCTCATTACCGCTGAGCAGCATCCAAGCGGCAAGGGCCCCAGCACCCGCTTTATCGAAATGGTCGAAAATCATGTCGACCAGATCGCGCGGGCCGATGTCGCCGCCGCGGAAACGGTGGATCTGTTCACCAATATCGGAACAGATCGACTCCGCATGATAAGCCGCCAAATCGCGTTGCAGGCCCGAAGCCGAGCCGAAATGGTGCAGCAAATTGGCATGCGTGCGCCCGATCCGTGCGGCGACCGCCTTTAGAGTGACGGCCTGCGGGCCTGCTTCGACCAGAATGTCGCGCGCAGCCTCCAGCGCAGCCAGACGGCTGGCTTCTGGTGACAAACGCTTGCGTGCGACCGCTTCACCCTTTGTCGGGAACTTCACAATTGACATCGGTGTTAGTTACCTTAAATACCCAGCTATATCCCTATTCCCCACCAACAAGGGACAACTCGTGAACGCTCCTGTCAAGATTGATACCGAAATAGCTGTGCAAAAAGCGGCCCCAACGCCTCCGGATCTGGTCATCACGCCGCGCGATCGGCGTTTCGGTCGTGGTGAAGGCCATGTACAGGGGCGTTGGTGGAACAATGGCAATCCCTTTGCGACCGCCTTTTTCAACGCGCTGTCGACCACTTTCCCGAAAGGTGAGGCCTTTTTCATCGAAAGTGTGAAGGCATTCCGCGATGGCGCACCGCCGAAATTGGCAGAGGAAATCCGTGCCTTCACGATGCAGGAAGTGATGCACACGCGCGAACATGTGGCTTTCAACCGCCGCGTGACCGATGCGGGCTATGATGTCAGCTTCCTCGATGCGCAGGTCGACCATGTCCTTGAATTGATCAAGACGCGCCCGGCGATAGTGAATCTCGCCGCGACCATGGCGCTGGAACATTTCACGGCGATCCTTGCCCGCGAACTGCTCGAAAATCCGAAGCATTTGCAAGGAGCTGATGCAGAAGCAGCCGCATTGTGGCGCTGGCATGCAGTCGAAGAGATTGAGCACAAGGCCGTTGCCTATGACACATGGCTGCATGCAACGCGTGGCTGGGGCCGGTATCGCCGTTGGAAACTGAAATCGCTGATGATGCTTGTGATCACCACCCGCTTCATTCCCGAACGCATTAAGGGCATGCTCAACCTTCTCGAACAGGACGGCATAACCGGTTGGCGCGCGAAGCGTGGCATTTTGTGGTATGCTTTTGGCAATCCGGGTATGTTCCGCAAGATATTGGGCGCTTGGGCGGCTTATTTCCTGCCGGGATTCCATCCCTGGAACGCGGACGAGAAGCACCTGATTGCCCGTTATGAGGCGGAAAACCCCCAATCTGCATGATGCCGCGTTAACGCCGCAAGGCTTTGGTGATATTGAGAAATCACCATTTCTTTACGGTTATTAACCATAGGAATTTACAACTATTTATCCTGCCGCCGTTAATCGGCCAGGCATGGATATCGCGAGCATTTCAAGCGGGGCCGCCGCGCCCGCAGGCGGCAACGCAGCGCAGCGCATGCATGTGCGCGCATTTCGGGGTAACAAGGCACGGCTAAATCGACGCCATTGGGTACGCGACGACATGTTCGCCACCGCATTCCTCAACGCGCTGTCGGTGGTGTTCCCACGCGGCGAAGCTTTCATGATCGAAGCGTTGCACCCTTGGCGCGATCGAACCGACGGACAGTTGCAGCGCGACATAGCGACCTTCATCGAACAGGAAGCCGCGCACAGCCGCGAACATGTCGGCTTCAACAAGGCGATTATCGAAGCGGGCTACGACATCGACGCGCTCGATCGCGCGATCAAGCAATTTGTCTCCTTCTTTTCAGGATGTGGCGAAGTCACCAAGCTTGGTGCCACCATGTGCATCGAACACCTGACCGCCATCGTCGCGGCAGAAATCCTCAAGAATCGCAAACATCTCGAAGGAACCGACCTCGAACTGCGCAAGCTATGGCTCTGGCACGCCATCGAAGAGGTGGAGCATAAGGCGGTCGCCTTTGACGTCTGGATGTTTGCTACCCGCGAGTGGAGCGGCATACGGCGCTGGTTTACGCGCAGTGCGCTGCTCCTCACCGTGTCGATCAGTTTCTTCATCAACCGCACCCGTGGGCAGGTCGAATTGCTCAATCAGGATGGGCTGGCAAAATCGACCGCCTGGTGGCTGTGCATCCGCAACGGCTTTGCCAAGGGCGCGATCGGACGCAATGTGATGGGGCCGTGGCTCGAATTTTTCCGTCCCGGTTTCCACCCGAACCACATTGACGACCGCGAGCTTTTGGTACGTGGAGAGAATATGCTCGCGGCCATCAAGCTGGTGACCGAGGGTGCAGCGGGCGATGTCGTGCATACTGCGCCGCCGCTTCGCGAAAAGGTCACTGCCCCCGCTTAAGCGGCGCGCAGCCCTTCAAAACAACCGCCTCGCATCGCCCAAATCGACGCCGCGTCCGGGGTCTGATCGTCGTCGCAGCAAAGATCCTGTTCGTAGAGGATCGTCGTTGCTGCATAGCCCCGCCCCGCGCTGAACCGTTCCTCGCGCTTACCCGTTGAACGAAAACCAAGCTTGCGCAGTACCGCACCCGATGCCGGATTATCGATGAAGTGCGATGCAACCAGTTTGCGGTGGCCGACGGTCTTTGCGATCTCGACAACCGCACGACCGGCTTCACTGGCAAAGCCCTGCCCCCAATAGGGGCGAGCGATCCAATAGCCGAGTTCAGCAGCATCGCCATGCTCGCCAATACCGCAAGCGCCAACAATGACGGGGGCACCGTCCGTGCGCTTGTAGAGAATGAAATTGGGGAACAATTCGGCTTGATCGCTGCTGACAAAGCGCACCGCATCCTCCAGCGAATAGGGCCAAGGCGCACGCGCGAGGTTACGCACGATGCCTTCATCGGCAATCGCACGGTACAGCGGGCCCGCATCCTCGGGCCAGCTGGGTCTTAACAACAGTCTTTCAGTCCTTGCGAACATTGGCTCTCTCCTGACCAGACGGCTGCCCCTTGGAAGGTTTTAGTGACAGCCTTGTGAAACTTTTCACGCCCGATGGGGCGAGGTGCAGGGAGAATGGGGCAAAAAGAAAAGGGAGCCGGATGACCCGTCTCCCTTGCGCGATGGGAGGTGTCGCCACCCCCCCGGGTCGTCCAGACGGACAACCCGTTATGGTTGTCCTATTTTATTCTGCGGCCACTGCCATAGTGTCTACCGACACATATTTGCGGCCGAGTTTGCCGGCGTGGAATCGGACGCGACCTTCAACGAGTGCGAAGAGGGTGTGGTCCTTGCCCATGCCAACACCAGCGCCCGGGTACACCTTGGTCCCGCGCTGACGCACGATAATATTGCCGCCGATCACTTCCTGACCGCCGAACTTCTTCACGCCAAGGCGACGACCTGCTGAGTCGCGACCGTTACGGCTGGAACCACCTGCTTTTTTATGTGCCATGGTCTAAACTCCTGAATTCTTATTCGGCTTTTTTGGCAGCGGCCTTTTTCGGCGCAGCCTTTTTGGCGGGAGCTGCTTCAGCAGCAGCTTCGGTCTTTTCAGCCTTGGGGGCAGCAGCCTTTTTCGGCGCGGCGCCACCAACGGCAGTGATGCGCAGCAGCGTCAGCGACTGGCGATGACCTTGCTTACGGCGATAATTGTGCCGACGGCGCTTCTTGAAGACGATGACCTTTTCGCCACGCTCCTGCGCAATGATCTCGGCCGAAACGACCAGACCCTTGGCGTCCTTGATCTCGCCACCGTCGCCCGCGAGCAACACATCGTCCAGCGACACGGTGTCACCAGCGTTTCCAGGCAGTTTTTCAACTGCGATCTTGTCTCCGGCGGCGACGCGATACTGCTTGCCGCCTGTGCGCACGATAGCGAACATGGCTTGTCTCAATCTCTTTATATCTGCTTTTCGCCCGTTTTTTGGGCTTTTCCAACGCGCAACAACGAAACACGAGTCCCGAAGGCCCGCATTGGAAGGCGCGCAGCTAGTCGATTGAGTCGGCTTTGTCAACGTGCCTTTCGGCTTTTTTGGCGGGTTTCGGGCTATCGATGCGCCAGCGCTTGCCTGCACGTTCAGCGCCGCCTAAACCTGCTGCATGCATCGCGTCAACCGCAAGACTATCTGCCTTTTGCTGGGCTCCAGCCTGTTATTGGGGGCATGCGCCCTTCCCGAGGGTGAGTTTCCTTCGCTGGCGAAGCGGCCCTATGAAACCGAGGCTCCAATCGTCGAGCCACCTGCTGAGGCAGAAATTTTGTCGACCAGCCTGCCCGATTCGCTGCGCGCACAATTGCAGGCGCTTACCGATCGGCACAACGCTGCTGACGCGGCCTTTCGCAATGCCCTGCCAGCAGCCCGCCAGGCAGCACAGCTCGGCTCCGGCGCTGCCGAAGGAAGCGAAGGCTGGGTCGTTGCGCATATGGAAATTTCCAAGCTTGAAAAATTGCGATCGGATTCGCTGTCGGCGCTAGCCGAAATTGATCGGTTGATAGCAGCCGAGCGAGACAAAGGGGCGGATGAAGGCATCATCCGTCTGGCAGCCCCCTATCAAGAGGCGGTGCGCAAGGATGTCGATGCGCAAACCCGAACGATCGTCGAGTTGAGCAACCTTCCGGGCTAAACGCACGCATAGCGGCCATCTTTGCATAGCTATGCCGCTTGACCCGGGGGCGAAGCGCTCGCAATCGTCCAGCCCATGAACCGAACGGCGCCCCAACCCATCCAGCAAAATCCGGATATCCGCTTTCTTGGCAGGATGCTGGGCGATGTCATTCGCGCCTATGGCGGTGAAAAGCTGTTCCGGCAGACCGAATATATCCGCGCGGCGAGCGTTGATCGCCACCGCGGCGTCGGCGGCCAGGTCGACACCGGGCTGGAAGCGCTGAATCTTGACGATACCGTTGCCTTTGTCCGTGGCTTCATGCTGTTTTCGCTGCTGGCCAACCTTGCCGAAGACCGGCAGTCGCATGCCCAGGATGGCAGCGCGACCCTTTCTGAAGCGGTGGCTAGATTGCAGGCCGAGGGGATCGGTGCCGAGAAGGTTGGCGAACTGCTAGGCCAAAGCCTGATCGTCCCCGTGCTGACCGCGCACCCGACCGAAGTGCGCCGCAAGAGCATGATCGACCACAAAAACCGCATAGCTGCGTTGATGCGGCTGCGCGATGCGGGGCAGGATGTGACCGACGCCGGCGATCGCGTCGAGGATGCCATACAGCGCCAGATCGCCCTACTCTGGCAGACCCGCCCATTGCGCCGCGAAAAGCTGGTGGTTGCGGACGAGATCGAAAATGCTCGCGCTTATATGGAGGAAGTGTTCCTCGTCGCATTGCCAAAGCTGTACGCGCGCTGGGAGCATGAACTGGGCCATCGCCCGCCATCCTTCCTGCGGCTGGGAAGCTGGATCGGTGGTGATCGTGACGGTAACCCGTTTGTCAACGCGCAAACGCTTGACCATGCCCTGACGCGCGGCGCGGGAACAGCGCTCAGGCATTATCTCGACAGCGTCCATTCGCTGGGTGCAGAGATTTCCATCTCTTCCGAACTGGCCCATGTACCGCAAGCCGTGCTGGACCTTGCCGACGCCAGCGGCGATTCCGCGCCCAGCCGTGTCGATGAACCTTATCGCCGTGCACTTTCGGGTATCTATGCCCGCCTGTGCGCGACATACGCGCAGCTTGTCGGCGAAGCGCCACCGCGCCCGTCGCGTCTATCTGGCCAACCCTACGCATCACCCGAAAGCTTCCGCCGCGACCTCGTTACCATCGCCTCTGCGCTCGCTTCTGAAGGCCAGGGTGCCTTGTCGAGCGGAGGCGCTCTCGGCCGGTTGATACGCGCGGTCGAGACATTCGGTTTCCACCTCGCAACGCTCGACCTGCGCCAGAATAGCGATGTTCATGAGCGCGTTGTTGCCGAATTGCTGCGCGAGGCTGGCGTGGCGCCGGCTTACTTGGAAATGGACGAAGCAGCCCGGGTTGCCCTGCTGTCGCAGGAATTGTCGCACAACCGGCCACTCGGCGGAGCCGCGACCGCCCTGGACGAAGAAGCATCGGGCGAACTTGCCATCGTCCATGCCGCCGCCCATGCGCTCGAAACCTTCGGGCCGGGCGCAATCACCACTTATATCATCAGCAAGACGACCAGCCTGTCGGACTTGCTCGAGGTCTATGTGCTGCTGAAGGAGGCAGGGCTCTATCGCATCGAATACGACGGAACGCCCGTTGCGCCGATCATGGTGGTTCCGCTGTTCGAAACCATCAGCGACCTTGAAGCCGCGCCTGACATCATGGCGGCATTTTTTGCGCTGCCCGCGATGAAGGCTCTGGCCCATGCGCGTGGGCATCAGGAAGTGATGATCGGCTATTCGGAT